>CALWNO010000044.1 GCA_944382785.1 uncultured Gemmiger sp. | reverse complement strand
CAGGCGGACCTGCTCATTGTGGGCGGCACCAGCCTGGCGGTGTACCCGGCGGCGGGGCTGCTGCGGTATTTCCGGGGCAATGAGCTGGTGGTCATCAACAAGCAGCCCACCCCGGCGGATGAGTCCGCCAGCCTGGTGCTGCACATGCCCATCGGCCAGGCACTGGGCGCCGATATGTCGAAACAGAAGTAAATCCGGCACCCGTGATTTGCACAAAGAAACGTGGAAAACTTGGGCAATGTGCGGAATTTTTTGGCATTTTTTTACAAAAAGACTCTTGGCTTTTTTGTCTGGTTCTGTTATGATAGGAATATAGTCTGTATGGATCATGGTAAAGCAGACACATGGAACAGCAGGGGGGCTGGCAGGTATGGCAAGTGCGTTGACGGATTTTGTGAAGAAGCGGGAATTTCTGGTTTGCATGGACTCAGACGGGTGCGTGATGGACACCGTGCGCATCAAGCACTGCAATGTCTTCTGCCCGGAACTGATCCGTGTGTTCTCGCTGGATGAATATGCCGATATGATCACCGCCGCCTGGAAGGAGATCAACATCACCGGCATCACCCGGGGCATTCCCCGGTTTGAGAGTGTGGTCCAGATCTTTGACCGGCTGAAAAACCGGGGTGTGGACGTGCCCGGCTCGGAGGATATCGCCGCCTGGGTGCGCACGGCCTCGGAGCTGAGCACCGCCAGCCTGCAGCAGGAGATGCTGCGCACCGGCAGCCTGGCTTTGCGCAAACTGCAGGAATGGAACAACGCCTGCAACCGCCGGATTCAGGCCCTGGAACCCACCTTTGAGCCTTTCCCTGGGGTGGAGGCCAGCCTGCGCCAGCTCCACGCCGTGGCGGATGTGGCGGTGGTGTCGGCGGCCAACGAGTCCGCCATCGAGAGCGAGTGGACTCGGTATGGCCTGTCCCGCCACGCGGATGTGATCTTTGGCCAGGAGGTGGGCAGCAAGGCCAACTCCATCGCCGTCATGCTGGCCTGCGGGTATGAGAGCCGCAAGGTCATGATGGTGGGCGACGCCATGGGGGATGCCCAGGCCGCCGCGGCCAACGGGGTGGCGTTTGTGCCCATCCTGCCCGGCAAGGAAGCCGAAAGCTGGCGCCGCCTGCAGGAGGAAGCCCTGCCCAAGCTGCTCCACGGCACCTTCAATCCCAATTACCAGAACGAACTGCTGGCGGCTCTGCGCAGTGCGCTGCACGGCTGATGACCCCGGCTTTGCGCAAGGCCCCCACCCGGGGGCCTTGCCTTTTTTGCGGCATTTTTTCGGATTTTCAGATACAATTCGGGTACAATCGCTCCATATGATAAGATATAAGGGGGCTTATGTGGATGAACCGAATCCTGATTGTAGAAGATGAACAGACCATTTCCCGGTTGATCGAGGTCAGCCTGACCCGCGCCGGGTATGAATGCACCGTGGCTAACGACGGTGTCACCGCCGCCGACCTCATCCAGGACAATGACTTCGACCTGGCGCTTTTGGACATCATGCTGCCCGGCCTGGACGGGTACGACCTGCTGGAATACCTGCGGCCCATGGGCACACCGGTGATCTTCCTCACCGCCAAATCCAGCGTGAAGGACCGGGTCAGGGGACTGAGCCTGGGGGCGGACGACTATCTGGTCAAGCCCTTTGAGGTGGAGGAACTCATCGCCCGGGTGGAGGCGGTCCTGCGCCGCACCGGCCGGGGCGGGCAGACCCTGACTGCCTTTGATGTGACCCTGGATCTGACCGAGCGCCGGGTGACCTGCGGCGGCAAAACGGTGGACCTGACCCCCCGGGAATTTGCCCTGCTGGAACAGCTCATGCGCAACCGGGGCGCGGCGCTCTACCGGGATGTGTTGTATGAGCGGGTGTGGGGCGGTGAGATGGCCGACACCCGCACCCTGGACCTGCACATCCAGCGGCTGCGCAAAAAACTGAACTGGCACGATAAGATCGAGACGGTCTATCGTGTGGGATACCGGCTGAAAAAAGAGTAAGGTGCCCGGCCCCGGCGCACCGAAAGGGGACCGCTTATGCGATTTTCGGAAAAACTGGTCTGCACCATCCTGCTGGTGGTGGTGACCTTCTTCGCCCTGGGAGGCAGTGCCCTTCTGTATGGCGATTTCCAGGACCGCCTTTCCTCTCTGGCCGACCAGGAGCAGAACCGCCATGATATGCTCTGCTATACCCTGGAAAACGAGATTCTTACCCTCCACCGTCAGGGGGAGGCGGTGACCGAATCCGGCCTGCGGGACTTCTGCGCCGATCTGCTGGACCCGGCGGAAGGCGGACCTGCCCAGCTGGCCGCCCTCTACCGCACCGATGGGGACGCCGGGCAGGGGGCGGTCTATTCCTGCCTGCCCGCCGCCTGGGAGAAAACGGCCCTGCCCGGCAGTGACCAGCGCATGATTCTGCGCAGCGGCGACAGTCTGTGGCGGGTCTACTGCACCGACCTGCTGGACGACTGGACCCTGGTTTCCGCCTACGATCTGTCGGAAGCCTTTGACGCCCGTTCCCGCAGCCTGCAGCGGTTTTTGCTGCTGGAAGCAGCGGTGGTCATCGGGGCCGCAGCCGCCGCGGCCATCTTCAGCCGCAGGCTCATCCGGCCTCTGGCGGTGCTCAACCAGGCCAGCCGCCGGATCGCGGCGGGAGACTACGCCCTGCGCACCGACGTGCGCACCGACGATGAGATCGGCCAGCTCAGCCAGAGCTTTGACCGCATGGCCGCTGCCGTACAGGACAAAGTGGCGGCGCTGGAACTTTCGGTGCAACAGCGGGAGGACTTCATGGGGGCCTTTACCCATGAGCTGAAAACCCCCATGACCGGCATCCTGGGCTATGCGGACCTTTTGCGCAGCATGCGGCCCGACCCGGCGGAACAGCGGGAGGCGGCAAGGGCTATCTACCATGAGGCCCACCGTCTGGAAAGCCTCAGCGGCAAACTGCTCCAGCTGCTTCACCTGGACGAGGAGGAACTGACCCTGGAGCCGGTCTCCCTGGACAAGGCGGTAAACCAGGCTGTCAAGGCCGCCCGCCCTGCCCTGGAACAGAACGGCCACGCCCGGGTGGAGGCGATCTCCACCGGACTTTGGGTGCAGGGAGATACCGACCTGCTCTGCGACCTGGTGCTCAACCTTATCACCAATGCGGCCAAGGCAGGGCCCGGGGGGACCATCACCGTTTCTGCCCAGCAGGTGGGCAAGGCGGTACTGCTCCGGGTACGGGACCACGGCTGCGGCATTCCCGCCGACCAGCTGGCCCGGGTCACCGAGCCCTTTTACATGGTGGACAAATCCCGCGCCCGCAAGCAGGGGGGCAGCGGGCTGGGCCTGGCCCTGTGCAGCCGCATCGCCCAGGCCCACGGCGGCACCCTGACCATCGACAGTGCTCCCGGCAAGGGAACGGCGGTCACCGTCACCCTGCAGGCGGTGCCCGCACCGGAAGAAGGGGGTGCCCTGTGAAACGACGGAAATTGAAACGGGGCTGGATGCTGGCCCTGTGTGCGGCGGCCATCGTGCCCCTGGCGGCCATCCCCCTGGGATGGTTTGCCCTGACCGATGCCGCCATGGTGGGCCAGACCCGGGACCAGAAGACCCCTTACACCTCCATCGTGCCCACCGGGGACGACTACTATCTGCTGCGCCAGCTGAACACCCGGGTGGAACTGGCCGCCCGGGGTGCCACCCGTTCCCTGTATGAGGAAGGGGACGAGATGGCCGGGATGTACCTGTCCGGCGCGTCCTATATAGAAGATATGACGGTGGCCGACTCCAGCATGCAGCAGTATCTGCAGGACGTCCTGGACAGCCTTTCCTACGGCAGGGTGCTTCCCAGCGAATGGCTGGCCACCATCCGCGCCGAAATTGGCTACTGGGGCAGCCAGATCTATTACAGCACCGACACCCTGGGCTTTGTGCGGCTGGCGGCTTTCGGCGGAGAGAACCAGGAGATTTGTCTCCTTGACCTGGAAGTGGAAAGCCTGACCGGCAAGGTGGTGTCCCTGTGGGCCAGCACCGAAGAAACCCATCCCATTGACGTGGGCAATACGCTGCTGGCCTGGGTGGAACTCAACGAGCTGGACGGCCTGGGGGACTGGGCCGTGCCGGTGGGCACCGACTATGAACAGAGCGGCCTGTACAGCCAAAACGGGCAGGCCCTCATGACCTGTGCCACCGGGATGGATGATTCCATCTGGACCCAGCTGGGCCGGTCCGAACGCCACTATTTCAGCCTGCAGCTGGGACCCCGTGACCTGGAGGTGAGCCAATGACCAAGCTGCGCAAAGCCCTGGGGCTTGCCCTGGTGCCGGTCCTGCTCACCGCCTGCGGGCAGAATGCCCCCGCCGCCACCCCGGAGACCGCCGACACCGCCGAAACGGCCGTGACCTGGACGATGGGGAACCTGGAACCACTGCCCTGGGCCAACGACCGGGGGTACTATTTCCTGGAGTTTCATTCCTTCGACGGAAACGGACGCTGGCCCTATTATCTGGTGAGCCGGGTGGATTTTGATACCGGAGAAGTCACCCCTGTGTGCAATAAGCCGGGATGCAGCCATGACGGCACGGACTGCCTTGCTTTCTCCGACATCAACTACGCGGAGGACACCATCATCCCCATGGAGGACGGTTCGGTGCTGCTCTACCACCAGGCGGACAGTACCGAGGTAAGCCAGGACAAACAGGAACAATACGGGTACTACCTGGACTATGAAGAGGCACGGGTAGTGGAATACCCCGGCGAGGCCGGCAGAAAATATGTGGAAGCGGTCTATGAAAGTGCGGGCCAGCCCAGCTATGTGGACCGCATCAGCGCCGATGGCCTGACCCGGGAACGCCTGGCTGTGCTGCCGGATGACCTGGGCACCTATCTCAAGTGCTGGGACGGCCAGGCCCTGTACGGCAGCCTTTTGTCGGGCAATCTGGATATTATTACGGAAAATTGTGGGGTGCGCGTCGGCCTGGACGGAAAGGTGTCCTACTTTGATCTCCCGGACCCCTACTATACCGAGGTGCTCTCCGGCTGCGGACCCTATCTGCTGCTGTCCCATACCAGTTCCCCGGTGGACCTGCGCACCATGTATCTGTACGGCAACTACAACGCCTTCTATACCCTGCGGGAGCAGGCCGACCAGGAATGCTGGCTGTACGACCCGGTGCAGGGGACCACACAGAAACTGGACCTTCCCCATGAAAATCTGACCAACTTTGTGGGCATGGGGGACCGTATCGTATACACTGCGGTGGAAGACGGCGAACAATGGATATATATCTATGATCTGACCACGGGCGAGACCGAACTGGGCATACAGGGCAGCGGCAGCATGATCATCAAGTTGATTCCCGCGGTGGGGCGGCAGCCCCGGTATGTCTGGGCCTATCCTCAGGGGCAACCTGCCCTGGTGGACATAGACACAGGCAACTGGTGGACCTCCGACGAACTGATGGAAATGACGGGGCTGGACCCCGGGCGGTACGAGCTGGGAAACGCCCTGTGCGAAACCAGGGACGGCCGCCTGCTGCTGCAGCTGTATGACATGAGCCGCATTCCCACAGAAAATGTTTATACCACCATCCCAAGCCCCGCCCTCACCGAGGGCCTCAACCTGACCCAGCAGGCCCTGGAAGAGGAGGCACGCCTGCTGGAGAAGGCCGCCGAAGGGGTGGACGTTCCCCAGGAGGTGGCGGAACCTTGACGGGCAACCCGGCCCGGTGCTATACTCGTTTCAATCATCTTCGGCAGGTCCCGGCGCAAGCCGGGACCTGCCGCTTTTCGGGAGGTTTTGTCATGAAAGCCGAAGCCCTGCGCCCCGGGGACTGCATCGGGGTATTTTCTGCTTCCTCGCCCATCTCTGCCACCGTGCCGGTGCGGTATGAGCGGGGAAAACACTACCTGGAAGCCAACGGTTTTCCTGTGATCGACGGGATGCTGTGTGGCAAACAGGACTACTACCGTTCCGGGTCCATCCGGGACCGGGCAGAGGAGTTCAACCGCCTGCTCCGGGACGACCGGGTTAAGGTGCTCATGGCGGCCATCGGCGGCAACAATACCAACGCCATCCTGCCGTATCTCGATTATGACTATCTGAAACAGCATCCCAAACTCATCATCGGCTACTCCGACACCACCGCCCTGCTGCTGGCCGTTTACGCCAGAACTGGCCTGGTGACCTTCTACGGCCCGGCCCTGGCCTCCTCCTTCGGGGAATTGCCGCCCTATGTGGACGAGACATTCGCTCACTTTGCGGGGATGCTGTCGGCGGACCTGGCGCTGCCCTACACCTTCCCCATGCCGCAAACCTGGACCGACGAGTACCTGGACTGGGCCACACAGGACCGCCCCAAGACCCCGCAGCCCAACCGGTGGGTCTGCGTGCAGCCGGGACACTGCCGTGGGCGGCTCATCGGCGGCAACCTGAACACCATGGAAGGGGTCTTCGGCACTCCCTATATGCCGGAGATCCGCCCCGGGGACATCCTGCTGCTGGAGGACTCTCTCAAAGATGCCTGTACCATCGAGCGGTCCTTCGCCCTGCTCAAGCTGGCGGGGGTATTTGACCGGGTAGGCGGCATTGTGCTGGGCAAGCACGAACAGTTCGACGACAACGGCACCGGCCGGGCCCCCTGGGAAATTTTGCAGGAGGTGCTGGGCCCGGACAACCGCCTGCCCATCCTGGCCCAGTTCGACTGCTGCCACACCCACCCCATGCTCACCCTGCCCCTGGGCTGTGAGATGGAGCTGGATGCAGGCGCCAAGACCTTGCGGCTGCTGGAATCCCCCGTCCGTTGAACCCTTTTCCCCAAAAATCTGCCGCCGGAGCCCGCGCCCCGGCGGCTTTTGCGTTTAGAAAGGGAAAAAATCTCCAATGTTTTCCTTGTGTTCAAAATGACTTCACGAGCTGTTCATTTTTCGGGTCCATGCTATACCCATGGGTCAAAAGGCCCATTTCAAAAGAGAGGATTGTTTTGTATGCAGGAGACCAAGAAACCCCGTGACCCCAAGAAGTCTCTTGGGATCAGTTATCTGGTGATCTTCCTCATCGTGCTGGCCATCAACACCCTGGTATTCCCCATGATGCTGCGGGCCGGGGTCCAGCAGGTGGACTATGGCACCTTTTTGCAGATGCTGGAGGACGACAAGCTCAGCACCGTGCAGATCGACGACGAGAAGATCTATTTTATCGACAAAGAAAACAACAGCTACGAGACCAACGCCATTGCCCAGGACCTGAAACTGGTGGACCGGCTGGAGGATGCGGGCGTCAAGTTTGACAAGGTCATCAACGACCCCGGCCCCATCGACACCATCCTGAACATTATCCTGATGTTCCTGCCCATGATTTTGCTGGTCACCTGGTTCAGCTACATGATGCGCAAACGGATGGGCAACATGGGCGGACCAAACGCCATGATGTTCGGCACCGGCAAATCCGGCGCCAAGCAGTATGTGGTGGAGGAAGGTACCGCCATCAAGTTTGCCGACGTGGCCGGTGAGGACGAGGCCAAGGACAGCCTGCAGGAGATCGTGGATTTCCTGCACAACCCCAAGAAATACGAGGCCATCGGCGCCAAGATGCCCAAGGGCGTGCTGCTGGTGGGCCCTCCGGGTACCGGCAAGACCCTGCTGGCCCGGGCCGTGGCCGGCGAGGCCGGGGTGCCCTTCTTCAGCATCGCGGGCAGTGAGTTCGTGGAGATGTTTGTGGGCATGGGCGCCTCCAAGGTGCGGGACCTGTTCAAGCAGGCCAATGAAAAAGCACCTTGCATCGTCTTTATTGATGAGATCGATACCATCGGCAAAAAGCGGGACGGTGCCTCCGGCATGGGCGGCAACGATGAGCGGGAACAGACCCTGAACCAGCTGCTCACCGAGATGGACGGCTTTGACGCCACCAAGGGCGTCATTATTCTGGCCGCCACCAACCGTCCCGAATCTCTGGACCCCGCCCTGACCCGTCCCGGCCGGTTTGACCGCCGGGTGCCGGTGGAGCTGCCCGACCTGAAAGGACGGGAGGCCATCTTGCGCCTGCACGCCAAAAAGATCAAACTGGGCCCCGACTGTGACTTTGCCATTGTGGCCCGCATGACCTCCGGTGCTTCCGGCGCCGAGCTGGCCAACATCATCAACGAGGCCGCCCTGAGCGCCGTGCGCCATCAGCGGATGGCCGTGACCCAGTACGACCTGCAGGAGGCCGTGGACACCATCCTGGCCGGTGCCCAGAAGAAGAACCAGATCCTCAACGACAGGGACCGCAGCATCGTGGCTTACCACGAGGTGGGCCACGCCCTGGTGGCGGCCATCCAGACCAACAGCGCCCCGGTGCAGAAGATCACCATCGTGCCCCGCACCTCCGGCGCCCTGGGCTTCACCATGCAGGTGGAGCAGGGGGACCAGGTGCTCATGAGCAAGGAACAGCTGCTGGCCAAGATCGCCACCTTTACCGGCGGTCGTGCTGCCGAGGAACTGGTCTTCGGCTCGGTGACCACCGGCGCCTCCAACGATATTGAGCAGGCCACCCGGCTGGCCCGGGCCATGGTCACCCGTTACGGCATGACCGACGACTTCGACATGGTGGCCCTGGAAACGGTGAACAACGCCTATCTGGGCGGGGATGCCTCCCTGGCCTGCAGCGAGACCACCGCCGCCGACATCGACCGCCAGGTGGTGCAGATCGTGCGCACCCAGCACCAGAAAGCCCTGCAAATCCTGCGGGACAACCGCGGCAAGCTGGACGAGATCGCCAAGTATCTGTACGAGAAGGAGACCATCAGCGGCGAGGAGTTCATGCGCATCCTCACCGCGGTGCCCCAGCTGCCCACCGGCACCACCGGGGAATCCCCGGCCCAGGCCTGATTCTTTCCATCTGCCATATAGAAGAGACCCCCGCCCCGGGAAATTGCTTCCGGGGCGGGGGTCTTTGTATGAGTATGTGGTCCGATCCGCAAAAATTTACTTTTCCACCGGGCCGGTGTACTCCAGGATACCGCCGATGTTCTCTGCCCTGGTATAGCCGTGGGCCTTCATCCAGGCTGTGGCCTGCCCGCTGCGGGCACCGCTGCGGCAGTACAGGAATACTGGCGTGTCGGTGGGGGGCAGGGGGATGCCCGGGGCGTCCAGCAGGTGCAGGGGCAGATTGCGGCTGCCGGGCAGGTGACCGGCGGTGTATTCCTCACTGGTGCGCACATCCAGCAGCACCGCTCCGGGGGTGGACTGGAACCGGGCAAACCCTTCGTTGATGTCGGTACGGCGGAACATATCAAAAAAGTTCATGACAAACCTTCCTTTGCAAGTTGAGAGATGACGGAAAGCGGCCCCCAAGGGCCGTATCCTTGTGTATTAGTATACTACAAACGGGAACGCTGTTCTGTGACTCTGTTACTGATAACCCTGCATTTGTTGGCGAACATACCAAATTTTTTGAAAAAAGTGCTACACAAACCGTGCGGAACGTGCTATAATGTTTCTAAATTGGCCGCTTCTGCGGTCACTGCCTGTACAACGCGGGTTCGACGCCGCGGTATGCTGCAAGGAGGAATCGAAACTATGTCCCACGTCGCACTGCTCGCCCTGGAATTCGGCGATGCAAACGTAGTTGTGACCAGCCTGGTGCTTGTGTTCGGCATGCTGGTTGCGCTGTGCCTGATCATCACCCTGGAAGGCAAGATGATGGACCGGGCCGAAAAGCCTGCTGCTCCCAAACCCGCGGCCCCCAAGCCTGCCGCGCCGGCCCGCAAGCCGGCCCCCGCGCCGGCCCCCGCCGCCCCTGCGGTGGAAGCCGGTATCCCTGCTGAGGTGGTGGCTGCCATTGCCGCCGCTGTTGCCTGCACCGAGGGCGGCGGTGTCATCCGCGCCGTCCGCCGCGCACCCGCCGTCGGTGGTTCCCGCCGCGGTCGTTGGGGCGATGCCGGTGTGGCCGCCAACACCACGCCGTTCCTGGCATGAAGGGTAGGGTGAGCGTATGAGCATTATCCAGAATATTGTAGAAATCTTTGCCAATTCCGGCTGGGCCCAGATCTTTTTTGTGGAGGGCGGCTGGAAATATGCCATCATGCTGGTGGTGGCCTGTGTGCTGTTGTACCTGGCCATCGTCAAGCAGTTCGAACCTCTGCTGTTGCTGCCCATCGGCTTCGGTATGCTGATGACCAACCTGCCTCTGGACGGTCTGTTCCATATGGAGATCTTCCTGAACGAGACCAACCATATCAACTGGGAAATGCTGGGCAGTTCCGGTGGTATGGCCGACTACATCTACCTGGGCGTCAAGCTGGGCATTTACCCGCCCCTGATCTTCCTGGGCATCGGCACCATGACCGACTTTGAACCCCTGATCGCCCGTCCCTCCAGCCTGTTGCTGGGCGCTGCCGCCCAGCTGGGCATCTTCTTTACTTACCTGGGTGCCAAGCTGCTGGGCTTCACCGGCCCCGAAGCTGCCTCCATCGGCATCATCGGCGGCGCCGACGGCCCCACGGCTATCTTCACCACCACCAAGCTGGCACCCCATCTGCTGGGCTCCATCGCCGTGGCGGCCTACTGCTACATGGCACTGGTGCCGGTTATCCAGCCTCCCATCATGCGCGCCCTGACCACCGAAAAGGAACGTCAGATCATCATGGAGCCTCCGCGTCGGGTCTCCAAGACCGAGAAGATCATCTTCCCCATCATGGTCACCATCATTGTCAGCCTGACCCTGCCGGATGCAGCCATCCTGGTGGGCTGCCTGATGATGGGCAACCTGATGAAGGAATCCGGCGTGGTGGAGCGTATCACCAAGACCGCCGGCAATGAACTGATGAATATCATCACCATCTTCCTGGGCTTCAGCGTGGGCTGCACCACCAACGCGTCCACCTTCCTGAACGTCCAGACGGTGGAGATCATCGTCCTGGGCGTCATCGCCTTCGGTGTGGGCACCGCCGGCGGCGTGCTGCTGGGCAAGGTCATGTGTGCTGCCACCCACGGCAAGATCAATCCCCTCATCGGCTCGGCCGGTGTTTCCGCCGTGCCCATGGCCGCCCGCGTTTCCCAGAAGGTCGGCCAGGAGTACAACCCCCGCAACTATCTGCTGATGCACGCCATGGGCCCCAACGTGGCCGGCGTCATCGGTTCCGCTGTGGCGGCCGGTATCCTGATCAACATGTTCAGCTGATACCCCTGTCTGTATAAACAAAATCGCCCCCGCACCGCTTCTTCGCGGCGCGGGGGTTTTCTGTTGGAGGCGGCAAGGTTTTGCGTCTGCTGATGCCCCACAAATCCAAGGGTGAAAATCCGCCCTTTCTCTTTCCTTTTATCGCCATACAGGGTATAATAGATAAAATGCCGAATTATACGGGTTGGAGGGATGAGGGTGGAAAAAACAAGCTATACGATCCTGCTGGTCCACTGCCATTACCGCCTGCCCGGGGGCGAGGATGCCGTCTTTGCGGACGAGCGGGCCCTGTTGGAACGCCACGGCCATCAGGTGTTCACCTACGAGCGCACCAACGAGGGCGGGACCCTCGCCATGGGGATGGAAGCGGTGTTCAGCTTCAAAACCTGGCGGGAGGTTCGCGCCCTCATCCGCCGCCACCACATCGACCTGGTCCATGTGCACAACACCCTGCTCACCGTCAGCCCGTCGGTGTTCTGGGCCGCCCGCTCGATGGGGGTGCCGGTGGTGCAGACACTGCACAATTTCCGCCTCTTCTGCCCCAACGGGGTGCTGCTGCGGCAGGGTAAGGTCTGCGAGGACTGTCCCCGCTGCCGTGGCGGGCTCTGGCAGGCGGTGCGCCACCGGTGCTACCGGGACAGCCTGGCCCAGAGCGCTGTCTGCGCTTTTGTGTATGCTTTCCACCGGCTGCTGGGTACCTACCGCTGGGTCAACCTCATCACCCTCACCGACTTCGACAGGCAGAAACTGCTGGAATTCAACACCCGGCACCGGGTGTTCGACCCTGACCGCCTTTTCGTGCGGCCCAACACCGCCGCCACGGGGGAAACTCTGCCCCCGGTCATACCCTGGCAGGACCGGAAAAACCAGATCGTCTTTGCCGGGCGGCTGGAAGAACTGAAAGGCCTGCGCACCGCCGTGGAAGGCTGGAAGCGGCTGGCCGACGACCCCGACGCCCCGGACCTTTTGCTGGTGGGCAATGGCCCGCTGGAAGACTGGGTCCGGCAGCAGGCAGTGCCCAAGGTGCACCTGCTGGGCCGCCTGTCCCGGGAGGAGCTTCACGCCCTCTTTGCCCGGAGCAGGGCGGTGCTGGCCCCCAGCCTGTGCTATGAAAGTTTCGCCCTGGTCCCGGCGGAAGCCCACGTCATGGGCACTCTGGTCATTGCCAGCGACCTGGGCAATGTGGGGGCCATGGTACGCCCCGGAGTGGACGGGCTGCGCTTTGCCCCCGGAGACCCGGACGCCCTGGCCGACGCCGTCCGGGCTCTGCCCGCGCTGGGCCAGACCGCCGACCTGACCGCCATCCGTGCCGCCGCTCTGGCCGCCTTCGGGCCGGAGGATAACTACCGCCGTCTCATGGAAATTTATCGCGCCGTCCTGGACGGGACGCCCGCTCTGCCATAAGGAGAACCTCGCATGAATCAGCTCTATCGCGCTTTGCACATGCCCCCGGCGCGTCTGGTCAAAAAACTGGCCGGGTGGAAGGAAATCTACACCATCGCCCTGCGCCCGGTGCCCACCGCCCCGGGATGCGACCCCTTGCCCGCATTGGGGGAGGAAAACATCTATACCCCCCTGCCCGGCAAGCCCGGCTTCTGGTACGCCGACCCGCTGCTCTTTTCCCATGAGGACAAGCGCTGGCTTTTCTGTGAAGCCTTTGATATGGCCAAGGGCAAGGGGGACATTGCGGTCATTGATCTCACCGACCCTCACCATCCCGGGGAACCCAAAACGGTGCTGCGCGAAAATTTCCATCTCTCTTTTCCCACCGTGTTCAGCTGGAACCGGGAGATCTGGATGCTCCCCGAGACCGGCACCAACCACAGTCTGAACCTCTACCGGTGCAAGCATTTCCCCGATGAATGGGAGCTGGCCGCCTCCTTCCTGACCGGGGACAAGGAACTGGCCGACACCATCCTGCTGGACATCCGCCCGGGCGGGCTGGCCCTGCTCTGCAGCCAGGTCAAGGCGGACAACGGCCTGTACACCCGCTACCGCCGGTATGAGCTGCGCCGGGAGGAAGGGGCCCAGGACGGTTTTGTGCTGGAGGAGGATGAGACCTTCGGCCTGGAAAACCGGATCTACGACCTGGGCGCCCGCAACGCCGGGCCCTTGTTCCGATGGGCCGGGCAGACGGTACGCCCCGCCCAGGTGAGCACCAAGGTGGACTACGGCGTCTATCTCCAGTTCTGGAGCCGCCGGGACGAGAAAGAGACCCCCCTGTGCGCCGCCATGCCCGGCAATGTGTGCATTGAAGGGCTGGACCCCGCCTCGGTCATCGGCATCCACACCTATTGCCGGGACGAGGAGATTGAGGTGATCGATGCCCGGTATCTGGCCAAAGTAAGGCCCATTCCCGCGCCCAAACAGGAGGATTCCAAGTCATGCTGACCATCGCCATTCCCCAGCTGTACTGCGGGGCTTCGGGCAAAAAAGGTGCCTATAACCGCCAGGAAGTGGGTCTGGCCCGGGCTCTGGCCGCCCAGGGCTGCCGGGCCGTGGTGCTCTACCCGGCGGTGGGGGCCCAGGCCATCGAGACCGAAGAACCCGCCCCCGGCATTAAAATTCTCTATGTGCCCGCCAAGGCCTGGCGGGTCCATGCCTTTTACGCCACCTGGCAGCCCCTGCTGGACGAACAGGTGGACGCTGTGCATGTCATGGGGGACAACTCCCTGGGGGTGCCGGGGCTGTATCGTTTTTGCCGGGAGCACGGCATCTTCTTTTACAGCCAGCTGGGGGCGGTGCGCTCCGACGCCCACAATCCGGCCGTGCGGGCGGTGATGGACCTGCTCTGCCGGCGCAACCTGGCCATCTACCGCCATACCCCCACCTACGCCAAGACCCTGGCGGTGCAGAACACCCTGGAAGAACTGGGGGTGCCCTGTGCCGGGGTGCTGCCGGTGGGGCTGGACACCGCTATCATCCCCGAAGTGACGGGCACCAAACCGGAACTGCGGGCCCAGCTGGGCCTGGACCTGGACGCCCAGATCCTCCTTTTTGTGGGGCGTCTGGACACCTACAAGCGCCCCCTGGACCTGGTGCCCCTGCTGGCTGCCCTGCCGGAAAACTGGCAGGCGGTGGTCATCGGCAACGGGGCATTGGCCGAGACACTGAAAGGGGAGATGCAGGCCGCCGGGCTGGACCACCGCTGGGTGCACATTCCCAGTGTGCCCAATACCCAGGTACATGCCTACTACCACGCCTGCGACGTGTTCGTGAACTTCAACGACCATGAAATCTTCGGTATGAGCCTGCTGGAAGCCATGTATGCAGGCTGTGTGCCGGTGGCCCGCCATGCCCCAGGCCCCGACCAGATCATCGAGGACGGAGTCAGTGGCCTGCTGCTGGACGGCAATGCGGAAGTCTTTGCCGCCGGGGTGGAAGCCGCCGCCTGCAACGCCGCCATGGGGCAGGCCGCCCGGCGGCGCATCCGGGAACACTTTTTGTGGGACAACAGCGCCCGCACCGTGCTGGCCATGCTGCGGGAAAAGGGGGTGCACCGGGATGGACAATGACGGCAAGCTGCTGGAACTGGCCCGCAACCTGGTCAAATCCGCCCGGTTCCGCTGGAAATACCGGGGGGTGACCGTGCTGCCCGCCGAGGCAGGCAACCGCCTGGCGAAAGAAGCCCTGGAACAGGGCAAGCCCTTCTGCTTCGGCCGCTGCGGCGCCACCGAGATGCGCACCGTGGCCGAATACCTGCAAACCGGCGGCAAGACTTTTTCTGACCGTATCCGGCGGGAGATCCGGGACCTGTCCGGGGTCTTTCCCACCGACGACGACACCCTGCGCCGCTTCTGTGAACTGTACATCCGCTGTGCCCGGCAGGCCGACCTGCTGGCCTTGTGGGACGTGGGGGCGGAGCGGCAGGTCATCCGGGGCTGCACCCACACCGCCTTCACCCAGCTGCGGGCCCTGGAACCCTACTACCACCAGGACCCCTGGAGCGCCGCCCTGGCCGGCAAAAAGGTGTTGGTGGTGCATCCTTTCCAAGAGAGCATTCTGTCCCAGTACCGCAAGCGGCAAGCCCTTTTCCCCGGCACCGACATCCTGCCGGAATTCGCTTCCCTGACAGTGGTCCAGGCGGTGCAGGGCCTGGCCGGGCAGGACACCGGCTATGCTTCCTGGTTCGACGCCCTGGCCGCCATGGAAGCCCGGATGGACGCCGCCGACTACGAGGTGGTCATCATCGGGGCAGGGGCCTACGGCCTGCCCCTGGCTGCCCACGCCCGGGACACTGGCCATATGGCCGTCCAGATGAGCGGGGCCACCCAGCTGCTCTTCGGCATCAAGGGCAAACGGTGGGACGACCACCCGGTCATCGGCAAGCTGTACAACGATGCCTGGGTGCGGCCCCTGCCCGCCGAACAGCCCGCTGCCAAGGAAAAGGTGGAGGGCGGCAGCTACTGGTAAACACATCCCAAAGGAGAGTTTCATGCGCATCCTGATGATCGGCAACAATCTGGGCATCCAGAGCGGGGTGCAGCGGTATATCCAGAACCTGCTGCTGCATATGGACACCGAAACCTACCAGGTGGACCTGCTGGCAGGCCCCTGCCCGCCCAACCAGCAGAGCACCGGCCCCGCCCTGGAAGCCCACGGCGTGCACTGGTACTCCATCCCGGACGACGACAAAAAGCGTTTGCCCGCCCTGGTCCGGTTCCTGCGCACCCACAAGGGGTATGATATCGTGCACCTGCACACGGCCAGCAAGGTCAACGCCCTGGCCTGCGTGCTCATCCGGCTGTACTGCCCCGGGGCCAAGCTCATTGTGCACAGCCACATCGTCTACCCGCCCATGACCCTGGTCTGGCGGATGGCCCACGGACTGTATCAGTGCACGGCCCACTGGTTCCTGGGCTGCGGGGTGGCGGCGGGACGGTTCGTCTTTGGTGACCACATCGACCGGAAAACCAACTTCACGGTGGCCTGCAACGCGGTGGACCGTGGCCGGTTCCATCCCGATGAAACCGCCCGGAACCGGGTGCGGGCGCAGTATCACATCCCCGATTCCGCCCGGCTCTGCGGCTTTGTGGGGCGGTACAACCACCAGAAAAACCTGCTGTTTTTGCTGGACATCTTTGCCGCCATGGTCAAGTCCGACGACCGCTGGCAGCTGATGATGGTGGGCGGGGGCGAGGACCAACAGGCCATCGACGAAAAGATCGCCCGGCTGGGCCTTTCGGACAAGGTCACCCAGACCGGCGTGCAGGAGGATATTCCCGCCTTCATGAACGCCTTCGACCTGTTTTTGCTGCCCAGCAACTTTGAGGGCAGCCCCATCACCCTGGTGGAGGCCCAGGGCTGCGGAACCCCCTGCCTGGCCTCCACCAACGTGCCCGACGACGGCGCGGTGACCGATCTGGTACAGTTTTTGCCCCTGGATGCACCCCTGGACCGGTGGGCCGAAGCTGCGGACAAGGCCGCCAAGGGCGGCCCTCACGCCGACCACTGGGCCGAGCTGGAGGCGGCAGGCTATGAACAGCAGGAAGCGGCTTTGCGGATGCAGGCTTTGTATGAACTGCTGGCGGGGGTGGGGAGCAAATGATCTACGCCGAACTGGCCGGCGGGCTGGGCAACCAGATGTTCATTTATGCCTTTGCCCGGGCCCTGGGACTGCGCTGCGCCGAGCCCGTGACCCTGCTGGACCGGCAGGACTGGCGGGACGGCGCTCCCGCCCATACCAGATGCGCCCTGCAGGCGCTGAACCTTGCCCCGGAGGTGCGGATTCTGTCGGAACCCGGCTTTGCCAAGGCTCACCTGCCCCGGCAGAACGCCGCCAAGGCCCTGATGATCAAATACGAGCAGCGCGGCGGCATGATGAACCGGGATTACACCGCCTTTGAGCGGCGGATGGGGCCCCTGCTCAATGCCCTGGGGCTGCATTTTGCCTCCGACGGGTATCTGCCCGCCCACCGGGGAAAGAGCAAGGACTTTCTGGCCTGGGGCTACTTCCAGGCGGAAAGCTACTTTGCCGACGCCGCCCATCACATCCGCACCGAGCTGCGGGCCAAAGGCGACCTGCCCGGAGAGGCAGCCCCCATCGCCCACCAGATCGCCGCGTCCCCCTGCCCGGTGGCCCTCCACTGGCGGTGCGGGGACTACCGCAAGCCGGAGAATGCGGCGCTGCAGGTCTGCAGCCCGGCCTACTACGCTGCGGCCTGCCGGGCGGTGCAGGCAAGCCTGCCCGGGGCGGAACTCTTTGTCTTTTCCGACGAACCGGACTATGTCCAGACTCACCTGGATACTGCCGGGCTGCCCGCTACCTTTGTGCGGGGCAGCTGGCCGGCGGTGTGGGACCTGGACCTGATGGCCCGGTGCCGTCATTTTGTCCTGAGCAATTCCACCTTCAGCTGGTGGGGACAGTATCTGGCCGAACCGGAAGGCCGCCGCGTGTTTGCCCCCGACCGTTGGTATGCCAACGGCAAGCACACCGCGCTGTATGCCCCGGACTGGACCCTGCTGCCCACCCGCCAAGGATAAGGGAGGTACGCCCATGCGGCGCAACGAAGCAACACCCATCCGGTTTTCGGTCATCGTGCCGGTGTATAACGTGCAGAATTATCTGTGTGCCTGCGTGAAAAGCGTGGTGGAGCAGCCCGGTCCCAAGGACTGGGAGTGCATTCTGGTGGACGATGGTTCCACCGACCAGAGCGGCCAGATGTGCGACGCCTTCGCTGAGACTTGCCCCGGAGTCATCACGATCCACCAGGAAAATGGCGGTCTGGCCGCAGCCCGCAACACCGGGCTGGCCGCGGCTAAGGGGGAGTGGATTCTCTTTCTGGACAGCGACGACCTCTGGCCCGCCGACATGCTGCAAAACCTGCGGGCCGCCCTGGATGCTGCCCCCGGCTTTGACTGGTATGTGGGGCGGTATCTGGAACTGGACGCCGCCGCGCCCAAGTCCGAACCCACCCCGCCGCCGCTGCCCGCCTTTACCCCCGGTCCCTATGAGAATGCCGACTACGCCCAGCGGGTACAAAAACTCTACGAAAACGGCAACTGGTCGGTGTGGCGGTTCTGCATCCGCCGGGCCTTTCTGGAAAAAGCCGGGGTACAGTTCTGGCCCAAGGTGGTCTGGGCGGAGGATTATCCCTTCGACCTGCTCCTGCTCCACTGTACGAAAAAGCTGTATTTCCTGGATTTCCCCCTCACCATCTACCGGGTCAACCGGGCGGGAAGTCTCTTGAACAGCAACCTGCCCAAGCATTTTGTGGGCATCCTGGCGGCCCGCAAGGGATTCCGCAAGCTGTTTGCCAAGCCCTCCGCCGGGGGCTTTACTCCGGAAGAACAGGCCGAGGTCTGGCGCCGGGTGGCCAACGTCTTCTGGCCCCAGGCCCGGGCGGCCGCCGTCAAGGACAAGGGCGTCCGCCGCTCCTGCGCCGTGGGCATTGCCCGCTGCCGGGACCTGTACAACAAGGGGGAGCAGGCCTCCGGCCGGGCGGACTGGGTCCTGTTCCGCTGGATGATTACCCTGCTGGGCCCCCGGGCCGGACTGTGGCTGGCCGCATACCTGAAACACTAAGGAGAATCCGCCTTGCGAACCAAACGCACCCTCATCAATCTGGTGTACACCCTGGGGCAGAGCCTGGTGCTGCTTCTGCTGGGGCTTGTCACCCGCAAGCTCTTTGTCACCAACTTCGACGCCTTCGTCCCCGGGTACTCGGACACCATCAACAACCTGTTCAACTTCTTCTCCATCGCGGAGTTCGGGGTGGGCAGCGTCATCAGCTACCGCCTGTATGAACAGATCGCCGCCAAGGACATCGACCGCATCAGCCGGTATATGTCCCTGTACAAGTGGGCCTACCGGGCGGTGGGGGCCTTCATCGCCCTCATGGCGGTGGTTTGCGCCTTTTTCCTGCCCCTGCTGGTGGTGCAGGAACAGGAACCGGACTGGCTCATGGTCTACGGCATCTACGCCATGACCGCCCTGTCCACCCTGTCCAGTTACTTTCTCATCACCCGGCGGCTCATGTACACCTGTACCCAGCAGGGGTATGTGTGTACCAAGATCGATCTGGGCTTCAATGTGGCCACCAGCCTGGCCAAGATCGCCATTGCCCTGTGGATTCCCAACTATTTCCTCTATTTCGGCATCCAGATCCTCTTCAACACCCTGGCCAACGTGGTGGTGGCCTGGCGGTACAAGAAGGACTTCCCCGAACTGTACGAGGCCAAGGTCAGCCTGGCCGACTTCAAGGAACTGGGCATTTTCCACGATCTGCGGTATTATCTGGTGCACAAGCTGTCAAACACCATCTACGGCTCCTCGGACAACATCGTCATCACCAGCATGCGGGGCGCCGCCCTGGTCACCCGCACCGGCAACTATTCCACCATCTCCACCAGCGTCAACAACATCTGCAACAAGATCCTGGATTCCTTCGCCGCGGCCATCGGCAGCATCGTCTATGACCGGGAGGCGGAGGCCGATGGCCACGCCAAGGCGGTGTTCTGGGGGCTGGACCTTTTCAGCTACTGCTTCGGCAGCTTTGTGGCGGTGGCTTACTTCTGTCTGTTCCAGCCCTTCATCCGGCTGTGGATGGGAGAAAACTACCTGCTCCCCATGGCCTATGTGTTCTGGTTCTGCATGAACGAATACATCGGCTGGAACCACCGGATGCTGGGGTCCTACCGGGCGGTGTTGGGCCACTTTGAGGAGGACCAGTGGTTCATGGTGGCTTCCGCCGCCAGCAATGTGGTGCTCAGCTTCGCCCTGGTCATCCCCTTCGGGCTGGCGGGCGTGGTGGCCGCCACCGTGGTGGCCCACTGCTTCATGTGGATCGGTCGGGGCCGAGTGGTCTGCCGCCATTACATGAAGGGCTGCGGCTGGCGGTACCTGGGCCTGCAGCTGGTCCACCTTGTCACCCTGTTTGCCGTCATGTTCTTCACATCCTGGCTTTGCCAGTTGTGCGGGGCGGGCATCCTGGCCTTTGTGGGCAAGGTGTGCATCGTGGCCGTGGTACCCAATCTGTGCAACCTGCTGCTCTACGGCTGGACCAGCGACGCCGCCTATCTCCGGGGCCGGGGACAGGACCTGGTCCGCAAACTGTCTGCGCGCCTGCGCAAGGAGGAGAACCCATGAAAGTCGGGATTCTGTATATCTGTACCGGGGCCTACACCGTCTTCTGGCCGGACTTTTTCCAAAGTTTTCAACAGAACTTCCTTCCCGGTGTGGAAAAAACCTACTACGTCTTTACCGATGCCGAGCGCATCGACCATGATGACGACCCTGCGGTGCGCCGCATCTACCAGAAGGCCTACGAATGGCCTTACAGCACCCTCAAGCGGTTTGCGGTCTTTCTGGGAGAGGAAGAGGAACTGCGAAGCTGCGATTACCTCTTTTTTGCCAACGCCAACCTGCTGTGCACCAAGACCGTCACCCCGGCGGACGTTCTGCCTCGCCCCGAAAAAGGGGAGGACCTGGTGGTGGCCTGCCATCTGAGCTACTGGCACAAAAAGCCCATCTTCCTGCCCTATGACCGCAACCCCCGCTGCCGTGCCTATATGCCCTACAACGCCGGACAGATCTATGTGGCGGGGGGCTTCAACGGGGGCACGGCCCAGGCCTTCCTCTGGCTGTGCCACACCCTTAACGACCGCACCGAGGCCGACCTGGCCGACGGGATCATTGCCCAATGGCACGACGAAAGCCAGCTGAACCGGCTGGTGGCGGAACAGCCCCGGCGGTTCCGGGTCCTGGACCCGGGCTACTGCACCCCGGAGGATCTGGACTCTCCCTTTGAGACTCATCTCCTGATACGCCAGAAGAGCAAGTGGATCAACGTGGGGGCCATCAAGCACAACCAGGGCCCCCGGCGCAGCTTTGTGCGCCGCAAGTGGGAGGCCGCCTGCGAAAACTACCTGCCCTACCTCCTTTGTGCCCGGGATACCCTGCTGGGCAAAAAGGTGGAGCGCCGGTAAGCCCTGCATTGCACATAACAAAACAGCCCGGATGCTTCTTGCCGAAACATCCGGGCTGTATTATTTTATGAAATTATTCCGCTTTGGCGAAATCCTGGATTTCATCTGCAATGGATTCCGCGGTCAGGCCGTACTCACGCAGCACGTCCCAGGCCGGGCCGGAATGGCCGTAGGTGTCCTTCACGCCGATGCGGCGCACGGGGGTGGGGCACTTTTCTGCCAGCAGGGAGCAGACCGCTTCGCCCAGGCCGCCGATGATGCTGTGCTCTTCCACCGTGACGATCTTCTTGCATTCCTTGGCGGCGCGCAGCACCAGTTCCTCGTCCAGAGGCTTGATGCAGGGCATGTTGATGACCCGCACGCTCAGGGTGCCCTGCTTCTTCAGCTGCAGGGCGGCCTTCAGAACTTCGCTGGTCATCAGGCCGGTGGAGATCACCGCAATGTCGAACCCGTCGGTCAGGGTCTCGCCCTTGCCGATCTCAAAATGGTACTTTTCCGGGTCATGGAACACCGGGGTGGCCAGGCGGGACAAGCGTAGGTACACAGGGCCGTTGTAAGCGTAGGCGGCCTTCACGGCTGCCTTGGCCTCCACGTCGTCGGCGGGGCAGAGCACCGTCATGCCGGGAATGGTCCGCATGATGGCAAAGTCCTCGCAGCACTGGTGGGAAGCCCCGTCCTCACCCACCGAAAGTCCGCCGTGGGTGGCGGCGATCTTCACGTTCAGGTGGGGGTAGCCGATGGAGTTGCGCACCTGCTCCCAGGCGCGGCC
>CALWNO010000043.1 GCA_944382785.1 uncultured Gemmiger sp. | reverse complement strand
GGCGCCGAACCAGCGGAGCATCAGGTTCACAAGACCGTCGGTATACTCGGTTTTCTGGAACAGCACCATGAACACCAGCCCCACGGCCAGGGTGTTGGTGACATAGGGCAAAAAGTAGATGGTCTGGTAGAGGTTGCGCAGAGGTCTGATGGAGGCCAGCGCCGCCGAGATGGCCAGCGCCAGCCCGGTGGACACCGGCACCGTGATGATGACCAGCACAAAGGTATTCTGCACCGCCTGCAGGAAGTAGGGGTCGTGGAGCACGTAGGAATAGTTGTAAAGCCCGGTGCCCCAGTAGCTCTGGGAGGCAAAGTTGAAGCCTTCCTCAAAGGAGTAGATCAGCACGTCGATGACCGGGTAGACCAGGAACACCGCCAGCAGTGCGGCGGCGGGCAGCAGGTACAGCCAGGCCTTGCGGGAAGAGCGGTCCATGGGCCGGCCTCCTTTCAGCGCCGGGCGCCGGGCAGGGCAAAGGGCAGGCGGCGCTCGTCGGCTTTATCAAAAAGGAAAACCTTGTCCGGTTTCAGGGCAAAGTGAACGGTGGTATCCCCGGCGTTGACCAGGTTCCGGGAGGGGATGATGGCCCGGATGGTGTCCGCCTGACAGGCAGGATGGGTGCAGACAATGCTCACATCCCGGCCCAGCACCTCCACCCGGCTCAGGGCACAGGCCACCGGGCCGGATTCTGCGGGCACAAAGCCTTCGGGACGGATGCCCGCCCAGACGGGACCGTCGGGGGCGCCGGGGACCTCCAGCACCGGGACGTCAGCACCCTTCAGGTACAGTTTGCCCGCCTTTACGGCGGCGTCAAAGACGTTGATGGGCGGGGTGCCCAGGAACTTGGCCACAAACAGGTTAGCCGGGTCGTCGTAGACCTGCTGGGGTGCCCCCTGCTGCATGAGCACCCCGTTCTTCATCACCACAATGTGGTCGGAGATGCTCATGGCCTCCTCCTGATCATGGGTGACAAAGATGGTGGTGATGCCAGTGGCCCGCTGGATCTTGCAGATCTCCTCCCGGGTCTGCAGCCGCAGCCGGGCGTCCAGGTTGGACAAGGGCTCGTCCAGCAGCAGCACCCGGGGCGTCTTGACCAGGGCCCGGGCAATGGCCACCCGCTGCTGCTGGCCGCCGGACAGTTCCCGGGGCTTGCGGTCCAACAAATCCTCGATCTGCACCAGGCGGGCGGTCTCCACCGCCCGGCGGCGCATCTCCGCCTTGGACAGCTTTTTATCCCCTTTCAGGTTCTCCAGGGGAAAGGTGATGTTCTGTAATACCGTCAGGTGGGGGTAGAGGGCGTAGTTCTGGAACACCATGCCCACCCCCCGCAGCTCCGGCGGGGCGGCGGTGACATCCTCCTCCCCGAAGAAGATCTGCCCGGCGGTGGGGGTCTCCAGCCCACAGATCATGTTTAATGTGGTGCTCTTGCCGCAACCGGAAGGGCCCAGCAGCCCCACCAGCTTGCCGTCCGGCACCGTAAAGCTCAAAGAATCCACAGCCGTGACCTCTCCGGCGCTCCCTTTGCCCCGGGCGGGGAACCGTTTGGTCAGGCCAACCAATTTGATATCCATGCGCACATCTCTCCAATGTCAGCAATATGAAGCCATTATAGCGCATTTGCCGGGGCATCACAAGCGGTGGGGCCGCGCAGCGCCTCGCCCTGTCCCCCGGGGAAACCGGCTCCCGGCGGGCTTCCGACAGGGAGAAATGCACCGGCGTATCTGGGAAAGAGTCCCAATAACAGGACTAAAATCTGCGGGCGAAAAAGGTAAATTTTCCCGATTCTGTCCAAAACGTAGAGAGAAGAACAGAAACGAAGGAGAGATAAGCAATATTGAAAACCATAAAAAAGCTATTCAACAATCGAAAAATAGGAAAAAACAGGAAGATGTATCTGCGGGTCGAGTTTGTGAACATTGTGTAAATTGCATAAAAAAAGACCCGAACTATCGTGATTATGAAAACAGACAAGCTGATATATCAGTAGTAATATATCAGTGTAATATATTTTTTTAAGGAGGTATCCCATGGTTAATCTCATTGCGGGCGTGCTGCTGCTGATCACCTTCATCGGGCTGATCGCGTATTGCGCCAAAGGTGGCAACCTGTTGGTCGGTTTCATCGTGACGGCACTGCTCTGGTGCATCATCGGTCGTGTTCCGGTCACCACGGTGGTCAATGATGTGTTCGAAAAATCGGTGGAAAGCTACGGCGCGACCATCGCCATCACCTATGACGCCAAGTACCGTACCTTCGCCATCGTCGCCACGGTGGTGAGCGTGCTGGTCATGGCCGTGTACATCGTCTTCAACTATACCAGACAGCGCAAGAACCGCGCTTTCGCCGCCGCCCCCAAAGTGGAGGCAAAGCCCCTGCCCTGGTACTGCATCACCGTTCCCTTCATCCCCATTGTGATGGTCTCCTTCTTCTCCTGGCAGCCGGTGCCCTCCTTCCTGCTGGGCATCTTCCTGGGCCTGCTGTTCACCCGCAACCTGACCAGCTACTCCAAGGCGGTGGAAAAGGTCCAGAAAACCCTGTATGACGGCGTGGCGGACTCCGGCCTGCTGATCGGCATGCTGTACGGCGTCAACATCTTCCAGGCGGCCGCCAAGCAGGTGGCCCCCATCCTGCAGGATCTGCTGGGTGACATCATCCCCACCTCTCCCGTGGTGCTGCTGGTCGCCTTCTGCGTGCTGGCACCCCTGGCCC
The DNA here is from genome assembly GCA_944382785.1 of uncultured Gemmiger sp. Taxonomy (GTDB): domain Bacteria; phylum Bacillota; class Clostridia; order Oscillospirales; family Ruminococcaceae; genus Gemmiger. Next base: position 19,479 of record CALWNO010000043.1, on the reverse strand, counting down.
TGTTCCGCGGCCCGCTGATGATCTGGGGCTCCGGCATTGCGCTGGCCTCCATCCTGCAGGCCATGGGCGTCTTTACCGAACCCTACCTGTTCATGCTGTTCCTGGTGCCGCCGGTGGCCATTGTGGCTTCCTCCTGCCCCACCCAGTCCTGGACCATGTGGGCTCTGAGCTACGCCAAGCTGGAACCCAAAAACTACATCAAGGCGAACCTGCCCTGGGGCTGGATCGCCTGCATCATCATCCAGATCGCGGGCTATCTGATGTACAGCATCGTCTGATTTTCCCCCTTCCGTATGCACAACGGTGCCGGCCAACATTGTCCATGGCTGGCGCCGTTTGTGCTTGAGGGGGGCACTACCGTGACACAGCACGGGGGATTTATAAGGAAGAATAACAAGGGAGACTATTATGGCAAAAAGATCCATCCGCATCGGCATCGATGTCGGCGGCACCCACACCAAAGCCGTCGCCATTGACAACAATACCAACGGAATTGTGGGCAAAGGCTCGGTCATGACCACCCACTTTGCCAAGGAGGGCGTGGCCCGGGGCGTTGTGGAGTCCTTCCAGAAATGCCTGGAGTCCAGCAACATCAGCCCGGACGAGGTCATCTTCATCGCCCACAGCACCACCCAGGCCACCAACGCCCTGCTGGAAGGCGACGTGGCCAACGTGGGTGTGATCGGCATCGGCAAGGGCGGCCTGGAAGGCTTCCTGGCCAAGCGCCAGACCCGCATCCCGGACATCGACCTGGGAACCGGCAAGTTCATCCATATCGACTCGGAATTCATGAAGTCCAAGGAGATGAACCACGACACCGTCAAGGCCATGATCCAGAAGATGGTGGACCAGGGGGACCGGGTCATCGTGGCCTCCAAGGCCTTCGGCGTGGACGATATGTCCGAGGAACGCCTGGTGGCAGAGACCGCTGAGGAGATGGGCATTCCCGCCTCCATGGCTTCGGACATCACCAAGCTGTACGGCCTGACCACCCGCACCCGCACCGCGGCCCTGAACGCCAGCATCCTGCCCAAGATGATGGAGACCGCCAACAGCACCGAGTCCTCGGTGCGCTCCACCGGCGTCAAGGTCCCCCTGATGATCATGCGCGGCGACGGCGGCGTCATGGAAGTCAGCGAGATGAAAAAGCGCCCTGTGCTGACCATGCTCAGCGGCCCGGCGGCTTCGGTCATCGGCGCCCTGATGTACCTGCGTGCCTCCAACGGCATCTACTTTGAGGTGGGCGGCACCTCCACCAACATCGGCGTCATCAAGAACGGCCGCCCCGCTGTGGACTATGCCATCATCGGCGGCCACCGCACCTACGTCAACTCCCTGGACGTGCGGGTCCTGGGCGTGGCCGGCGGTTCCATGGTGCGCGCCGGCAAGGGCGGCATTGTGGACGTGGGGCCCCGCTCCGCCCACATCGCCAACATGGGCTACGCCTGCTTCACCGACACCGCCCTGTTTGAGGGCGCCACCCTCTACCACATGCGTCCCCGGGAAAACGACCCCGACGACTATGTGGCCATCCGCCTGAACAACGGCGAGAGTGTGACCATCACCAACACCTGTGCCGCCAACGTGCTGGGCATCCTGGCCGAGGGCGACTACGCCCGGGGCAATGTGGAATCCGCCCGCAAGGCCATCGGCCTGCTGGCCCAGGAGGTGGGCATGTCCATCGAGGACACCGCCCGGGCCATCCTGCAGAAATCCACCGACAAGATCAAGCCGGTCATTGAGGACCTGATCGCCAAGTACAAGATCGAGCGGGACCAGATCGTGCTGGTGGGCGCCGGCGGCGGCGCGGGCACCCTGCTGACCTTCACCGCCAACGACATGGGCTTCAAGTACCAGATCCCCGAAAACGCCGAGGTCATCTCTTCCATCGGCGTGGCCCTGGCCATGGTCCGTGAGATGGTGGAACGCACCATCCCCAACCCCACCGCCCAGGACATCGCCGAACTGAAGAAGGAAGCCAAGGAGATGACCATGAACTCCGGCGCCGTGGAGGACAGCGTGGAAGTGTACGTGGAGATCGACGAGCAGGCCCAGAAGGTCACCGCCATCGCCATGGGCTCCACCGAGGTCAAGACCACCGACCTGATGAAGAACTGTGATGAACAGGAGGCCGTGCAGATCGCGGCGGAATCGGTGGGCGTGGACCCCAAGGAGGTGGAACTGGAAGCCTCCAACGGCCAGGTCTTTGTGGTGACCTGCCAGCAGGGCAACCGCAAACAGCTGCGGGTCATCGACAAAAAGGGCTTCATCAAGATCCAGCGCTCGGACGGCGGCTGCCTGCGCACCACCATGGCCAACGTGGCCGACGACCTGAAGAAAATCTGGGATGCGTCCTCCAACTTCTCCTCCGAAGTGCGCATCAACCCCGACGTGTATGTCATCGCCGGGTCCCGGGTCATTGACTATTCCGGTATTCCGGAGTACGCTCAGGTGGAAGGCCTGATCGAGGCCGAGCTGGTGGACAAGCAGCCGGATGACGAGATCATCCTGGTGCTGGCCAAAAACGCCCTGCGCTGACCGGCACCGGGCCCTGTGCGCCGGCAACCAAGGAGGACGGCATGGGCACACAATGGCATGATGAAGACTGGTACGCATGGTATCTGGAGCGGGACCCTGTTGCCAGACCGTTGAATTCTGCGCAAAAATCCTCTATAATAAGGCTGTCAATGCAGGAAGCAGAGAGACAAATGCAGACATTGCGGCAGCGGTTCGGCACCGAAACCCCCGAATCCTGCCTGCGCCAGCTTGGCTACCGGATGGAGGAAGAAAACCCGGAACTGATGCTCCATTTCCTTTACATGGGACTGACAGTGCCGGATGAACACAAGGTCTGCCTGAACAGGACCGTCCTGCGTGTGCTGGAACAATACATGAGGGCACATCTTCCCCCCGGGGACCCGCGGCGGGTAAAACTGCGTGATATCGTCTTGTATCATGAGCTGTACCACGTGCTGGAAGAAACATCCCCGGAAATGTATACGCGCAGCGTCTGTGCGGTGCGCAAACTGCTGGGTTGCATCCCCTGGAAAAGCCGGGTGGAAGCGGCCAGCGAGATCGGAGCGGTCCACTTTTCCAAGCTGATGGCAAGGGCGGAATTCTCCCCCTGTCTCTACACCAGGTATCTTCTTGCGGCAACGAACCAAAAGACAGATATGGATGGTGCGTACGGTGATGGAAAAGAAAGTGGATGGCGGTGACGTTTATTCCGTCCTGCGGGACGACATTATCAATCTGCGGCTGCGCCCCGGTGCGTTTTTCAGCATCCGGGACCTGTGTGCCTTTTATAATGTAGGGCGTTCCCCCGGGCGGGAGGCCCTGATCCGGCTGGAACAGGAAGGTTTGGTGACCTTTCTGCCCCAGCGGGGGACCATGATCTCCAAACTGGATCTGAAACGGATCGATAATGAACGGTATATCCGCCGCTCCATCGAAGAAAATGTGATGAGGGACTTCGTCGGCATGTTCTCCAATTCGGTGATTCTGCACCTGGAGGAGATGATCCGGGAGCAGCGTGTGCTGCACGAAAACGGGGATCATCGGGGATTCCTGGACGCCGACGACCGGTTCCATCGGGTTTTTTATCAGGAGGCAGAGCGCGAATACTGCTGTGATGTCATCGACAAGGAATGCAGCAACTATCGACGGATGCGCCTGCTGGCCCAGATGACCGATGCCGATGCGATGGAAAAGACCATCGATGAACATGTGGAGCTGGTCAACGCTGTGGCTTTGCGGGACATGGAACGGGTCATGTCCTGCTTTTACCTCCACCTGGATCAGATCCGAAGCCAGGAACGCAAGATCCTGCGCCGCTTCGGCGATCTGTTCCAGAACGTATCCGGGTCGGAGCGAAAGGAAAACCCGGATCTGGATACGGATTTCCTGCTTTCCATCCGCGGCCGCGGCCTCTGAGCCGAAGGACCCGCCGCGCCCTGCCTGCACAAGGCAGGTGAACCGATTTGAACGACATAGCAATGCCCGTCCGGCTGGACCATGCCCGCGCATGGCGCACCTACCTGGGCGGCAAACTGCTGGATACATGGAACGGCATCCCCGACCCCCGGGACACCAATTTTCCCGAAGAGTGGATCGCCTCCCTGGTGACCGCCCGCAACCCCGGCCGGGAACAGTTCCCGGACGAAGGGCTCAGCCGGATGGCGGACCTTCCCGGTACCCCTTTCTGCGGGACTGGATCGCGCAGCAGGGCCCCCGGGCGGTGGGCGCGGACCACTGGGCCCGGTACGGGGCTTCCCTGGGGGTGCTGGGCAAGCTCATCGACGCGGGCGAACGGCTGACGGTGCAGGTGCACCCCGACCGGGAGACCGCCGAAAAACTCTTCCATTCCCGGTACGGCAAGACCGAGTGCTGGTATGTGCTGGGCGGACGGACCATCAACGGGGAGGAACCCTGCATCTATCTGGGATTCCGGCCCGGGGTGACCCGGAGCCAGTGGAAACAGCTTTTCCGGGAACAGAACTGCGCCGGCATGCTGGCATGCCTGCACAAGATCCCCGTACACAGGGGAGAGGTGATCCTGATCCGGGGCGGGGTGCCCCACGCCATCGGCGCGGGATGCTTTTTGACCGAGATCCAGGAACCCACCGACTACACCATCCGGGTGGAGCGCACCACCCCTTTGGGGCTGCGCATCGCCGACAGTGCCTGCCACCAGGGACTGGGGTTCGACCGGATGTTCGACTGCTTCCACTTCGAGCCTCTCCCCGAAGCAGAGGGCCGTCGCCGGTGGTTTGTACACCACGACCCGGCCCCGCTGCCCGGCGCAGGCTGGCGGCGGGTGCTGGTGGGGGAAGAGGATACCCCCTACTTTTCCATGGAGGAACTGACCGTGACCGGCACCGCCCAGCTGTCCCCGGAAGGGCGGTTCGGCATCCTGGTGGCGGTGGAAGGAGAGGGCGTTTTCCGGGGTCCGGAAGGCCGGACCATGCCGGTGCGGCGGGGAGAACAGTTCTTTGTGCCTGCCTCGGCGGGCACCCTGACCGTCGCCGCCGCGGAAAATTCCCCCCTTCGCCTGCTGCACTGCCGCGGGCCGCGCTGAACCCATCTGTGATACGGCAGGGACCGCCTTCTGTGCGGCCCCTGCTTTTTTGTGCTTTACTTGACAACCCTTTTGCACCGCGCTAGGATAAGATGCGTGTTTTGTATGTTGATAAAGGTGTAAGGTGTGTGGTAAAAAGGTGTACGAAAAATCTGTTTCCCTGACCGAGGGCAGTGTGGCCCGGGGCATGCTGGTGTTTGCGGTGCCCATCTTCTTCAGCAACCTGTTCCAGCAACTGTACAACGCGGTGGACTCCCTCATCGTGGGCAACTTCCTGGGGGAAAACGCCCTGGCGGCGGTGGGGTCCTCCGGCAGTCTGATCTTCCTGCTCACCGGCTTTGTGAACGGGGTCAGCCTGGGCGCCGGGGTGCTGGTGGCCCGGTATTTCGGCGCCAGGGACGAAACCGCCCTGCGCCGGGCGGTGCATACCACCGTGGCTCTGGGCCTGACGGCGGGGCTGGTGCTCACGGTGGTGGGCATGGCGCTCACCCCCCAGATCCTGCGCTGGATGGGCACCCCCGACGAGGTCATGCCCAACTCGGTGGCCTATTTCCGGATGTACTTCCTGGGCTCCCTGGCCGTGGTCATGTACAACGTGGGGGCCAGCATCCTGCAGTCGGTGGGGGACAGCCGCAGCCCCATGTGCTACCTGATCATAGCCTCGGTGCTCAATGTGATCCTGGACCTCTTCTTCATCGCGGTGCTGGGCCGCGGGGTGGCCTACGCCGCCCTGGCCACCATCCTGTCCCAGACGGTGAGCGCGGTGCTGGCCTTCCGCAAACTGGGCATGGCCAGGGCCGCCTACGGGGTGCGCTGGCGGGAAGTGCGGTTCCACGGGCCCACCCTGCGGGCGGTGGTCATCCAGGGGGTGCCTTCCGGGGTACAGAACTCGGTCATCTCCCTGGCCAATGTCATCGTGCAGGCCAACATCAACGCCTTCGGCGCCCAGGCCATGGCCGGATGCGGCGCCTACAGCAAGGTGGAAGGCTTTGCCTTTTTGCCCGTGACCTGCTTTGCCATGGCTCTGGCCACCTTCGTCAGCCAGAACATCGGTGCCGGCAAGCTGGACCGGGTGCGCCGGGGCATGCGCTTCGGCATGGGCACCTCCGCCCTGCTGGCCGAGGGTGTGGGCGTGGGCATGTTCCTGCTGGCACCCTGGCTCATCGGGGCCTTCAACTCCCAGCCGGAGGTCATCGCCTTCGGGGTGCGCCAGGCCCGCACGGTGGCGCTGTTCTACTGTCTGCTGGCCTTCAGCCATTGTTCTGCCGGTATCCTGCGGGGGCTGGGCCGTCCCATGGTGCCCATGGCCATCATGCTGGCGGTGTGGTGTGCTTTGCGCATCACCTACATCACCATCACCCTGCGGTTCATTCCCCAGATCGGGGTCATCTTCTGGGCCTATCCCATCACCTGGGCCATCAGCTCGGTGCTGTTTGCCTGGTACCTGACCCACTGCCCCCTGCCCAGCCCCGGGGGCGGCGCCCCTGGCCACGGGCGGGCGGCTGCCTGATAAGTACTCTTTTGCGCTCTGCTTCGGGCAGGGCGTTTTTTATTTCTGTGATTTTTGCAAATGGCAGGAATGCTGATTGTAAAGAACCCGAAAAAGTGCTATAATACGACAGACTATCACACCCGCGGGGCCCGCCCCCGGAAAAGTAGTTTGGACAAGGATGAGCAAACGTCAGATCCTGGAGTATCTGCTGGAGACCAACACCAGCGTATCGGTGACCCAGATGTGTGTGGCCCTGCTGATGGCCCTGGTGCTGGGGCTGTTTATCTATATCGTCTACCGGGCCACCTACCGGGGGACCCTGTATTCCAAAAACTTCAACCTCACCCTGATTCTGGTGGCGCTGATCACCACCGTGGTCATGATGATCATCGGCACCAACCTGGCGTTGAGCCTTGGTATGGTGGGCAGCTTGTCCATCATCCGTTTCCGTACCGCCATCAAGGAACCCCGGGACATCGCCTTCCTCTTCTGGGCGGTGAGCATCGGCCTGGCCTGCGGCAGCGAGTTCTATCTGGCCGGTATCCTGGGCAGCGTGCTCATTGCCGTGGTGCTGGGGCTGGCCAACCTGGATCTGTACGATTCGGTGAGTTTCCTTCTCGTGGTCCGGGGGCAGGAGGAAACGCTGGACCTGGACGGGGTGCAGAAAGCCATCCGGGAAAAGACCCGCACCGCCAAGCTGCGCATGCGCAGCCGCAGCGCCGGCAGCGACGAGGTCACCTTTGAGCTGCGGCTGAAGAGCAAGTACGAGCACGACCTGGTGGAGGCAGTGGGCGCCTGCGCCGGCGTGGACAGCGTCAACCTGGTGAGCTACAGCGGGGAAAGCATCGGATGACGCCTCCCGTATACAAGCGGGTCCTGGCGGTACTGCTGCCCCTGGTCCTGCTGGGCGCTCTGGGGGCGGCTGTGGCCCTGCATCTGGCCCGGGCCCCCGGCCCCGACGGCTACGCCGGGCACACCGTCCTCATCAACGAGGTGTGCGCCAAGAACCTCACCGGCCTCACCGACGCCGACGGCAACACCGGCGACTGGGTGGAGCTGATCAACGTGTCCGGGGAGGATATGGTCCTGGACGGCTGGGGCCTCAGCGACGACCCCGACCGGCCTTTCCGCTGGACCTTCCCCGAAGGAACCATCATCGGGGGCGGGGCCAACAACATTCTGGTGATCTTTGCGGACGGGCAGGACGGCTTTGACACAGCGGGCAGCCTCCACGCCAAATTCTCCCTGGCCCGCACCGGGGAGACCCTGGTGCTCACATCCCCCGACGGCACCACCGTGGACGAGCTGGAATACCCGTCCATGGAATATGACCTGACCTACGGCCGTCTGGCCGGCAGTGCCGACCGGGTGGGGGTGGAGTCCGGCAGCCTGCCGGTGGTCAGCCTGACCTGTGAGGCAGACGACCTCTTCGGCCCCGAGGGCATCTATGTGGCGGGGCAGACCTACTACACCATGCGCAAATACGGTTCCGAAAACCCCCAGGGCAACTTCAACGGCAGCGAGAAGGTGGACGGACGGCTGCAGACCCTTTCCCCCGACGGCAGCGAAGCCTGGCAGGGGGAAACCACCGTGCGCATCTCCGGCGGATGGAGCCGCCAGGGCGTCAAGCAGAAAAACCTGCACCTGAAACTGCAGGATGACGCCACCTCCGATATTCTGGAGGAAGCCCCCGGCGGCGACGCCCTGGACACCCTGGTGCTGCGGGGCATGGGCAACGGCACCGTCTACCCGGCCCTGCACCAGGACGCCTTCTTGTCCAACTACCTGTACGACCTGGACATCGGCTGCCAGTACAACGTCCCGGTGACCCTGTTTTTGCAGGACGAATACTGGGGCGTGTACACCATCCGGGAGAGCAAGAACGCCGATTTCTATGAGCGGCATTACGGCATCAGGGAAAAGGACCTGATCTGCCCTGGCACCACCGACGACGAGACCGCCCAGCCGGAGAAGAGCGCCTTCGGCCTGGGGGTGGACGCCCTGGACGTCACCACCGAGGAAGGCAAGGCCTGGGTGGCGGCCAACGTGGACGTGGAGGAGTATATCCGGTACACCATCGCCCAGATGTACACCTACAACGCCGACGGCATGTACAATGGCGGCAACAACTCCATCCTGTGGAAGAGCGCCGCCATCGACGAAAGCAACCCCTACGCCGACGGCCGGTGGCGGTTTTTGCTCAACGACCTGGACGCCACCCTCATCGACTATGAGGTAGACCCCTTCGCCTATCTTTTGGAGAACGACTTCTCCTTTGCCAACTGCGAAAACTCCCCCTGGTACTCGGTCATCGACAACCTGTTCCAGAAGCTGTGGCAGGACCCGGATTTCCGGCAGCGGTTCGCGGAGGAATTCCGGGCCGAGATGGCCACCACCTACGCCCCGGAGAACATCTGTACGCCTTCGGGCAGGGTGTACTTGCCGTCGGCCACGGTCTTGTCCCCGTCCATAAAGCGGACGTTCACCGTCACGTTGCCGGGGTACTTGCGCACGGCGGCGGTCAGCTTGGCACCGGCCGCGGCGGTGAAGTCGCCGGTCTGGGTCAGAATGTAGCCGGCGGGAACATACTCATTGAGCACGGCGTACTTCTGCACGCCGGCGGGGACCCGGAAATCGCCGCCGCGCACGGTGGTGTCGCCATCCTTGAACTGGACGTTCATCACCACACGGCCGTCGTCCACGGGCAGGGGCTTCACTTCCACATACAGCATACCGTCCACGATGAGGGCATTGCCGCGGGTGACCAGCACAAAGCCGGCGGGGACATCGGTCAGAAGGGCGGTATCTGCCTGGGTGGCGGCCTTGTCCACCGTGATCCGGCCGGTGCCGGCGGCGGTCTTGTTCTCCACATCCCAGTAGTTGACGGTCACCGTCTTGGGGGCGGGGGGCGCCTTGACCGGGATCACCACGGTGTCGCCGTTCTTTACGGCCAGCTTGCCCAGGGCATCGGCCAGGGTGTAGCCTTCGGGAAGATTGAGGGACACGGCGGCCAGGTCTACCTTGCCCTCGGCGTCAATGGGGGCGGAAATACCCTTCTGGGTGCTGACGGTGTGGTTGTCCTCATCCCGGTACTGCAGGGTGAAGTTCACGTAGATATGCTTGATGTGAACGGCAATCGTGTCCCCGTCCTCGATGAAGAATTTGTCGGGGTTGTTGGCCATCTCGTAGCCGGCAGGCAGCTCATAGGGCAGGGCGGTCATGTCCACCAGCAGGTTCTTGTCCACCGGGGAGTTGAGACCGGTCTGGGTGGATACCACATGGTCGGTTTCGTCCAGGTATTCCAGGGTGAAGTTTACCCGGATATGCTTGAGGTGGATGGAGATGGTCTCCCCCTTCTCAATAAAGAACTTGTCGGAATTGACGCCCATCTCAAAACCGGCGGGCAGCTTGTAGTCCAGGGCGGCCAGGTTCACCAGGTCGTCCTTGTCGGTCTCGGCGGTCACCCCTTCCTGGGTGCCTACCACATACTGGTCTTCATCCAGGTATTCAATGTTGAAAGTGACCGGGCCTGCCGCCAGAGCCGTCAACGGAAGGAAGCAGACCGCCAGCAGGGCTGCCGCAAGCAGGCCCAACAGGCGATAAAAATAGTTCGCTTTCTGCATGGGTATTACTCCTTTTTCGGTGTTTATTTCAAAGCACGGACCGCCGATCCCCCATATGCCGCCGGACCCGTGCTCGAAAGCGATATGATCAGGCTGCCGGAAGGGCCCTCAACAGGTGGGCCAGCGGACCGGCAGCAGCGGACTTTCGTTGATAGTGACGGGGTCGGCGTCCGGGGATTCCCCGGCGCGCAGCGGCCGGGCCATCACCAGAAGCCGGGCGTCCGCCATCTCATAGGTGCACAGACACAGGGTCAGCAGCCGTTCGTCCGGCCGCACAAAATCTCCGGTGGTGTAAAAGCAGCGGCGGGACATCTCCCCCAGATAGGCATGTTCGGCGTCATCGTCCCCGAAGTCCGCGTACTCGTTGAAGGCAAAGTAATCCGGGTCCTCGGTGCGGGCGGTCAGGGCACACACCCCCACCACCTTGTACAACAGGCTTTCCCCGGGGGTGTGGTATCGGATGACCGGGTGGCTGGCATAATAGTCCGGGTCCCGGTAGTTCTGCAGGCTGGAAAACCGCTGGGTCTTGCCCTCCCCCATGTTGTGGCCGTACAGGATCAGGTGCCGCCCGTTTTGCACGTCGCACTCATAATCTGCAAAGGGGATGCCCTCATTGTCATATTCCTTGTCCAGGCCGTGGCGCAGGTAGAAGGCGTTGTCCCTGCCCTGCAGGACGGGATAATCCACCGGAGTATCGTCGATGGTGATCCAGCCCACCACATCGGGGTTCCGGGCCAGCAGCCCGGTAAAGTCCATCAGGGGCAGGGGCGTGGGGGTGGGCTCCGGGGCGGCCACAGGCTGCGGTTCCGCCGACGGGGCGGCCACGACGGCCGGAGGACGCCGGTTCCGCAGGGCCTGTTCCTGCATCCAGCCGGGCAGCATCATGGCCCCGGCGGCCAGGCAGGCCGCCGCCAGCCCCACCGCCATCGCTCCGGCCAGCAGAAGAAACTGTCTCAAAGGGTAACCTCCAGAAAATAGGCGGTACCGGCGCGGCCGTCGGCCAGCTGTTCCTGGTAGGCCAGGGTCAGGGCGGTGCAGTCCCGGGGAACCGGTACCAGCATGGCGTCCCGGTGGGTCATGCCCGGTTCCAGAGCGTAGGAATCCGGCACCATGGTATCATCCACCGCCGCCAGGCAGGTGCCGAAATCCTCGGGCCCTTCCCCCCACTGGACCTGGAAATCCTGGGCAAACATGGTATAATGCTGTGTACTGGTGTTTTTGACCACCAGCCACAGCCGGACCAGCTTGTGCCCTTCCGGGAGTTGGACGCCTGGATAGGAATCCAGCACCTCGGTCTCCGGGACGGAATAGTCGAACAGGGCGGTGGAGAGGGTCTCCCCCTGGGTCCCCCGCACGCTGGCAGGCGCCCTGCAGCCGCAGAGAAGCAGGGACGGGATCAGCAGGAGCATTCACAAAAAGGCTTGGCGCAGAACACCGGAATGTTTCATAAAAATCCTCGCTTGCCGCCTGCGGAGCAGGCAGATGGTGGGAAGGAAAATGTTACTTTTCTATAAAATATCACTATAAACGGGGCGGTCAATATCTATAGCTGGTTTTTACAACTGTAAACACCCTGATAGGTGTATCAATAGCTATAGTTAACACAATTCCGTTTATCTGTATGACAAGGAGAAACGATCATGGCCTTTGATGCACAGACCAATCAGGAAATCGGGCTGCGGCTGCGCAGTCTGCGGGAGGCGCGGGACCTGACCCGGGAACGGCTGGCTGAGTACGCCGATATTTCGGTACAGTTTCTGGCGGATATCGAGACCGGGCGCAAGGGAATGACGGTGCAGACCCTGCGCAAGCTGGCCCTGGCTCTGCACTGCAGCGCCGACGCCATCGTCTTCGGGGAGCCGGAGGAGAAGGATGACAAAAAGGTGCTGCTGACCCTGTTTGCCACCCTGGACGAAAAACAGCGGGAGCTGACGGCGGAAGTGCTGCTGCGGATGCTCAAAGCCCTGCCCGGTGAGGAAGCAAAGGACTGAACCAAAACAAAAACCGCCCCGCGGAAAACGCTTCAAAAAGCGTTCCGCGGGGCGGTTTTTATGCGGTTATCAGGAAAATCAGCGGCCGATGGGGGCACACTTGGCCTTCAGCCAGGCCTTCTCCTCCTCATTCAGGCGGGGAGCCAGGGTCTCGTACACATGCTGGTGGTAGTGGTTCAGCCAGTCGATCTGGGGACGGCTCAGCTCATCCACCAGTACCGGCTCGGTGGAGATGGGCACCACGGTCAGGGGCTCAAAGGCCAGCCAGTTGCCGTACTGGTTGGTACCGGCGGACACGCACTCCAGCTCGTTCTCAATACGGATACCCACCTCGTCGGTCTCGTACACGCCGGGCTCGTCGGTGATGGTCATGCCGGGCTTGAAGACGATGGCGTTGTTGGGACGCAGGCTCTGGGGACCCTCATGCACGTTGGCAATGAAGCCCACGCCGTGGCCGGTGCCGCAGCGGTAGTTGATCTTGTGCGCCCACAGCGGAGCCCGGGCAAAGGTGTCCAGGGCAAAGCCGGTGCAGTAATCCAAAAAGACCGCCCGGGCCATATCGATGTGGCTCTGCAGGGTCCAGGTGTAGTACTTGCGCTCGTTGTCGGTCAGGGGGCCCATGGGATAGGTGCGGGTAATGTCGGTGGTGCCGCAGTCATACTGGCCGCCGTTGTCGATGAGCAAAAAGCCCTTACGCTCGATGGGGCTGTTGACCTCCCCCTCGGCATGGTAGTGCATCATGGCGGCATTGGGGCCGTAGGCGGCGATGGTGTTGAAGCTGTCCTCCATGTAGCCGGGCTGTTCGCTGCGGCGGCGCTGGAGCATGACCTCAATGTCGGTCTCCATCAGCTGCTTGCCCTCGGCCAGGGCCTTTTCCAGGTCCATCTGGAACCGCACCAGGGCTACGCCGTCCCGGATGTGGCATTCCCGGCTGTTGGCCAGCTCCACCGGGTTCTTGACCCCCTTCAGGGCGATGATGGGGTCGGCGCCCTCCTTCACGGTCAGGTGGGGGTTGGCCTCAATGGCGCTGTACAGGTCGTAGTTGATGGTGGACGGGCTGACCAGGATGGTCTCGTCATCGGTACGGCTGCGCACAAAGTCCAGCAGCTCGGTGTAGTCCCGCAGGGCCACACCCTGGGCGGCCAGGGCGGCGGCGTCTTCCTCGCTCAGACGGCCGGGGGCCAGGAACAAAGTGCAGCTGTCGGCGGTGATGTAGGCGTAGGACACCGCCAGGGGGGTGCAGGGCAGGTCATGGGCCCGGATGTTCAACAGCCAGGCCACGCAGTCCAGACCGGTGACGGCCAGGGCGTCGGCGCCCTGCTTGGCCAGCTCCGAACGCACGGTGGCGATCTTTTCGGCGGCATCGGCGCCGGTGATCTCCTTCTTCAACAGGAAGCAGGGGGTGTTGGGCAGGGCCGGGCGCTCGGCGCCCCAGATGGAGCTGACCACGTCCAGGCTGCGCAGGGAAGCGCCCACCTTTTCCAGGGTCTTGGCGTAGTCCTTCACCACCGAGGTGGGCACGCAGGAACCGTCCAGCAGCAGGGTCTGGCCGGCGCTGAACTTGTCGGTCAGGTATTCGGCCACGGTGGGCACACCGGCGGCACCGGCGTGCATGGACTGGATCTCGGTGCCGGCCAGCTGCTTGTCCGCCTGGACGTAGAAGCGGCCGTCCACCCACAGGGCGCTCTCGCTGCCAGTGACCACCAGGGTGGCATTCTCACCGATAAAGCCGGAGAGCCAGGGCAGAGCGTTGTAATAGGCGGGGACATATTCACTGCAATGGGGGTCGCTGGTCATGACCAGCACGCCGTCGGCACCGTTGGCCTTGGCGGCCGCCCGCAGGGCGGCGATCTTTTCGTTCACGGTCAAAGTTGAACACTCCTTTATCTATCCATATCCGGCCCATATCCGGAAACCGGATTTTGGTCATTACCTTTGTAATTGTAGCACGTTTTGCAAAATAGTAAAGGGGCAGGGTTAGCAACGGCAAACCCTGCCCTGTACTATATAAAATATACCGGTCCGCTCACATCCGCACAATGTGATAATACTGCCGGGCGGTGAGGGCGTACACCCCCACATAGCACAGCCCGAACACCGCCAGGGTGCCCCCGGCACACAGCCAGAAGAGGGGCGCGTCCGCCAGCCCGAACACCGCGATCATCCGCATGAGCATGGGGGAAGCGGCCACCAGGTGAACGGCCGCCCCCGCCAGGGGCAGGAAGAACACCCCCAGCACCTGGGTGCGGATGGCCCCCCGGACCTCCCCGGCGCTGAGGCCCACCTGCTGCAGGATGATAAACCGGCTGCGGTCCTCATACCCTTCGCTGAGCTGCTTGTAGTAGATCATCAGCACGGTGGCCAGGCTGAACATCAGGGCCAGGAACACCCCCAAAAAGACAAAGCTGCCGTTCATGGCGTAGTACTGCAGCCGGATGCCCGCCCGGTTGTACACGTACAGCCCGGCGTCAAACCCGGGTTGGGTGCCTTCCCGGGGCAGGGCCCCGTCGATGGCCGTGGCGCAGTCCAGCAGCTGGTCTTCGGTCAGGCCGGCGGGGTCCAACAGCACCGCGTACCGGGCCCCGGCCATGGCCCCCGCGGCTTCGGCAGCCCGCACCACCCCGGCCAGGTCCGCCCGCCGGGGCAGCACCACCCAGACGGTGCCCTGCTCGTACGCTGCATCAAAGACGTTGGGGCGGGGCCATTCCTCCGGCTGCCCGGCGTTTTTCCAGGTCTGGCCGTCCAGCACCAGGTCCTTGCTGCCACCCTCCGGCCAGAGAAGCAGAGCGGTGCCGGGGTCCAGGGACACTTCCTGCCCGGTGAGGGCGGTGTAATCTTCGGCGGCAATCAGGTAAAAGCCGGTCAGGCCGGTGGGGTCGTTGGAGTTGCGGGTCACATACCCTGCCTGGGTGGCCTGTGCCCCCAGGGTGCAGTAGGCAAACCCCTGGGTGGGGGCGTCGGTCCAGGGGGCGGCGGCATCGGCGGTGAGGGTGTCCAGCCAGGTATAGTCGGCGTCGGCCAGGGCGTCGGTGTCACAGCTGCCGGAGACCATGATCTCGTGGGGATAGTTGCGGTCCAGGGTGACCTCAATGCCCGCATACAGGCAGATGGTGGTGGCCACGCTGACCAGCACGGTGGTCACCAGGATGCAGATGTTGGCCAGACCTTTGGCGTTCTGGTTCATCCGGTAGAGCAGCCCCGACACCGCAATGAACCGGCGGGGATGGTAGTAGAAGCGTTTGTTGCGCCGCAGAGCCTTGAGCAATACCACGCTCCCCGCCCCGAAGAGACAGTGGGTGCCGATGATGACCAGCCCCACCGCCGCGAAAAACAGCAGGAGGACAAAGAGCATGTCGGTGGTGAAGAAGGAAAGGGCGTACCCGCCGCCCAGGCACACCACCCCCAACAGGGCCAGCAGCCTGCGGCTGCGGGGCTCCCGCTCCCCCATCTGCCCGGCGTGGAGCAGCTCGATGGGTTTTGCCCGGAAGATGCGGCGCAGGTCCCACAGGTACAGCCCTGCAAACAGAAGGGCGAAGGCGGCGGCGCTCTCGGCGGCGCCGGGAACACAGAAGGAAAATCCCAGGGGCACGCTGAGCAGCATCAGCCGCAAGAGCAGCACCAGGGCCAGTTTGCTGAGCAGAGCCCCTGCCCCGATGCCCAGGACCGTACCCGCCAGGTATACCAGCACCGTCTCCACGGCGTGGATGGCCCCCACGTCCCGGCGGCGCAGACCCAACACGCTGTACAAAGCCAGCTCCCGGGCACGGCGGTGCATCACAAAGCCGTTGGCGTAGACCAGGATCCACACCACCAGGAACACCAGGATACCGCTGCCCAGGTTGAGCATGAGGCCGGCATACACCCCGCCCCGCATGGTGGCCACCAGTTCGCTGTAGGCCAGGAACCGCAGGATGTAGCACATGGCCACGCAGCCCGCGGCAGCCAGGGTGAAGGGCAGGTAGAGCTGCCGGTTGCGCAGCACCCCCCGGGCGCCCATGCGCAGGTATAACCGGAATTTAGACATGGTCTGCACCTCCCGCCAGGGCGGTGAGGGTGTCCGAAATGCGGGCGAACATCTCCTCCCGGCTCAGATCCCCCCGGTACAGCTGGTGGTATACCTGGCCGTCCCGCAGAAACAGCACCCGCTGGGCGTGGCTGGCCGCCCGCACGCTGTGGGTGACCATGAGGATGGTCTGGCCCCCGGCGTTGATGGTACCGAACAGCTCCAGCAAGGCGTCCGCCGACCGGGAATCCAGGGCGCCGGTGGGTTCGTCCGCAAGCACCAGGGCGGGCCGGGTGATGAGGGCCCGGGCCACCG
Organism: uncultured Gemmiger sp.; assembly: GCA_944382785.1. GTDB lineage: Bacteria > Bacillota > Clostridia > Oscillospirales > Ruminococcaceae > Gemmiger. Next base: position 2,978 of record CALWNO010000043.1, on the reverse strand, counting down.
CCACCCGCTGCTTCTGCCCGCCGGAGATCTCGTAGGGGAACTTGTCCAGCAGGGCCGCAATGCCCAGCTGCAGGGCCAGGGGCTCCAGCCGGGTACTCATCTCGGCGTAAGGGGTGTCTGCCAGCACCAGGGGCAGCAGGATGTTGTCCCGCACCGAGAGGGTGTCCAGCAGGTTGAAGTCCTGGAACACAAAGCCCAGGTGGTCCCGGCGGAACTCCGCCAGGTCCTTGTCCGGGATTTTGGTCAGGTCCCGGCCGTTCAGGCAGACACTGCCCCCGGTGGGCCGGTCCAGGGCGGCCAGAATGTTCAGAAGGGTGGTCTTGCCCGCCCCCGATTCCCCCATGATGGCCAGGTATTCCCCTTTGGGCACCGTGAAGCTGATGTCCGCCAGGGCCTGCACCCGCAGGGACCCGAACCGGGCGGTGTAGACCTTTTCCAGGTGGGTGATGGCCAACAGCGGCGTTTCCTTGTTTGGCATGGGTGTTGCTCTCCTTTGTTCAGACTGCCCGGCCCCCAAAACAACAGGCGGGGGCCGATGCTGTTTCCAGCATACCCCCGCCGTCCGGTTCTTGCCATGGCTTTGGCTTACGATCCCGGGCCGCTGCCTTACGGTTTTGTCACATCCTCATTCATAAAAGGCCCGGGGCCCGGGAAAGGTGAGCACAAAGGTGCAGCCCTGCCCCGGGGTACTGCGGGCTTGCAGGGTACAGCCCATCCGCTCCGCCGCCCGGGCACACAGGTACAGCCCCAGCCCGCTGGACACCGCCCCCGCCGCCCGGCCATTGGCCCCGGTGTAGCCTTTCTCAAACAGGCGGGGCAGGTCGGAGGGGGAAACACCCGGCCCGGTGTCGGAGACCTGCAGGGAGTGTCCGTCCGCCTGCACCGTCACGGTGCCCCCGGGCGGGGTGTACTTCACGGCGTTGGACAGGAGCTGTTCCAGGATGAACCCCACCCATTTGGGGTCGGTGACCGGGCGGGCAGTTTCCGGAGCGCCCCCGTAGACCAGCCGCAGCCGCCCCAGAATGAACATCCGGGCATACCGGCGCAGGCTGCGCCGCACCACCGGGTCCAGAGGGGTGGGGGCCAGGGCCAGATCCCTGCTGTCTGTGCCCAGGCGCAGGTAGCCCATGGCGGCGTCCACGTATTCCTCGGTACGGAAAAGCTCCGGCTCCAGCTCAGCGGGGTCCGCCCGGTTCTGCACCAGCAGCCGCATGGCCGCCAGGGGCGTCTTGACCTGGTGGGCCCAGACGGCAAAATAGTCCAGCAGGTCATCCCGCAGGGCCTGCCGGTCCCGGCCCAGGGCGGCGGCCCGGGTGATCTGGGCGTCCAGAGCCTGTTGGTAGGCGTCCTCCAGCCCGCCGGAACGGGCCCCGGGCAGGGAAATGTGGTCCCGGTGAGGGTCGGCGGCCGCCTGCCGGGCCGCCAGCACCCGGCGGTGCCACCCCGGCCACCCGGCCCCCAGCAGCAGGCAACACCCGGCCAGGGCCAGGGCGGACCCGTAGGCGGCACCCTCGGCGGGCAGGCCGTACAGCAGGGTGACAAAGGCAAAGACGGCGGTGCACAGCCCCCAGGTCAGGGGGACCTGCCGCCGCTCATGCAGATAGGCCAGCACCGTTTTCATGGGATGCAGTATCCCTCCCCCTTCACCGTCCGGATGAGCCCCGGCACCCCGGCGGATTCCAGGCGCTTGCGCAGGCGGGCCACATTCACCGTCAGGGTGTTCTCGTCAATGTAACAGTCGGTGGCCCACAGGGCGGTCATCAGATCCTCCCGCCGCACCACCTTGCCCCGCCGCTCCAGCAATGCCTGCAGAATCCGCAGCTCGTTGCGGGTCAGTTCCACCGGGCCGGTGTCCGCCCGCAGCACCCCGGCCCCCAGGTCCAGGGGCACCCCGCCGCAGTCCGCCAGTTCCGGCGCCCGGCGGTAGGCGTAGGCCCGGCGGAGCAGTGCCTGCACCCGGGCCCCCAGCAGCTCGGCGTCCACCGGCTTGGCCAGGTAATCGTCCGCCCCCAGGTCCATGGCGGTGACCTGGTTCAGGCTGTCCGCCGCTGAGGACAGAAACAGAATGGGCAGGTCGGAGAGTTCCCGCAGCCGCCGGCACCAGTGGTAGCCGTTGTGGTAGGGCAGGGAAAGGTCCAGGATCACCAGCTGGGGGTCAAAGACCCGGAACTGGGGCAGAATATCGGTGAGGTTCTGGGCCACGGCGGGGGTGTAGCCCCGGTCGGTCAGCACCCGGGCGATGGACCGGGCCAGGGAGTGGTCGTCCTCCACAATCAGAATACGGTACAAACAAGATCCCTCCCCATGGATGGTTTTGTGGAAAAGCCGGGGCAACAGCAGTAGCCCCTCTGTCTGATTCTACGAGACAGCTCCGTCTATTTTGGCACAAGAACGTGCAAAAACCGGGCGGTTTGCGCCGGAAAATTGTGCCCTTTGCCCCTTGACGGCTTTGTTATAATGGTATTAGCAGACGGCGACCCGGAGTGCCGGGCCGTCCGCTGATGTACTGACACAGAAAACAGAGGTTGATTGTATATGAATAAGACCAAGATCGATATTTTTTCCGGATTTCTGGGCGCCGGCAAGACCACACTCATCAAGAAGCTGATCCAGGAAGCCTTCGGCGGCGAAAAGCTGGTGCTCATCGAGAACGAATTCGGTGAGATCGGCATCGACGGCGGCTTCATGCGGGAGGCGGGCATCCAGGTCAACGAGCTGAACTCCGGCTGTATCTGCTGCTCCCTGGTGGGCGACTTCCGGGAAGCCCTGAAGAAGGTGGTGGAGACCTACCATCCCGACCGCATCCTCATTGAGCCTTCCGGTGTGGGCAAACTGTCCGACGTGACCCGCGCCGTGGAGGGCGTGGCCGAGACCCTGCCCGTCACCCTGAACAGCTTTGTCACCGTGGCCGACGTGAACAAGGTCAAGATGTATATGAAGAACTTCGGCGAGTTCTATGACGACCAGGTCAGCCATGC
>CALWNO010000042.1 GCA_944382785.1 uncultured Gemmiger sp. | reverse complement strand
ATGGGGGTGTTGCGGGCCATCCGCTCCCCGGAACTGCGCACCTGGAAGTTGGAACTGGCCAGTTCCGGCAGGGGACGTCGGCGGCCGAAGAGGGTCTCCACATAGCCCTTTTCCTTGGCGTGGGCGATGCAGTCTTTCATATAGCCGTCCACGCTGGGGAAGGTGTTCAGGTAGGTTTTCAAAAAACGTTCGGCTTCCTTCACCGGGATATTCAGGTCCTTGCCCAGAGAGAATGCCCCCTTGCCGTACATGATGCCGAAGTTGATGGCCTTGGCGGCACTGCGCAGCTCGTGGGTGACTTCCTCCTCCGGGATGTGGTAGATTTTGGCCGCCGTGGAGCGGTGGATGTCCGCCCCGGAGGTGAAGGCACGGCACATGGCTTCGTCACCGGTGATGTGGGCCAGAATCCGCAGCTCGATCTGGGAGTAGTCAGCATCCACCAACGTGCAGCCTTCCCCGGCCACAAAGTAGCCCCGCAGACGGCTGCCCAGCTCGGTGCGGATGGGAATGTTCTGCAGGTTGGGCTCGGTGGAGCTGATGCGCCCGGTGCGGGCTTCGGTCTGGATAAAGGTGGAATGAATCCGCCCGTCCGGTCCCTGGGCTTTCAAAAGTCCTTCCACATAGGTGGAAAGGAGCTTGGCGTAGGTGCGGTACTTCAGAATATCGTCCACCACTTCGCTGTAGGGACGCAGGCTTTCCAGGGTCTCGGCATCGGTGGAATAGCCGCTCTTGGTCTTTTTGCGGGGCGGCAGGCCCAATTTGTCAAACAGGGCTTCGGCCAGCTGCTTGGGGCTGTTCAGGTTGAATTCATACCCCACAGCGTCGTAGATCCGCCGCAGGATGCCGTCCAGCTCCGCCCTCAGGCTGTCCCCGAAAGCGCGGATGCCGTCGGCATCCACCGCAAAGCCGATGCGTTCCATATCCGCCAGCACCCGGGCCAGGGGCAGTTCCATCTCAGCCAGCAGCTTGTGCTGCCCCTGCTCGTCCAGATGCTTGGCCAGGGTGTCGCAGACCTCGGCCAGTACCCCGGCGTCGGGGTATTCCTCGCAGACAAAGGCAGGAGCCACCCCATATTCCGCCGCCAGAGGGGCCACCTGGTAATCACTGGCGGACGGGTTCAACAGGTAGGCCGCCAGCTTGCCGTCAAACCGGATGGCGGCCCCGATGCCGCCCTTTTCCAGAGCCAGGCGGTAGAGCGGCTTGGAATCAAAGACAAACAGCTCGGCGCCCCCGTCCAGCAGACCGGGCAGGCGGCTCTCGTCCAGGGCAAACACCTCGCAGCCCTGCACGGCGTACCAGACGCCGCCCTCCTTGCCGGTGGTGCAGGCCAGATAATACCGGCCCTCCGGTACCAGCGGCAGGGGAGAGGGGGCCACTTTGGGAAGCTCGGTCTGGGGCGTCTCGGCGGCTTCCGTCTCGTTCAGACCCCAGCGGGCGGCCAGCTTGTGCATCTCCAGCTCCGCCAGCAGCTTGGCCGCGGCGGCGGGGTCCCCCTTGGCCCGGCGGTAATGCTCCGGGTCAGTGTCGATGGGCGCATCCCGGCGGATGGTGCCCAGCATGTGGGAAAGATCGGCCATTTCCCGGGAGGCCGCCAGTTTTTCCCGCTGCTTGGGCTTGATGGCCTTGTCGTCCAGATGCTCGTACACCCCTTCCAGGCTGCCGAACTTCTGTACCAAAGACAGGGCGGTCTTTTCGCCAATGCCCGGCACACCCGGGATGTTGTCCGAAGAATCCCCCATCAGGCTCTTCACTTCAATGAGCTGGATGGGCTCCACTCCATACTTTTCCCGGATGGCGGCGGGGTCCATGACCAGGGTTTCCTTGTTGGTGGCCAGCAGAACGGTGGTGTGATCATCCACCAGCTGCAGGCTGTCCCGGTCCCCGGTGGCCAGCAGGGTCTGCCCGCCGGCGGCCTCACAGGCGGCGGACAGGGTGCCCAGAATATCGTCGGCTTCCCACCCGGCCAGGCTCACCTGGGCAAACCCCAGGTCGGTAAGCAGCTGCTTCATCACCGGCATCTGCTCGGCCAGCTCGGGGGGCATGCCGTGACGGGTGGCCTTGTAGCCGTCAAAGGCGTTGTGGCGGAAGGTGGGAGCCCGTTCGTCCCAGGCAATGGCCACAGCGTCGGGGCTGTGGTTTGCCAGCAGATTCAGAAGAATATTCTGGAATCCGAAAATGGCATTGGTGTACTTTCCATCCTTGGTGGTCAGCACCCGAATGCCGAAAAAGGCGCGGTTCAAAAGACTGTTGCCATCCAGTACCAGCAGTTTCATTTTGTCCTCCGTTGTAAAAGTTCGGCTGAAACAGCCGGAACCAGTATAGCACAAATTGCGAACTTGTGGGGAGTGTGGTACAATGATTTGACCGGGCGCCAGGCGCCCCATTGTATCTTTTAAGAAAGAGGTCCCCATGCAGTTACGAAACCTGAACATCCCGGCGGGTGCAGTGTTTGCTCCCATGGCCGGGTTATCCGATGCCGCCTGCCGCCATCTGATGATGCGGCACGGGGCGGCGTGGAGCGTCAGCGAGATGGCCAGTGCCAAGGCCATCACCTTCGGCGATCATAAAAGTGTGCAGCTTCTGCGGGATGAACATCCCGGCGGGTTGTACGCCATCCAGCTGTTCGGCAACGAGCCGGAAATTCTGGCTCATGCCATTGAGATTGTGCGGGAGAAGGGCGTCAGATTTGATATCCTGGATATCAATATGGGCTGTCCGGCGCCCAAGATCACCGGCAGTGGGGCAGGCAGCAAGCTGATGCTGGACCCGGCACTTTGCGGGGTGATGGTCAAGGCCGCCCGGCAGGCTCTGGGCCCGGATATCCCCCTCACCGTCAAGATGCGCATCGGCTGGGATGAGGAACATCTCACCGGCCCTCAGGTGGCTGCCGCCTGTGAAGAAAACGGCGCCGACCTGCTGGTGGTGCATGGCCGCACCCGGGAGCAGATGTACATCCCGCCGGTGAACGTGGAGGCCATCGCGGCCATGAAGAAAGCGGTGTCCATCCCGGTGCTGGCCAACGGCGACATCACCACCGCCGAAAAAGCCATGGAGATGATGGAGCGCACCGGCTGCGACGGCGTCATGATCGGCCGGGGCGCGCTGGGTGACCCCTGGCTGTTTGAGCGGGTGCGGGCCGCCATGCTGGGCCAGCCCCAGCCGGCGGAACCAACTCTTAACCAGCGGATGACAGCTTTGCGCAACCAGATCTACGAAATGTGCGAAGAAAAAGGGGAGTGGGCGGCCATGCCCCAGGCCCGCAGCCAGGCCATGCATTATATGAAAGGGTTGCGGGGAGCGGCGGCCCTGCGCCGTGCCTGTGCCACCCTGTCTCATTTCGAGGATGTGGACAAACTCATCAACGCGGTCTACCGCTGCCAGGAGTAAGGCTCAAAACCGTCCCCGGGTCAGCTCGTCCAGATTCTGGGTGTAGCAGGGGAGCATGTGCTCCATGAAGTAGTCGGCTTCGGGGCAGTGCATCTCTTCCAGCGCTTTGCGCTGCTGGGCCATGGCCGCCTCAAACTCCCGGTTGCCCGCCTGACTTTCCTCTATGCACTTGATCAGGGCCGAAAGCCGGTCCGCCGCCTTCAGCAGTTTGCGCTCGGCGTCGGAAAGCACCGTGCCGGTCAGGTACAGCACCCCGGTTTTCTGCAATTCCGGGGGCAGCAGCCCGGCCATGGCCCGGGCGCTCTCCGCCTCCACCGCCTTGTAGGCGGTGCGCAGGGCGTCGTTCTTGTACTTCACCGGTGTGGGCATGTCCCCGGTGAGGATCTCCGGGGCATCGTGATACAGCGCCGCCGTGGCCACCGTGTCCGGCCGAATGCCCGCTCCCGTGCCGGTGCAGTTCTGGGCAATCAGGCACAGGGTGTGGGCGATGAGAGCCGTGTCGGCGGTGTGTTCGCTCAGGCTTTCGGGGCGGCCGTTGCGCATCAGGGCCCACCGTGTGATGTATTTCATTCGCCCCAGCAGGGCGTTGAAGGGAAACGTTTGCATCTGAACAGGTCCTTTCCTTACACAGTAGATTCAGTATACCACATTCCCCGGCGTTGGAAAACGGTTTTTCCGCTCAAAGGAGGGTTTTGCCATGCCGTTGTTGCCTTTGCGCGCACGCCGCACCTGTTACTGGCAGGTGTTCGGCCTTTGTCTTGTGCTGGCGGGAGCGCTGTTTGCGCCCCACTGCATCATTGACGGGATCACCGGCGGGTTCTTTCATTATGCGGGGGATTTCAATGACCAGATGATCCCCTTCTACGCCTATGCCAACGATTTCGTCAAGCAGGGCGGTTCCTTCAGCTGGGCCACCGATCTGGGCAGCGGATTCCTCAACGCTTACTCCTATTATTGCCTGGGCTCGCCCTTCTTTTGGCTGACCATCCTGATTCCCGCCCGGTGGATGCCTTTCACCATGGTGCCCATGCTTTGCCTGAAGTTCGCCGTGGCGGGGGGCGGGGCCTATCTCTGGATGCGCCGCTGGGTCCGCAGTGAGGAATGGAGCATCATCGGCGGCGTGCTGTATGCCTTCAGCGGCTTCAATATTTATAATATCTTCTTTTATTTCTTCCTGGACGCTCCGGCTCTGTTCCCTTATATGCTTACCGCTCTGGATGAAGCGGTGCTGGACCGCAAATACGGCCGGTTTCCTTTCTGGGTGGCACTGAACCTGCTCAACAACTACTTCTTCTTTGCGGGGCAGGCGGTCTTTCTTGTAATTTACTTTGTGTGCATGTGCGTGACCAAACGGTATCGCCTGCACCTGCGCCTTTTTGGCCGCCTGGCCTGGGAGACCCTGCTGGGCTGTGCTGCCGGGTGTGTGCTGCTGATTCCGGCAGCCCTGTCCCTTCTGCAGAACCCGCGCACCATTGATCCTTTCAGCGGGTACGGGTATCTGGTGTACGGCAATGCCCAGCAATACCTGGCCATCCTGTACAGCGTGTTCCTGGCACCGGATGCCCCTTATCTCACGGATCTGTTCAGCGGGGGCATCACCAAGTGGACCAGCCTGACGGTGTATCTGCCGGTGGTGGGCATCGTGGCCGGGCTGGCCTTCTGCCGGGTCTGGCGGCAGCATCCCTTTGCCCGCATTTTGCAGGTGTGTGTGGTCTGTGCCTTTGTGCCGGCGCTCAACAGCGCTTTTTACGCTCTCAATTCCAGCTACTACGCCCGCTGGTTTTACATGCCCATCCTGATCCTGTGTGCGGCCAGTGTTATGGCCCTGCGCCATGACGGGGTGCGGGAGACCGAAGTCCCCCGGGCGCTGGTCCCGGCTGCCGTGATTACAATTTCCGCCGTGGCCTTTGCCCTGGTGCCCAATACCGACGAGGACGGCAACTTTGTGCTGGGTGTGGTGGACAACCAGTATCGTTTCTGGGGGCTGTTTGTTCTCAGCTTGTTGGGGGTGGGGCTGTTTGCCCTGCTGCTGCGCTACGGCCTGCGCCATCCCAAGCGGTTTTCCTCGGCACTGCTGGGGGGCATTCTGGGCTTTACCTTTTTGTATGGTACGGTGCATATTTCCATTGCCAAATACGGTCAGTGGGAGCATGACCTGGACTATCCGGTCGAGACCTGGGGCGATGTGGAGGAACTGAATGCCGCCTTGCCCTCGGACGGCTTTTACCGTCTGGATGCCTATGATTGCTACAACAATATGGGAATCTGGCTGGACAAAAGCTGTATCCAGTGCTTCCACTCCACCGTGGCACCGCACATTCTGGAATTTTACCCCTCGGTGGGGGTCACCCGGGACGTGAGCTCCAAGCCGGATATGGATCTGTATGCCCTGCGGGGGCTGTTGAGCGTGCGCTTTACTCTGGTGCCGGAAGAGAAGGTCGCGGACTGGGAGTCCGATATGACCCGCAGCTGGGCCCTGGTCAGCTCCACCGATCATTATGCCATCTATGAAAACCAGGACTGGGTCCCTATGGGCTTTACCTATGCGTATTACATCACCCCTGACCGATTCGACAACCTGCCGGAAAACGAGCGTGCCCAGGTGCTGATGAAGGCCCTGCTTCTCACCGAGGAACAGGTGGAAGAATGGGGGGACTCTCTGGAGCCCTTGCCGGAGGATCTGCTGGAATCCCGGGATTATGAGACGTATGTGCAGGACTGTGCCGACCGCCGCTCCAGCGGAGTGACCGGCTTTACCGCCACCCGCACCGGCTTTTCGGCGGTGAGCAGCCAGCAGGAGGATACCCTGGTCTTTTTCAGTGTCCCCTATGACGATGGCTTTACCGCCACCGTCAACGGGCAGGAGGTGCCCATTCTGAATGTTGACAACGGCCTGATGGCCGTGCCGGTACCGGCGGGGGAGAGCGAGATCCTCTTTACCTACCACACCCCCGGCCTGCGCGTATCGGTGCCCGTCAGCCTGGGGGCCCTGGCCGTGTATGCACTCTATCTGTTGATGCTGCGCCGCCGCAGAACCATTCCCACAAATACCTGATCAGGGTTTGTATATAAAAGGTCATTTCATTGAAAAAGGAGAAACCATGAGCAACTACGCCGAGCAAATCGCACAGGAACTGTCCCTGTCAGCCAAAAACGTTCAGGGGGCTATTGACCTGATCGACGCAGGCAACACCATTCCCTTCATCGCCCGTTACCGCAAGGAAGCCACCGGCTCCATGGACGACCAGGCACTGCGTACCCTGGGAGACCGCCTGGAATATCTGCGCGGTCTGGACAAGCGCAAAGGAGAGGTGGAGTCTTCCATCACTGAACAGGGCGCCATGACGCCGGAACTGGCAGCTGCCCTGTCCGGGGCCAAGACCCTGGCGGAAGTGGAGGACCTCTACCGTCCTTTCAAGCCCAAGCGCAAGACCCGGGCCAGCATCGCCCGGGCCCGGGGCCTGCAGCCGCTGGCGGATGCCATTCTGGCCCAGAAAGCGGAGTTTGACCCCGAGAAGGAAGCAGCCGCCTACTGCAATGAGGAGGTCCCCGACGCCGCGGCCGCCCTGGCCGGAGCCCGGGATATCATTGCGGAGCATATCTCCGACGACGCCCGCTGCCGGGCCGAGCTGCGCCGGTATTACAAGGCGTTCGGTCAGATCAAGAGCGTGCAGGCCAAGAAGGAGGACAGCGTCTACGCCCAGTATTATGACTACAGCGAGCCCCTGTCCAAGATCCCCGGCCACCGTGTGCTGGCTCTGGACCGGGGCGAGCGGGAAGGTTTCCTCAAGGTCAGCATCGCCGTGGATGCTGAGCGTGCCGCGGCCATTGTGGCCTGGATGTTTGCCCGCAAAAAGACCGGCGGCGCCAGCGCGCTGGTGGTGGAAGAAGCCGCCAAGGATGCGTACACCCGGCTGATTCATCCCAGCCTGGAAAACGAACTGCGGGCCGATCTGTCCGCCAACGCAGCGGAAGGGGCCATCTCGGTCTTTGGGGACAACCTGCGCCAGCTGCTGCTCCAGCCGCCCATCCCGGGCAAGGTGGTCATGGGCCTGGACCCCGGCTACCGCATGGGCTGCAAGGTGGCGGTGGTGGACCCCACCGGCAAGGTGCTGGATACCGGCGTGGTCTATCCAGTGCCGGAATTCAAGAAGGTGGACCAGGCAAAGGCCAGGATCAAGGCCATGGTGCTGCAGCATCATGTGGAACTTATGGCTATCGGCAACGGCACCGCCGGCCATGAGACCGAGGAATTCGCCGCCCAGGTCATCCGGGAACTGGCCGCGGAAAAAGGCCTGCATCTGCAGTATATGGTGGTCAGCGAGGCCGGTGCCAGTGTGTACTCCGCCTCCAAACTGGCAGCGGAGGAGTTCCCCCAGTTCGACGTGAACCTGCGCAGCGCCGTGTCCATTGCCCGCCGTCTGCAGGACCCCCTGGCAGAGCTGGTCAAGATCGATCCCAAAGCCATCGGGGTGGGGCAGTACCAGCACGATATGCCCCAGAAGCGTCTGACCGAGACGCTGGACGGCGTGGTGGAGGACTGCGTCAACTCGGTGGGGGTGGACCTGAACACCGCTTCCGCGCCTTTGCTGCGCCGGGTGGCGGGGATCACCGCCGCCACCGCCAAGAATATTGTGGCCCGTCGGGAAGAGGAGGGGGCTTTCACCTCCCGTGCCCAGCTGAAAAAGGTCAAGGGCCTGGGGCCCAAGGCTTTTGAGCAGTGTGCCGGCTTCCTGCGCCTGCCCGGCGCCAAGAACCCCCTGGACGGTACCGCCGTTCATCCCGAAAGCTATGCCGCCGCCAAAGGACTGCTGGATGCCTGCGGCTACACCGCTGCCGACATTGGCACCGATACCATGCAGGAACTGCCCAAACGCATCAAGGCCAAGGGGACCGCCGCTTTGTGCCAGGCCCTGGGGGTAGGCGAACCCACCCTGCTGGATATTGCGGCGGAACTCTGCCGTCCGGGACGGGACGTGCGGGACAGCCTGCCCAAACCCCTGCTGCGCAGTGATATCATGGGCATGGAGGATCTGAAACCCGGGATGGAGCTCATCGGTACGGTGCGCAATGTCATTGACTTCGGCGCTTTCGTGGATATCGGGGTGCACCAGGACGGCCTTGTGCACATTTCCCAAATCTCCGATCGCTTTGTCAAACATCCCCGGGACGTGCTCAAGGTGGGGCAGGTCGTGAAGGTGAAAATCCTGCAGGTGGATATGACAAAAAAGCGCATTGCATTGACAATGAAAGGGATTGCACAGTAAAAAACGGGGTTGCCGGCAGCCAAGACCGAAAATCCTTTTCATTATGGAGTAATGTTGTCCCCTGAATATAAACGAAATCCGGGGTCAACACGCAAAATATGGAAAAAAAGGCCCAAAAGCATAAATTGACAGGCAAATCTATAAAAAATAGAATTCATAAAAATAAAAACAGGTGATAAAAGGCTGCTTGTGTTCACCAAAAATTGTAAGAGCACACAAAAGCAAAAATGAAGAAATGGCCCTTTTGTGCATCCTGTAGAAAACGCGGCCTCTCCTATGGGCAATATGAATTACCGGACGGCAAACATGCTATAATACCCACGCAAGGCAAAGGTAAGGAGCACGGCTCCCGAAGCCTTGCCCGCGCCGGAATAGGCCGATGCGCTGGGATATGTATGGAGGTCTTCAATATGGTAAGACAAGTCAAGGTTTCCAACTTCACCGAAGTCCAGGGGATCGTGTCTGCCGCTGCCAAATGCTATAACGAGGTTGGCGTGCATGACATGAAGGGCAGCATCGCCGATGCCAAGAGCATCCTCGGCATGATGAGCCTGGACTACAGCCACCCTGTCAAGATCGTCTGCGAGGACGAGCAGGAACTGGACCGCGTTGTCCGTGCGCTGAAGCAGTAAAAAAGGAAACCGCCCCGCAATGGGGTTTGAAAAGCAGGGCCTGCTCCTGATAGGGAGCGGGCCCCTTTTGTTTGTAAAATCAAGAAAGGCAGGCGGCCTGCATATGCAGACCGCCTGCCTTTCCTGTAACATTTTGAAAAAATCAGATGACCTTGTGTTCCATCCACTTTCCCCGCACAAAACGAACCATAAAGAAGATATCGCGGCAGATCCAGTCAATGAACATACCCAGCCATACTCCCAGCAGGCCCATATTCAGTTGCAGCACAAAGACATAGCTCAGGATGACCCGGAACAGCCACATACTGAAAATGCTGACCGACATGGTATATTTCGTGTCGCCGCCGGAGCGCAGGGCGTTGGGCAGGGTAAAGCTGCAGGCCCAGAAAAAGATGCTGAACACGGCAAACCAGCGCAGTACCTGCTCGCACATGACGGTGGCCTCGGGGGTCAGGTTGAACAGCCGGCACAGCAGGGGAGCACCCAGGAACAAGGCAATGTTGGTGATGGCCATTCCCAACACGGCAATGCCCAGCAGCAGCCAGGCGTAATGCCGTGCCTGCTTTTTTTCGCCGGCTCCCAGGCACTGTCCCACCACCGGAATCATGGCCAGACTCATGGTGTTGCCGGGAATGTTGGTCAGACTGCTGATGGAGTTGGCCACCGCATTGGCTGCAATGGCGGAGGTCCCCAGGGTGGAGGTCAGGCTGCTCACGCATAGCTTGCCGATCTGAAACATGCCGTTCTCCAGCCCCGAGGGAATCCCGATGCCCAGAATCCGCAGGATCATCGACCGGTCAGGGCGCATATCCTGCCAACTGTCGATACGAAGGGGATTTTCAAATTGCTGCTGCTGCCAGAACACCCAGCAGGCCGCAAAAATGCGTCCCACAAGGGTAGCCAGCGCCGCCCCCAGAACCCCCAGCTGGAACCCGTAGATCAGGATGGCATTGCCCCCGATGTTGATGATGTTCATCACCAGGCTGGCCAGCATGCTGATGCGGCTGTTGCCCTGAGCCCGGAAGAGGGCTGCGCCTGCGTTGTAAGCGCCGATGAAGGGGTAGGAAATGGCACTGATGATAAAGTAGGTCTGGGCGTAGTTCATCACGTCATCGTCAATCTGCCCGAACACCACCCGCAGGATGGGGCGGCAGAGCAGCAGGGTCACCACCATCACCGAGAGAGTGGACACCGCCAGAACCATATACAACTGAGCGGCGCTGCGGCGGGCGTTTTCCTCGTCATGACGGCCGATGTACTGGCTGCCGATCACCGCACCGCCCGTGGCCAGGGCGGCCAGAATCTGTATGATCAGAATGTTGATGCTGTCCACCAGACTCACGCTGGAAACCGCCGCTTCTCCCACCCCGGATACCATCAGGGTATCCGCCATGCCCATGGTCACGCTGAGCAGCTGCTCCAGCAGCATGGGCAGGATCAGCCGCTGCAAAGCGCTGCGGCTGAACATGGGGGATCGGATCTGTGCCGTGTCTGTCATTGTCGGATGCACGTTCCTTTCCTGCTGTTTCGGCAAAAATGCCGTGTATCGGCTATTATACGCCCCCGGTATAGGGATGTCAATATCGGTGCAAAACGCGTCAATCTTGCGATTTTGCACAGGGGCGCCCGCAACAAAAAATAGGGAAACAAGGCGGTGAAAGGGCAAAAAGCGCAAACCCATCGGGGGTACAGCGCATCATTTTTGCACCGGAAAAACACTACCAAAATATCCCTTTCGGCGGTATAATAAAAAATAGCCGCCCGGACAGGGCGGCCACTTGGACGGATTATGGGGTTGCAGGGCGATTCAGATAGCGATATACCGTAGGCACCGACACCGCCAGCTGGGAGGCAATCTCGCTGACAGCTCCCTTGATGTTCATGACGCCGCTTTCGCTGAGCCGGTGGACCACTTCCACCTTTTCCGGCACCGACATCCGGGCCGGCGGCACTCCGTATTCCCGGATGACGGCGGCAATGCGTTGCTGCATCATGGCGGTCAGGGTGGGGGCGGGGATGGCCGGCGGAACTTCCCGGGGCTGCTCCAGGGCAAACCGTTCCAGCACGGCCTGTAGGGCGCCCTGCAGCTCCCGGGCCGGGGATAGATCTTTGGTAACGCACAACAGGCCGGTGGGGGCAGCTGCATTCCCGATGGGGTATACCCTACAGCACAAATCTGCGTTGGAGCCCTGTCCGCAGGGCAGCATTGCCCAGCTTTGCGGACCGTCAAAGTCGGCGGCGGCCAATTCCCGCAGCGGCTGCGGCAGGGGAGCGCCGGGTTCGTGTCCGGGGCGGGGATGGCAGGCAGCGATCAGGGCGTGTTCCGGATCGGAAAGGTCATATACACAGATTTCGGTGCCGGACCCGCATATTTCCCCCAAAAAAGGGATGAACTGTTTGGCCAGTTCTAAAATTTCGTTGTTGTCCATAGGAATGTGCTCCCCTCTATTTTTAGTCAACCAGGCCGGTTTAGAAGCAAAATTTGGAAAAGATATCACTTTATCAAAAAAGATAGCAAAAATTTTCGCTTTTCGCAAGCGGCAAGTTGCACAAAGCAAGGCAGGATTTTTTTCCACACCGGATGCAGCTGGTTCTGCCCGGTGAGGATCATATAAAAAGGAGAATGCAGCATGCAGTACGATTTTACTTCCCATCTGGAACGCCACGGCATGGATGCCATCGCGGTGGACGGTGTGGGGCGGGGCACGGCCCCCGGCGCCCCCAAAGAAGGGTTTGACGTTATCCCCATGTGGGTGGCAGATATGAATTTTCCCACCTTGCCGGATATTCCGGAAGCCCTCTGCCGCCGGGCCCGGCATCCGGCCTACGGCTATTTCAGCCCCACCGCGGCATACTATGATGCCATCTGCAACTGGCAGAAGCAGCGCAATGGAGTACAGGGACTGACCAAAGAGCACATCGGTTATGAAAACGGCGTACTGGGCGGTGTGGTGTCCGCTTTGTCGGTCATGGCGGCCCCCGGGGATTCGGTGCTGGTGCACAGTCCCACCTACATCGGCTTTACCCACAGCCTGGAAAGTGCCGGGTATCACATTGTGCACAGCCCCCTGTACCTGGACCAAAACGGTGTCTGGCGGATGGACTTTGCGGATATGGAGAAAAAGCTGCGGGAACATCACATCCATGCGGCGATCCTGTGCAGCCCTCACAATCCCTGCGGCCGCGTCTGGACCCGGGAGGAACTGGAACAGGCCATGGAGATCTATCGCCGCTGCGATTGCTATGTGATCTCGGATGAGATCTGGTCGGACCTTCTTCTGGATGGGAACAAGCATATTCCCACCCAGTCGGTGAGTGAGGATGCCCGGCAGCGCACGGTGGCTCTGTATGCCCCCAGCAAGACCTTCAATCTGGCAGGTCTGATCGGCAGCTACCATATTATTTATAATGAGACGCTGCATGACCGGGTCAAGGCAGCAGGCGGCAGAACCCACTATAATTCCATGAACGTGCTGTCCATGCATGCCCTGATTGCTGCCTACAGCAAGGCAGGCGAACAGTGGGTGGATGAGCTCTGCACCGTCCTCAGCGAAAATGTGCGGTACGCCTGTGACCACATCAACACCCGATATCCGGGTGTGCAGGTGGCGCATCCTGAAGGCACCTACATGCTGTTCCTGGATTGCAGCGGCTGGTGCACGGTCCATCACGGCACCCTGGACGACCTGCTGCGTGCCGGCTGGGATGTGGGTGTGGCCTGGCAGGACGGCCGTCCCTTCCACGGCCCCTGTTCCATCCGCATGAACCTGGCTCTGCCCCTGGACCGGGTACAGGAAGCGTTCCGACGGCTGGATACCTACGTGTTCAAGGCATAAAAAACAGGAAAAAGGCTGCCCTTACCGGCAGCCTTTTTCCAATGTCAGCAGAAATTGTTTGGCTTCCAGCCCGCCGCCGTATCCTCCCAGCCCGCCGTCGGCATTGATGACTCGGTGGCAGGGCACCAGGATGCTTACCGGGTTGCGGTGATTGGCCATGCCCACCGCCCGGCAGGACTTGGGATTGCCTGCCATGACGGCCACTTGTGCGTAGCTGCGGGTCTCCCCGTAAGGAATCTGCTGCAGCGCCGCCCATACCCGCATCTGAAAGGGCGTACCATGCAGGGAAAGCGGCAGATCAAAGGTCTGCCGCTGCCCGGCAAAGTATTCGTCCAGTTCCCGGGCGGTACGCTGCAGCAGGGCACTCTCCGGATACGGCTCCGCTGTGGCCTGCCGTACAAAATACACCCCGCACACGCCGGCCTCGTCGGCGCACAGCCGTAAAAGCCCCACCGGGGTGTTGTGGTATAAAACCGCTTTGATGGATGACCGCATCTCCGGAACCCTCTTTCATGCTCTGATCTTTTTCTCATCATACACGCTATGCACCCAAAGGGCAAGGGCATACCATTCCGGAATGCCGCATACCCCTGTGGCAGAGACAAAGCAGGGGAGGGCAGCACCATGAAGCAGAGGAAAAACAGGGGGGCAGACGCCGCCTGGCGGCCCATTACGCCCGGTCTTGACCGCCATATCCGGCGGAGGGTCCGGGTGTTTGCGGGGTGCCTGGCGGTGCTTTGCTTTGGGGGACTGACAGCCCGGCTGTTCTGGCTGCAATTGCTGGACCCGGAAAACTATGCCGCCCGGGCTGCGGACCAACAACTGCGGGACACGGTGGTGCCTGCCGCCCGTGGTGAGATTTACTCCGCCGACGGCACACTGCTGGCGGCCAGCGAAACCTGCTGGACCATCCGGGCGGCCCCCCGGGAGCTGGCCGACGAGCTGGTGGAACCGGCGGCCAAAGCCCTCAGCGAGATTCTTAAGATTGATGAGGCTGAACCGCTGGAAAAACTAAGCCAGCGAAGTTCCAACGACTGCCTGCTGCGCCGCCGGGTGGACCGGGAAACTGCCGATGCCGTCCGCCGCTGGTGCGAAGAAAACGGAGCCGAGGGCATTCAGATCCGGCAGGACACCCGAAGGGTCTATCCGCAAGGGGATTTTATGGGATGCCTGTTGGGGTTTACCGATGTGGACAACGCCGGGCTGTGGGGGCTGGAACTGGAATACGACGAAGCTCTGACCGGTGAGAACGGCCGGGTCCTCACGGCCAAGAACGCCTGGGGCTATGATATGCCGGAGGAGTACAGTACCCTCGTCCAGGCGGTGCCCGGGGACAGCCTGACCCTGACCATCGACGCCAACATCCAGCACATGCTGGAGGGGGCTCTTTCCGCCGCTGTGGCCGAACACCATGTGGCGGCCCGGGGCGTGGGCATTGTCATGGATGTGCAGACAGGCGCCATTCTGGCCATGACCACCAAGCCGGACTATGACCCCAACGACCCCCGCACCATTGTGGATGAGGAGACCCGCAATGCGGTGAATGCCCTTTCCGGGGAGGAACGCAGCCAGGCACTGCAAACCGCCCAGCAGGCCCAGTGGCGCAACAAGGCTATCAGTGATCTGTATGAGCCGGGCAGTGTATTCAAACTGATCACCTGTGCGGCAGCTCTGGACACAGGGGCCGTCACCCCGGACTCGCAGTTTGTCTGTGCAGGTAAGATCAAGGTATCCGGCACCACCTTCCGCTGCGCCAACGGTCACATTCACGGGCTGGAGACTCTGGCCCAGGGGCTGGCGGCCTCCTGCAACCCCTGCTTCATTCAGGTGGGGGCCAGGCTGGGCAAGGAAGCCTTCTGCGATTATTTTGCGGCTTTCGGTCTTCGGGAAGCCACCGGCATCGACCTGCCCGGTGAAATCAAGCGCAGCGAGTATTATACCGCCGACCGGATGGGGCCGGTGGAACTGGCCAGCTGTTCCTTCGGGCAGAGCAGCAAAGTCAGCTATCTGCAGATGATCACAGCCGTGTCTGCTATCGTCAACGGCGGTAACCTGATGCAGCCCTATCTTGTTCAGTCCATCACCGATGCCGACGGCCAGACGGTCAAAACAGTGCAGCCCACCGTCAAACGGCGGGTTATTTCGGAGGAAACCTCCGCCGCTATGCGCACCCTGATGGAAGGGGTGGTCACCACCGGCACCGGAAAAAACGGAGCGGTGGCCGGGTATCGGGTAGGCGGCAAGACCGGCACCAGCCAGAAGCTGGACAGCGAAGATGCCTCCGCCCGGATTGCCAGTTTTGTGGCGGTGGCACCTATTGACGATCCGAAAATTGCGGTGCTGGTCTGCCTGGACGAACCCCACAGCTGGACGACCAGCGGCGGTGCCTTGTCCGGGCCGGTTTGTGCCGAGGTGCTGGAGCAGGCTCTGCCCTACCTGGGAGTTGAGCCCAGCTATACCGAAGCCGAACTGGAAAAATACTTTGCCCAGGTGCCGGATGTGTCCGGTTGGCGGGTGACCGCTGCCAAACAGAAGTTGGCCGAGTTTGGTCTGGAAGCCGCTGTGGTCGGGGACGGGGAACGGGTCACCAGCCTGTACCCGACGGCGGGAACTTCGGTGCGCCGTCAGTCGGCCATTACACTGGACACCACCGGCAGTTATGACGCGGCCGCCGACGAATAAAAGCGCATCGGTGGTTGTGGAATGGTGGTCTGCCGTGGTACAATCATACAAAACGCCCGGCCTGCGTTTCGGCCGGGTGTGACCATGACAGAAATTGAGGGACGATCCATGCAGTTTCAATCCATCCACCACGTTGCCATCATTGTGTCCGATATCCACGCCGCCAGAGACTTCTATGTGAATAAACTGGGCTTTCCCATTATTCGGGAAAATTACCGCGCCGACAGGGATGACTGGAAACTGGATCTGCGGGTGAACGACCAGACCGAACTGGAAATCTTTGTGGAGCCGAACCCGCCCAGGCGGGTAAGCCGTCCCGAAGCCTGTGGCCTGCGGCATCTGGCTTTCCGGGTGGACAGCGTGGAGGAAACGGTGCAGGAACTGGAACAACAGGGGATCACCTGCGAGCCGGTGCGCCTGGATACCTATACGCACAAAAAAATGACCTTTTTCTTTGATCCGGACGGCTTGCCCCTGGAAATTCACGAGTGACCCTTCGGTTCAACTATATCACAATAATAAAAAGACATGGTGTACTGCCTTCCGTGCAGTCCGCCATGTCTTTTTTGGTTCAGTTCTTTTTCTGTAAGGTGCCGGATACGATATACTTTTCCCTGTCGGACACCGCCGTGTCTACCTGAAACCACTTTCCCAGAATCCCGGCCAGCTCTTCGGCTGGCAGCATGCCCACCGATACCTGGGCGGCCCGGCCGGAATGGTGACGGTTCAGCTGTTCGATTCCCATGCTGTGGGCTATGGTCAGCCGTCCGCCCGGCCGCAGCCAGGCAGCCAGGTCGCGTACCAGCCCTGCCGGGTCGGGAAAATGGGGAAAGGCGTTGTACACCACACAGCAGTCATAGTCGCCGGTACCCGGCAACGCCTGAATATCACGGCAAAGGACCCGGATAGGCGGGCGGGCTTTTGCGGCGGCGATCTTTGCCATCTCCGGGGCAATATCCACTGCCAGCACCTCCCGGACCTGTCTGTGGACATAAAAGGGAAACAGCACCCCGGTGCCGCAGGCCACATCCAGCACCCGCACACCGGGGTGAATGTCTGCGGTATCCAGAATCAGTTTGATTTTATCCCGGTCCATGATCAGATCCCGGTCCCAGCCGGGGGCCAGTTCATCAAAAAAAGCCACCACATCCCGCTTGTCGATTCCTGTGTGGTGATGGTCCAGACATGGAAGGTTCATCGGATTCTCCCTCTTTCCCACAAATTCATTCGCTGTAAATCTGCTGACTGCCTGAAATGGCCCGTCCCAGGTATTCATCAATCCACCGGGCGGCACCATTCTTGTCCCGGGCCCGGATAAGATCATACAATTTTTCGGTGTTGCGGCACAGTGCCCCGATGCCATATAACCGGCAGAACCTGGTCCACAGGGTAATGACCGGCGGCTTGAAGGAGTAGTAGATCAGGGGCAGGATGCTGTTGCCGCTCACCAGGGCCAGTTCATGCTGGTAGGTCCAGGCTGCTTCGGCTGCCTGGGCAGGGGTACTGCTCTGGGCAATGGCGGCCAGCAAATCGCCCAGCCTGTCCAGATCTTCATCGGAAGCCCGGTCAATGGCGTTGGCCACCGCCAGATGCTCCAGGGCCAGGCGCACTTCCAGAATGGACTGCACCTCCTCCTTGCCCAGCACGCCGCCCTGGTATTCCATAATGGCAATCAGGGTACTCAGGTTGCCCCGGCGGCGATAATCCGCCACCACAGCGCCCTGACGGGGCCGCACTTCCACAAAGCCCTGTTTGGCCAGCTCGGCCATGCCACCGTTGACCACCGCCCGGCTTACCTGCATCTGCTGGGCCAGCTCCCGTTCGGGGGGCAGGGGGGTGCCTACGGCCAGTTCCCCCGACAGAATCATCCGCTGCAATTGCTGGATGAACAGGTCTTTCAGACTGGGAGCAGACAGTTTTTCAAATTCCATGGCGGCACTCCTCTCTGGGCTGTGGCTATACCACATACCATATCAGAATTTTATCATACATTTCACCAAATAAAAAGCCTCACTTTTTCTGTATTTACAGAAATGGCCCGGCTTTGTTGACCATTTTCCCAAAGGGCGTTAAACTATTCACAAAGAGAATTGTTTTGCGCTGCCCGCCGCAGCACCGCCTCGTGGCCTGACCACAAAGCGGGGGAGAAAGGATGATCATCATGGACAATGTCAAGATTCTGGAGATCAAACAGAGCGTGTTTGCCTCCAACGACCGGGAAGCCGAGGAGGTCCGCCGTCAGCTGAAGCAGAAGGGGGTGTTCCTGCTCAACCTCATGTCCTCGCCGGGGTCGGGCAAAACCACTACCCTGCGGCGCACCATCGAGGCTTTGAAAGACGAGATGCGCATCGGCGTCATGGAAGCGGATATCGACTCTGACGTGGACGCCAGAGTCATTGCCGAGACCGGCGCCAAGTCCATCCAGCTGCATACCGGCGGCATGTGCCATCTGGACGCCGACATGACCCGCCAGGGCCTGGAGGGCCTGGGGCTGGAGGATGTGGACCTGGCCATTCTGGAAAACGTGGGCAACCTGGTCTGCCCGGCGGAGTTCGATACCGGCGCGGTGAAAAACGCCATGATCCTCTCGGTGCCGGAGGGCCACGACAAGCCCCTGAAATATCCGCTGATGTTCACCGTCTGCGATGTGGTGCTGGTGAACAAGATCGACGTGATGCCCTACTTTG
The DNA here is from genome assembly GCA_944382785.1 of uncultured Gemmiger sp. Classification (GTDB taxonomy): domain Bacteria; phylum Bacillota; class Clostridia; order Oscillospirales; family Ruminococcaceae; genus Gemmiger. The sequence goes on along the minus strand of CALWNO010000042.1, from coordinate 3,990 downwards.
ATTTCGATATGGAAAAGTGCAAGGAGTACATCCGTATGCGCAACCCTGACGCCCAGGTCATTCCCATCTGCGCCCGCACCGGCGAGGGCATTGACCGGTGGGCCGACTGGCTGCGCACCCAGGTTGCCGCCTGGAAAACCCCGGACAAGCAGTAAAATGTCATACCATACAGAAAGGAACCGACCATGAGCCAGACCCACTTCCCTCTGGACGAGAGCAAGCTGCCCTTTACGATTCCCAAGGACGAAAAGCCCCGGGAAAAGATCCTCAAACTGGGCCAGAAGATCACCGACCGCATCCCGGCCAAACTGCGCCCCCTCACCGCCGAAGACCCGGAATACTGGGGCCTGGCGGGGCTCATCACCGACGAGATGGCAGACGTAGCCCTGAAGATGAAGGTCCGCAAACCCATGACCCTGCCCGAGCTGGTCAAGGCTACCGGCAAATCCGCCGAGGAACTGGAACCCCTTTTGTACCAGATGAGCTATGTAGGCCTGCTGGAATATAACTGGGAGAATGAACGCCACGAAAAGCAGTATGTACTGCCCATGTTCGTGCCCGGCAGTGCCGAGTTTTTCAACATGCAGAAAAGCCAGATCCAGGACCACCCCGAAGTCACCGCCTTCTTTGAGCGGATGACCTTCCTGCCCCTGGAGCACATCACCGCCATGGTGCCGCCGGGCGGTGCCGGCATCGGCATGCACGTCATCCCGGTGGAAAAGGCCATCGAGACCGAGAACCAGTCGGTGGACATCGAGCACATCTCCCACTGGCTGAAAAAGTATGACGGCAAGTATGCCGCCAGCCCCTGTTCCTGCCGTATGTCCCGGGCCCGGATGGGGGAAGGCTGCGGCGATGACCCGGAGGACTGGTGCATCGGCGTGGGTGACATGGCCGACTATCTGGTGGAGACCAAAAAGGGCCATTATGTGGATTACGACGAGGTCATGCGCATTCTCAAGCGGGCCGAGGACAATGGCTTTGTCCACCAGATCACCAACATCGACGGCGAAAACAAGATTTTTGCCATCTGCAACTGCAACGTGAACATCTGCAACGCTCTGCGCACCAGCCAGCTGTTCAACACCCCCAACATGAGCCGTTCCGCCTATGTGGCCCATGTCACCCCCGAAAACTGCGTGGCCTGCGGCCGCTGCGTGGAGTATTGTCCTGCCGGTGCGGTCAAGCTGGGCCAGAAACTGTGCACCAGCCACGGCCCGGTGGAGTATCCCCGTCAGGAGCTGCCCGACACGGTGAAATGGGGCCCGGAAAAGTGGGATATTAATTACCGGGACAACAACCGGATCAACTGTTACGACACCGGCACCGCCCCCTGCAAGACGGCCTGTCCCGCCCACATTGCGGTGCAGGGCTACCTGAAGATGGCTGCCCAGGGCCGCTATACCGAAGCGCTGGCCCTTATCAAGCGGGAAAATCCTTTCCCGGCGGTGTGCGGCCGGGTGTGCAACCGCCGGTGTGAGGACGCCTGCACCCGCGGCACCGTGGACCAGGCGGTGGCCATCGACGAAGTAAAGAAGTTCATCGCCCAGCAGGACCTGGAAGCGTCCACCCGCTACATCCCGCCCATCAACCCGCCTTCCAACCGGGGCGGTTTCAGCGAGAAGGTGGCTATCATCGGCGCCGGCCCGGCGGGCCTGTCCTGTGCCTACTACCTGGCCGAAAAAGGCTATCACCCCACCGTGTTTGAAAAGAATCAGAAGCCCGGCGGTATGCTCACCTACGGCATTCCTTCCTACAAGCTGGAGAAGGATGTGGTGGAAGCGGAGATCGACATCATCCGCCAGATGGGCGTGGAGATCCGCTGCGGTGTGGAAGTGGGCAAGGATGTGACCCTGGATGAGCTGCGCGCCCAAGGGTACAAGGCCTTCTATCTGGCCATCGGCTGCCAGGGCGGCCGCAAGGCCGGGGTCCCCGGGGAAGATGCCCCCAACGTGGTCACCGCTGTGGACTTCCTCCACCGGGTGAACGAAGGGGAAAAGATCGACCTCAAGGGCCGTATTGTGGTGGTCGGCGGCGGCAACGTGGCCATCGACGTGGTGCGGTCCGGTCTGCGCTGCAGTGCCTCCTCGGCGGATATGTTCTGCCTGGAAGCCCGGGACCAGATGCCCGCCACCCCCGGCGAGGTTGCCGAGGCGGAGGAAGAGGGCGCCAAGGTCCATTGCGGCTGGGGCCCCAAGGAGATCCTGACTGAAAACGGCAAGGCTACCGCTGTTGTTTTCAAACGCTGCCTGTCGGTGCTGGACGCCGAAGGCCGGTTCAATCCCACCTATGATGAAAACGACACCGTCACGGTGGAATGTGAGCATGTGTTCCTGAGCATCGGCCAGAGCATCCAGTGGGGCAATCTGCTGGAAGGCAGCCGGGTGGAACTGGGCCGGGGCGGCCGCGCGGTGGCCGACTCCCTGACCTACCAGACCGCCCAGCCCGACGTGTTCGTGGGCGGCGACGTGTACACCGGCCCCAAGTTTGCCATCGACGCCATCGCCGCCGGCAAGGAGGGCGCTGTCTCCATCCACCGCTTTGTCCAGCCCAACACCAGCATGACCATCGGCCGCAACCGCCGTCAGTTCATCGAGCTGGACAAGAGCGACCTGGCTCTGGGCAGCTATGACACCACCGCCCGTCAGGTGGCCGGGATGGCCCAGGATATCGACTATCACCGCTCCTTCCGGGATGGTCACAAGACCTTCACCGAAGAGCAGGTCAGGAAGGAGACCGCCCGCTGCCTGGGCTGCGGTGCCTCGGTGGTGGACCCCAACAAGTGCATTGGCTGCGGCGTCTGCACCACCAAGTGCGAATTCGACGCCATCCACCTGTACCGGGAACGTCCCGAATGCAGCACCATGGTGCGCAGCGAGGACAAGTTCAAGGCCATCCTGCCCTACATGCTCAAGCGGGAGATCAAGATCCGGTTCGGCAAAAAGGAAGAGTGAAATGCACGAACTGGGAATTGTCTTTCACATCATCCGCAGTGTGGAGGAAGTGGGCCGGGCCAACAACGTGCGGCATGTCAATGCGGTGACGCTGGAATTGGGTGAGGTTTCCGGTGTGCTGGAGGATTACCTTCAGGACTGCTGGAACTGGGCGGCGTCCAAATCGGAAATGCTGCAGGGGGCCAGGCTGCAGGTGGAGATCATCCCCGCCAAGACCCTTTGCGAGGATTGCGGCCTGGTATACCCAACGGTGGCCCATGGCCGCACCTGCCCCGGGTGCGGCAGCGGTCACACCCACCTGCTCCAGGGCAACGAAACCATGATCCGGGATATTACGGTGCCCGAGGAGGAAGAAGCGGCATCCAAAACGGCTTCCTCCCCGGATACGCTGTAAGATAAAACGTCATTTTGAACGGAGGAATTTTTGTATGTTGTTTCAGATCTACGGCGAAAACGCCGGCTGGCAGCTGTTCGGTTGGCTGCTGGTTTTCGTGGGGCTGATTCTTGTCAACGAGCTGGCCCGCCGCACCAAGCAGGGCGGTATCTTCTGCTTCCTGATCCTGCCTGCAGGCCTGACCGTCTACTTCATTGCGGTGGCTGTGGGAGCCTCCATGGGGGCTGAATGGGCGTTGAACAATCCCACCTACCTGTACATGAACAGCTGGTTCCACTACGCCAAGCTGTATGCCGCCACCATCGGCTGCATCGGTTTCATGATGCTCAAGTACAAGTGGGGCATCGGCAAGACCCACTGGTTCAAGGCATTCCCCTTTGTGATCGTGGGCATCAACATCCTCATCGCCGTGGCCAGCGACTTTGAATCCGGCATCCGCGGCGCCATGGCCCTGGCCGAAACCGGCAGCCGCTGGTGGCTGTCCAGCGAGAACGTCTGGGTCTACGGCGGCTGGTGGAACTGGGTCAACGGCATTGCGGGCATCCTGAACATCCTGTGCATGACCGGCTGGTGGGGCATTTACTCCTCCAAGAAGCAGCAGGACATGCTGTGGCCGGATATGACCATCTTCTACATCGTGGC
>CALWNO010000041.1 GCA_944382785.1 uncultured Gemmiger sp. | reverse complement strand
CTATACCTTTCTTGAACTATCTCTTTTCACCACCACCATTCATTTTTGGGGTTGACTTTTAATAGTTAATCTTTCATAGACGGAAGAGGCTTCTAAAGAATCGCGCCGAAGGGATTGCCTTCGGCGCGGCGGAACATTGTATTTTTCGGGTGGCCGGCTGCTCGGGGAGGTCAGGCGGCCCGGCCGCATGTTGCCGGAAGGCAGCTTATTCCGTGGCGGTGGAGCCTTCGGCCAGAATCTTGTTGGCTTCGGCCATAAACTCGGTGGCGGCCGCTTCCAGATCCGTCAGTTCCCCGTACCGAACCTGCTCGGAATACTGACCCAGCAGATCGGAGATCTCGGTGTGCTGCGGCGGATCGGGGTTCATCAGCGGAGAAGCCATATCGGGCTGGCTGACGTAATCAATAAAGTCCACCACTTCCTGGCTGACAGAATCCAGAGTGGGTGCCACATACTCACGCATTTCGGAGGAGATAGGCACAGCGCGCTCGATGCCCACGATGTCGTAGCATTCGGTATTGTTGGTAAAGAAGTTGATGAAGCGGATGGCGGCATCCTTGACCTCGCTGTCCGCGCCCACGCACCAGAACATGGCGGGCTTGAGGTAGGTGGCGGAAGCGGTGGCGTCGTCCGTATTGGGGATCATGACCATGCTGATGTCCTTGCCGGTGGCATCCCGGTAGGCCTGCAGTTCGTTGGAATTCTGGTAACGGGACCAGGAATCGGTGACCATGGAGTCAAAGGCAGTGACCGCGGTGGCTTCGCCGGGTTTCAGACCCCAGCCTTCGTTCTGGGCCTGCAGGGCCAGTTCCCACATATCCACCAGATACTTGGGATCGTCAAAGCCCAGAGCGCTGGCGTCATCATTGTACAGATTCAGGCCGTAGTTGCGCAGGCGGAAACGCAGGTCGTCGGCAGAGCAGTCGGTAACGAAGGTATCCCGCAGACCGGTGGCCTCATATACCTGCTTGGAGATGGCGCAGTATTCGGACATGGTGGGATTCATGGGCAGTTCCAGCCCCAGCTCGTCCAGAATATCCTTGCGGTAGAGCATGACCGGCGCGTTGGTGCCGGTGGAGATGGCGTACACCTTGCCGTTCACTGTGCCGGAATCAATGACGCTCTGGGATACATTGCTCATATCCAGGCTGCCGTCGGCAATGTAGCTGTCCAGTTCCGCCAGGACGCCGTTTTCCGCGTACTGGGACAGGTACGCGTAGTCCATCTGGAACACGTCCGGGGTCTGGCCGCCGGCCACCTGGGCGGGAAGCTTGGTCCAGTAGCCGTCCCAGTCGGAGTAGTCCATGACCACTTCAATGTCGGGGTTGAGTTCCTGGAACTTTTCCAGCATGGCGGTGGTCTGTTCGTGGCGGGTCTGAGAGCCCCACCACAGAACATTCAGGGTGGTCTTGCCGCTGCTGCTGGTGGACGCGGATGCGGTCTCACCGGTTCCGGAGCCGGTGGAACTGCTGTCGGATGCACCGCATCCGCTCAGGGCACCCGCCACCATCATGCCGGCGCACAGGGCTGCAAACAATCTTTTCTTCATCTTCACGGGGAAACACCTCCAAGTGATTTGTTGTCATCATTATAAGCAAATGGTGCACAGAATTTAATTCAATTTTCCTATATTTTTGTACGTTTTTCCGGTTTGGCATTTCTTTGTGTTCGTTTTCAGGGAAAAGCAGTCCATGAAAAAAGCCGTTCTCGGGTGAGAAAATCCCCCGGGAACGGCTTTTTTCCATATGGAAAACCTCAGGTTTCGTCGGTGCCGCCCTGCAGCTGACGGCGGTAGTCCTTGGGCGTCATGCCAGTGTATTTGCGGAAAAGCTGGCTGAAATAATGGGGATTTTTCCCCAGCCCCACCCGCTCGGCGATCTCGTAGCTGTGCAGGATTGCATCGCTGCGCATGAGCAGTTTGGCGTGTTCCATCCGGGTACCCAGCAGATAACTGCTGAACTTCTGCCCCACCGCACGGGTAAACTCCCGGCCGATATAATCCGCATTCATGTATACCACCTTGTCCGCTATGTACTGCAAAGACAAGGTCTCGTCTGCATAATGGGCATCCACATAGGCAGTCATCTGCTTCACAAAATCGTTGCCGCGGGCGCCCTCCCCCTCCTTGTGCATACGGGCCAGGGTGCGCACTATCAGTTTTTCCAGCGGCTCCCGGGACCGCAGCGCGTCGGTGATGATGTTCATGCCCCATTCCGTCTGGCCGCTGCCCATGTTCTGGGTGACCATGCAGATCAGGGTTTCCTGCAGCAGACTGGGGTCCTCCACCGTCTTGACCAACTCATGCACCTGCTTTTCCAGCTGGGCAGCGTCCGTCTCCTCCTGCCGCAGGGCACTGAAGCTGTCCACCAGCGCCTTGATGCGTTTGCGGCGCTCGCCGTACAGGTAAAGTACATGCTGATTCTGCCGGTCCAGCGCATGGCAGGCCCGCTGCAGAGCTTCCTCCAGTTCCTGCTGGGAACAGGGCTTGAGCAGGTATTCAATCACCCCGTATTTCACCGCCTGCTGGGCATACTGGAAGGTATCATACCCGGACAGAATAATGGTCTGCAGCATGGGATGCAGCGCCAGGGCCCGGTTGACCAGTTCCAGCCCGCTCATGCCGGGCAGCCGGATATCCGTGAGCAGGATGTCCGGCATATCGTCCATCATGCTGTCCAGCGCCGATATGGCATTGCTGCAGGAAGCCGTCAGGGTCAGGCCCAGCTTGTCCCAGTCGATCATCTGTTCCAGGCCTTCCCGGATGATCGGCTCATCATCTACCAACAGTAATTTGTACATAATTCCCTCGTCTTGATTTCTTCACCCTCCGGACCAGAATCAATTTCTGGTGTCCGGCAGATGGACAATGATCCGCGTCCATCCGTTTTCACACCGCACCCGCAGGCCGTACTGACTGGAAAAGGCATACTGCACCCGCTTGTGGATATTGCGCATTCCGATCCCCAGTCCTTCCGGCTTGACCTCCCCGGATTCCAGCTTGGCCAGAATGTTTTCGTCCATGCCGGGGCCGTTGTCTTCCACCATTATGTCGATGCCGTCCTGCACCACGGCGCCCCGGATCCGGATAATACAGGTATCCAGCATTTCCTCCGCCGCATGGTGGACGGCATTTTCCACCAGAGGCTGGATGGTCATGGCCGGGATGCGGCAGGGCAGCAGACTGTCCGGCACATCGTATTCCACCCGCAGCCGCTCCCCGTACCGGATGAGCTGAATGCGCAGATATTCCCGGGTGACCTGCAGATCCTCGGCCACCGTCACGATGTCCCGGGTCTCGTTGAGAGAGGCCCGCAGCATCTTGCCCAGTGCGTCGGTCATGACGGCAATGCGCTGATCCGGGGCACTGCGGGCCAGGCAATAGATCGATTCCAACGTATTGTACAGAAAATGGGGGCGCACCTGGGCACGCAGCTGCTGCATCTGTTTTTCCTGCAGCAGGCGGCGCTGTTCTTCCTTGATGCGGTTCATCCGGTCCCAGGCCCGGGTCATCCGGTCAAAATGCCGGTGCAGACGGCCGATCTCATCCTGCCGATCCTGGTAGGGACTGTTTTCCTTGGGCACGGGAACGCCCCGAATGGCAAAATCGTCAAACTTGTTGAGCAGGACCTGCAGGTGGTTGAGGATACTGCTGACCAGCAGGGCACTGATGAGCAGCGCCAGCACCGTCGCCGCCACAATGCCCACCACCGTCAGGGTGGTGGCGGCAGAGATGGTGGAGGTGATCTCGCCGTAATCCACCAGCGTCACATACTTCATACCATTGAGCCCGGTGTACCGCACACACAGCACATCCTTGCCCCCCAGTTTCATGCGCAGGTAACCATCCTCCCCGGGAGCCAGGCTGCGGATATCATCATTGCTGGCATACAGACAGATATCCCCACTATACACGACGCAGGACAAGGGCGATCCCATCTGGGTCATTCCCCGGCGGTACTTTTCCACCAGCGCGGGGAAATCCACCTCAATGAGGATAGTTCCCAGGGTGTTCAGCCGCATTTCATCCATTTCCCGGATTTCCCGCAGCAGGAACAGCTGGGGAGTTTCCCCGTCCTCCGCCAGCCAGACCAGATTGCCCCGCCGCCCCGAGGCATACTCAATCCGCTCCTCCGTCAGGCGGTCAAAGCTGACCGAAGCCCCGAAAAACTGGCTGTAGGAAACGTTCTGACTGGTTTTGAGCTGAAAACACACCGCGTCTGAAAACCAGAGGCTGAAATAAGCGACCCTGTCCCCTACCTCCGACTGGGCATTCAGCCAGGTCACCGTGCCGGGTGAGGTTTCCTCCATGACGGTCAGGTTTTTTTGCAGGGTGTTGTCGGTCAGGATGCGGTAGCTGATGGCCTCAAAATTTTCCAGCTCGCTCTGGATCTGTTCCGCAAACAGGGTGATCATCTGGGAACTGCTCTGGTACAGACGCTCATCATAGGCTTTCATGGGAATGCGCAGCGTACCCACGGCCGTAAAGCTGACCAGCGCAATGGCCAGCAGCAGAATCAGCAAAAATTTTGTCCGAACCCGCAGATCCCGCCATAATTTCCGCAGCCTTTGCATAATCCCCTCCGTTGACAATCTGAACAATATCCGGGCTCAAAACTCATTTATTTATATATGTAAGTAAATCCCAAGAGGGAGTCAATACGGATATCCGTGGCAAGAGTATAAATTTCCGTGCTGATTTTTCCGCACCGCTGTTCCAGCATCCATAAAATCGGATTTTTAGAAAAAGTGTACGGATTTATGTCTTGTGTATTGGACCTGTCTCCGATATGCTCAGTGTAAAACACAATGGGACATTTGTCAAAGTGATACAATCCATTCCCATTTATAAAAGGAGGCACAGTGCATGTCCTTGCTGAATTCGGAGTACAAAGACCGGCTTGCCCACTGGCAGCGGGTATTGGCACGGGACTTTTACACCCCATTGGCAGAGATTTCTCTGGAAGGATTTACCACCATGCAGACCCTGACACCCCGGCAGGCACAAGAGGAGGCTTTTACTCCCATCCGGGAGGGAACCGCCTGGGGGCACACCTGGGAATACCTGTGGTGCCGCGCCGGGATCATCTTGCCGGAACAGGCCAGAGGCAAGGCGATCGCCATGTCCCTGGATCTGGGGGGTGAGGCCACCCTGTTTGTCAACGGACAGGCCTTCGGCACCCGCCGGGCCGACTGGGTCAGCGTTCCCCATCATTACATCTGCGACAACCTGCTCACCGACTGCGGAACCCCCGGCCAGCAGTTCGATCTGCTGTTCGAGGTATATGCCGGGCACTATTATCCCGACGAGGGTGCCTGCGCCACCGGACCGGTTCTGCCCGGCACCTTGCAGGACCCCGTCGCCGAAGGTTTCCGCACCCGCATGGGACACAACACCTACGGCATCTGGAACGAGGACGCCTATCAGCTCTGGATGGATGTTTCCACCCTGTCCATGCTGCTGGACGAGTTGCCGGAAGATTCCCTGCGGGCGGCCCGGATTGCCGACGGACTGGAAGAGTACACCCGGATCGTGGACTTTGAGCAGCCCGCCGAAGTCCGCATCCAAAGTTACCGCCGGGCCCGGGCGGCCCTGCGCCCCCTGCTGGAATGCCGCAACGGCTCCACGGCGCCGCTGATGGCCGCCGTGGGCAACGCCCATCTGGACCTGGCCTGGCTGTGGCCCATGCAGGAGACCCGCCGCAAAACCGCCCGCACCTTTGCCGCCCAGCTCCGTCTGCTGGAACGGTACCCCGGCTACCGGTTCATTCAGAGCCAGCCTGCCGCCTATGAGATGTGCCGGGATGCCTACCCCGAACTGTATGAACGCATCCGCCGGGCCGTGAAGGAGGGCCGCTGGATTGCCGAGGGCGCCATGTACGTGGAGCCTGACACCAATCTGCCTTCCGGCGAGTCTCTGGTGCGGCAGCTGGTATTCGGCAAGCGATTTTTCAGGGAAGAATTCGGGGTTGACAGCCGGATGCTCTGGCTGCCGGACACCTTCGGGTATTCCGCCGCCCTGCCCCAGCTTCTGGCCGGGTGCGGGGTCAAATATCTGGTGACCCAGAAAATCTTCTGGAGCTACAACGAGGGCGATCCCTTCCCTTACCACTATTTCACCTGGAAGGGAATGGACGGCAGCACCGTGACCTCCTTCTTGCCCACCAACTACACCTACCGCACCGACCCCGCCGAGCTGTGCGGGGTGTGGCGTTCCCGGGTGCAGAAGCGGCACCTGGATGCTTTCCTGATTCCCTTCGGCTACGGCGACGGCGGGGGCGGTCCCTGCCGGGATCACATCGAGTACGCCCTGCGGGAACAGGACCTGGAAGGGATGCCCCGGGTGGCCATGATGTCTCCCCTGACCCTGTTCGAGGATCTGGAAAAGGAAGGCGGACCGGTGAACACCTGGGACGGAGAGCTGTATTTCAACGCCCACCGGGGCACCTACACCACCCAGGCCGCCATCAAGAAAAACAACCGCCGGAGCGAGCGCGCCCTGCACCACATGGAATTGTGGGGGGCTTTGGCCATGACGAGCGGGGAGTCCTATGACCGGACCGAAGCTGAACGTCTGTGGAAGGTCCTGCTGCTTAACCAGTTTCATGACATTCTGCCCGGGTCCTCCATCGCCCGGGTCTATGAGGAGGCCAACGCCGCCCACCGTGCCCTGCAGGAAAAAGCAGACCGGCTGCATACCGCCGCCCGCCGGTCCCTGCTGCAGCCCGGTCCAGGGGTGACCTTCTTCAACGGCCAGGGCTTTGCCCGCCGGGAGGTGGTAAACCTGCCGTCCCGGTTTGAGGAGGGTGCCGTAACCGCCGAAGGTATCCCCGTTCCGGTCTGCCGGGGCCAGGCCCTGCTGGACCTGCCCGCCATGGGCGCGGTTTCCCTGCTGCCCGCCCGCCAGACCCCCGCCGGTGACCTGGTGCGGGCCGAACTAGCCCCGGAAGGAGCCCGGCTATACAGTGATCGGGTGGAGCTGCAGCTGGACCGGCAGGGGCAGCTGCTGTCCTACCGGCTGGACGGGCGGGAGATGACCGCCGGGCGCCCCATGAACTGCCTGCGGCTGTACAAGGATATTCCCCGCAAGTTCGACGCCTGGGACATTGACAGCAACTACCGGGAGCAGGACTGCACCACCGTACAGGTGAAGGAGTTTACCGTCCTGCAGGCCGCCGGCCTTTCCGCTTCGGTGTGCTGGCAGGGCACCATCGGCCGCTCCGCCATCCGCCAGACCATCACCCTGCACGCCGGCAGCCCGGTGGTGGAATTTGACACCACCGTGGACTGGCATGAGCTGCACCGGCTGCTGAAGGTAGAATTTCCGGTGGATGTGCGGGCGGAAAACGCCTTCCATGAGATCCAGTTCGGCTTTGTGGAGCGCCCCACCCATCGCAGCCGCCCCTTTGACCGGCAGCGCTTTGAGGTGTGCAACCACCGCTACACCGCCCTGTGTGACAACAGCCACGGCTGTGCGGTGCTCAACGACTGCAAGTACGGCATCGGGGTGGAGGAGAACTCCATGGAACTGACCCTGCTGCGGGCGGCGGCCTCCCCCGAGATGGCCAGCGACCAGGGCGAGCAGCAATTCCGGTACGGGTTCACCGCCTGGAACACCTGTTTTGCCGATGCGCCGGTGGTACAGCAGGCAGCAGCCTTCAATGACCCTCTTCTGCAGGAGGAAGGCAGCTGTGCCTCTTTCAGCGCCTTTGCCGCCGACCGCCCCAACGTGATCGTGGACACCCTAAAGCCGGCGGATGACGGCAGCGGGGATCTGGTGATCCGCCTGTATGAGAGCAAGAAGGCCGACACCTTTTTCCGCCTCACCTCCGACCTGGCGGTGGATGCCCTGGTCCCCTGCGATCTGCTGGAGGAAGCCTCCGGCGCTCCCCTTGCCCCGGATGCCCGGCTGCATCTGCGCCCCTTTGAAGTCGCCACCTACCGCGTACAGTTGAGAGAGGAGACACCATGAGCCACGAAACATTTCACTACCGGAACCTGGATGAGATACGGCAGAAGGCCCGGGACCTGGGGGCCTTCGTCCCCTTGTGCGATACCACCTCCGCCCTGTTCCGGCCTCTGGAGCTGGCAGGCCGGACAGTCGCCAACCGCATTGCCTTTCAGCCCATGGAAGGCACCGACGGCACCGGGGCCGGTGCCCCCGGACCGCTGACCTGGCGGCGGTATGAGCGCTTTGCCCAGGCGGGGCCGGGGCTTATCTGGTTTGAGGCGGTGGCCACCGTTCCCGAAGGCCGGGCCAGCGCCCACCAGCTCTATCTGACCGAAGAGAATGTGGGGGAATTTGCCCGGCTGGTGGATCATATGCGGGAGCTGTGCCTGAAACGGCACGGCTATGTGCCGGTCATCATCATGCAGGCCACCAACAGCGGCCGGTATTCCAAACCCAAGGGAGTACCCGAACCCCTGGTGGCCTACCGCTGCCCGCCTCTGGAGGAAGGCCTGGACCAGCCTTTCCGGGTACTGACCGACGAAGAACTGCAGCGGTACGAGGCCGCCTTTGAAACCACCGCCCGGCTGTGCCGCACCGCAGGTTTTGACGGCATGGATATCAAGTGCTGTCATCGCTACCTGGCCTGTGAACTGCTCAGCGCCTACACACGGCCGGGGCCCTACGGGGGCAGCTATGAAAACCGCACCCGATTTTTGAAAAACGCGTATCGGGCAGCGGGGGCTGCCGTTTCGGGGGACTTTTTCCTCACCAGCCGCCTGAATGTGTACGACGGGTTCGCCTATCCCTACGGCTTCGGCGTCCATCCCGGCAGTCTGGACGTGGATCTGACCGAGCCTGTGCGCCTGATCCGGGAACTGAAAGAGGAATTCGGCATTCCTCTCATCAACGTCACCATGGGCAACCCTTACAAGAATCCCCACGTCAACCGCCCCTACGACCACGGCAACTATATTCCCGACGAGCACCCGCTGACCGGGGTGGGCCGGATGATGGGTGCGGTGGCGGAGATCCAGCGTCAGCTTCCCGACCTGCCGGTGCTGGGCAGTGCGTTCAGCTATCTGCGGCAGTTTTCCCCCTGCCTGGCCGCGGGTATGGTGAGCGGCGGCCACTGCGCCCTGGCCGGGTTCGGCCGCATGGCCTTTGCCGACCCGGATTTTGTGGATCAATGCCGGAAGGGTATCTTGGACCCGGCGGCTGTCTGTGTGGCCTGCGGCGGCTGTGCGGCACTGCTGCGTGCCGGGCGTCCTGCCGGCTGCATCGTGCGGGACAGGGAGGTGTATCATCTGTGAAGACTGCCATTGTGACCGGCTCCACCCGGGGCATCGGCCGGGCCATTGCCGACCTGCTGGGCCAAAACGGCTATACCGTCATTTACTGCGGTACCGGGCCGCAGCCTCCCGCTGGCCTGCCCCGGGGCGCAGACTACCGGCAGGTGGACATCGGCTGCCGGGACCGGCGGCAGGCCCTGCTCGACCATGTACTGCAGACCTACGGCCGTCTGGATGTGCTGGTGAACAACGCCGGAGTGGCTCCCCTGGAGCGCCGGGACCTGCTGGAGATGGAGGAGGAAAGCTTTGACCGGGTGCTGAACATCAATCTGAAAGGCACCTTCTTTCTGTGCCAGCTGGCGGCCCGGGCCATGGTGGCTGCCCGCCACACTCTGCCGGACTACGCCCCGCGGATCATCAACATCGGCAGTCTGTCCGCCTATGCAGCCAGTGTGAACCGGGGAGAATACTGCATCAGCAAGGCGGGAGTGGGCATGGTCACCGCTCTATTCGCCCAACGTCTGGCCGGGGAAGGCATCCCGGTGTTTGAGGTGCGTCCCGGCATCATCGACACCGACATGACCAGCGGCGTACACGAGAAATACCGGAAGATGATCGACGACGGACTGCTGCCGGTTCCCCGGTTCGGGCAGCCGGAGGATGTGGCCCGGATGGTGCTGGCCTGCTGTTCCGGGCTGCTGGACTACTCCGCCGGGCAGGTGCTCAACGCCGACGGCGGGTTTGCCCTGCGGAGGTTATGACCATGGAAGAACGCATCGCCCGCACCGTGGTGGTAGGGTCCGGTTGTGCCGGACTGAATGCTGCGGACTGTCTGGCCGCTCTGGGGCAGGATGTGCTCCTGGTCACCGAAGGAATGAACTGCGGTACATCCCGCAACACCGGCAGCGACAAGCAGACCTACTACAAGCTGTCCCTGGCCGGGGACGAGCGGGACAGCGTGGAGGAACTGGCCCGCAGCCTCCTGGGACCGGATGTGGACGGGGACATTGCCCTGTGCGAAGCCGCCGGATCGGTGCGGAGCTTTTTCAAGCTGGTAGGGCTGGGGGTGCCCTTTCCCGCCAACGAGATGGGGGAATATGTGGGGTACCAGACCGACCACGACCAGCGCCGGAGAGCCACCTCCGCCGGCCCCCTGACCAGCCGGTACATGACCGAAGCCCTGGAAGCAAGCGTGCGGGCCCGGGGCGTGCCGATTCTGGACCACACCCTGGCCTTTCAGATTCTGACCGACGAAAACGGCGTGTGCGGCCTGCTGTGTCTGGACCGCCGGACCCGCTCCCCGCTGGTCATCCGCTGTGCCGATCTCATTCTGGCCACCGGCGGTCCGGCGGGCATCTACGCCCACCGGGTTTATCCCGAAAGCCAGTTCGGCATGAGCGGCATGGCCTTTGAGGCGGGATGCACCGGTGCCAACCTCCACCGCTGGCAGTACGGGCTTGCCTCGGTAGAGTTCCGGTGGAATGTATCCGGCAGCTACCAGCAGGCGATCCCCCGGTATGTGTCCGTGGACCGGGACGGGGTGGAACGGGAATTTCTGCCGGACTCCCTCTCCCCCGCCCAGGTGCTGAACCGGACCTTTCTCAAAGGCTATCAGTGGCCCTTTGACCCGGACAAGGCCGATGGGTCCTCCCGCCTTGACATTCTGGTCAAGGAACAGACCGACCTGGGGCGGCGGGTCTTTCTGGATTACCGCCGCAATCCCCGGGGCTGGGACCCGGACCTGCTGGAGCCGGAAGTCAAAGACTATCTGTGCCACTGCGGTGCACTGCAGGACACCCCCCTGCAGCGGCTGCAGGCCATCAACGCCCCGGCCATCCGGTTGTATGCCGAACACGGCATCTTTCTGGAACGGGAGATGCTGGAAATCCGCGTCTGTGCCCAGCATCACAACGGCGGGGTGGAAGTGGACTGCCACTGGCAGACCCGGATTCCCGGGCTGTATGTCTGCGGGGAGGCGGCCGGGACCTTCGGGCAGCGGCGGCCCGGCGGTACGGCCCTCAACAGCACCCAGGTGGGATCTCTGCGGGCGGCACAGCACATTGCCCTCTGCCGTCGTCCCCTGCCGTCCCGGACGCCTGCCGCGGAACTGCCTCTGCTTCCCGGCGGCGACCCGGAACCGCTGATGGGGGAACTGCAGGCAGCCATGTCCCGCTGTGCCGCCTTTCTGCCTGATTTTCAGGGCATGCAGTCTCTGCTGGACCGCATCCGGGCGTTGCGGCAGAACCTTGTTGACTGGGACAGCCGGGACCCGGCTCTGGAAAGCCGTCTGCGCCTGCGGGACCTGATGCTGGTACAGGAACAGGTGCTGTGTGCCATGCTGTACGACAGGAAAAATCCCGGGGAAGGCGTGCTGGAGACCCAAAACGGCTGGTGCCGTCGGCGGCCGGCCCGCCCCCTGCCCCCGCGGGACCTGTGGTTTGAAAGTGTCTGGCGCAGCCGCCGCGCCGAAAAGGAGGAAACTCAGCCATGAGCGATAGACCGCGTATTCTGCTGGTGGGGGCAGGCGGCTACGGCCGCCTGTACCTGGATTATCTGACCACCCACGACACCGGGGCCGACCTGGTGGCTGTCTGTGATATTGATTCCGGCCTGCCGGATCGGCTGCCGGCCATCCGGCAGAACCACATTGACTTTTACCCGGATCTGGCATCCTTTTTTGCCCGGGACCGGGCAGATCTGGCCATTCTGGTCTCCCCGGTGCATTTTCATACCCGGATGGTGCTGACCTGCCTGGAACACGGGGCCTCTGTCCTGTGCGAAAAGCCCCTGTGCCTGACCCGGGAAGAAGCCCTGGCCATGGACGAGGCGGCCCGGAAGGCCGGGCGCTTTCTGGCCGTGGGGTACCAGCTCAACTACCGGCGGGATGTGCTGGCATTGAAAAAAGACCTGCTGGTGGGGCGGTTCGGCCGTCCGGTGCGCTTTTCCGTTTACCACGGATTCCGCCGCGGCGCCAACTACTACGCCCGCAACAACTGGGCCGGGCGGATCACCTGTGATGGCCGGGAGGTTTTCGACAGTCCTTTCACCAATGCCTGTGCCCATCATTTCCAGATGCTCACCTTCCTGCTGGGAGATGCCATGGACACTGCCTGTCCCCTCCGGGATGTACAGGCGGAATTGTACCGGGCCAATCCGTCCATTGAAAACTACGACATTGCGGCCCTGCGCTTTCATACCCGGGACGGAATTCCCCTGCTGTACTACACCGCCCACCCCATTCCTTCCGACTGCTGGGGCCCCCGGGGTGTGCTGGAGTTTGAAAATGCCGTCATCACCTACCGGGGCGAGGTTCCTGTATTTCAGGGCCGCCTGAAAAACGGAACGCCCTTTGATTATCACCACGTGGACCCCGGCTGCAGCATGCAGAAGCTGCTGGACGCCATACACGCCCTGCAAACCGGCCGGGCACCGGTCTGCGGGGCCAAAGCGGACCTGCCCCATATCCAGGCCGTACGCATGGTACAGCAAAATCCCATCCGGCCGGTGCGCCCTGACCTGGTGGAGCGCGTAGAAACGCAAACCGATACCTTTTACTACGTGAAGAACCTGGAGCAGATCCTGGAACGCTGTGCCGAGCAGGGCGCGCTGCCCGCCGAGCTGGGAATGCAGCTGGACTGAACCGCCCGGGGCCCTGATTTTTTCTTTCTTTTCCGTCAAAGATTGCTCCCGCCCGGCGGGTGTGGTACACTGATGGCATGGTATATAATTCCGCCCTTCTTCCGGGGCGGTGGATGTAAGAAGAAAGGGAAATCAGATGAAGATTGGTTTTGACAACGGCAAATATCTGGCCATGCAGTCCGAGCATATCCGGGAGCGGATTGCCCAGTTTGACAACAAGCTCTATCTGGAGTTCGGCGGCAAGCTGTTCGACGACTACCACGCCTCCCGGGTGCTGCCGGGGTTCCAGCCGGATTCCAAACTGCAGATGCTTCTGCAGCTGAAAGACCAGGCGGAGATCGTCATCGTCATCAGCGCCGAGGACATCATCAGCAGCAAGGTACGTGGTGACTACGGCATCACCTATGATATGGATGTGCTGCGGCTGATCGATGCCTTCCAGGGGGTGGGCCTGCTGGTGGGCAGCGTCTGCGTGACCATGTACACCGCCCAGCCTGAGGTGGAAGCCTTTGAGCGGCGGCTGAACGGGCTGGGCATCCGCACCTTCCGCCATTACAAGATTCCGGGCTATCCCAACGATGTGGCCCGCATCGTCAGTGATGAGGGCTACGGCAAGAACGAATACATCGAGACCCGGCGGCCTCTGGTGGTCATCACCGCCCCCGGCCCCGGCAGCGGAAAGATGGCGGTGTGCCTGTCCCAGCTGTACCATGAGTACAAGCGGGGGGTCAAGGCAGGCTATGCCAAGTTTGAGACCTTCCCCATCTGGAACCTGCCCCTGAAGCACCCGGTAAATCTGGCCTACGAGGCCGCCACCGCCGACCTGAACGACGTGAACATGATCGATCCCTTCCACCTGGAAGCCTACGGCGAGACGGCGGTGAACTATAACCGGGATATTGAGATTTTCCCGGTGGTGCATGCTATCTTTGAGCTGATTGCGGGCAAGAGCCCCTACCAGTCCCCCACCGACATGGGGGTAAACATGGCGGGCAACTGCATCGTGGATGACGAGGTCTGCCGGGAGGCTTCCCTCAAGGAGATCCAGCGCCGGTACCTGAAATGTCTGTGCCAGCAGAAAATGGGGGCCCCCATCAAGGAGGAGGAGCGGTTCAAGCTGGAGCTGCTCCTCAACCAGGCGGGCATTGCCGCCGGGTCCCGGGCGGTGGAACAGGCCGCCCAGGCCCGGTCCGAGGCCACCGGCGGCCTGCCTGCCGCTGCCATCGAGCTGGCGGACGGTACCATCGTCACCGGCAAGACCGGTCCTTTGCTGGGAGCCGCCTCTTCCGCCCTGCTCAATGCCCTGAAACATCTGGCGGGCATCGGGCAGGAGGTGGATCTGGTCTGCGCCCGGGCCATTGAACCCATCCAGAAACTCAAAACCACCTATCTGGGCAACAAGAATCCCCGCCTGCACACCGACGAGATCCTCATCGCCCTGTCCAGCTCGGTGGCAGACAACCCGGATGCGGCCGCCGCACTCCGGCAGCTGCCCCACCTTCGCGGCTGCGATGTTCATTCCACCGTCATCCTGTCCAGCGTGGATTCCGATACCCTGAACAAGCTGGGCATGTATCTGACCTGCGCCCCCATCTATGAGGAAGAGGACCGGAAGTACCACAAAAAGTAAGGAGCGGCGTTTTCCATGGATCTGATCAAGGCAAGCCGGTTTCTCAGTCTGGTGCTCCGGCACAAACCGGAGGCCGCCGGTATCCGGCTGGACGAGCATGGCTGGGCCGACGTGGAGGAGCTGTTGGCCGGGATGGCCTCCCGGTATCCCCTGACCAGGCAGCAGCTGGAGGAGATCGTGCGCACCGACGACAAGCAGCGCTACGCCTTCAGTGACGACAAAAGTCTGATCCGGGCCAACCAGGGCCACTCCATCCCGGTGGATGTGGAGCTGGAACAGGTGTCCCCGCCGGAATTTCTGTGGCACGGCACCGGGGAAAAATATGGATCCTCCATCGACGCCCAGGGCCTTTTGCCCAAAAGCCGGTTATACGTGCACCTTTCCGCCGATGTGGACACCGCCCTTGCGGTGGGCAGGCGCCACGGCAGACCGATGGTGTACCGGGTCGCCAGCAGACAAATGGCGCGGGACGGCTTTGTGTTCTACCTGTCCCGGAATGGTGTCTGGCTGACAAAACAGGTGCCGCCCTCTTATCTGCACAAGCAGGAGGCGGAGGCATAACTTCATCACTTTCCTTTTCTTACACAGCAAACAGCACCGGGGCCGGCTCCCTTGCAGGAACCGGCCCCGGTGCTGTTCATGTACGGACAAAACCGCCCCCATCCCGATGGCGGCAGGTTGTTACAAAACCATTTGGATAAACCAGAACATGGCGGGGATGGTCACAATGGAACAGATGGTGGTGACACAGATTCCCCCCATGGCATAGTCCCCCTTGGACCCGGAAGCCCGGGCCATCATGACGGTGGAGGACATGGCCGGCATACCGCCCAGCAGCGCCAGGGTGAGGTGGATGTTTTCTTCCACCGGGAACAGCCCGGTGGCCAGATACAGCAAAATGGGAAAGAGAACCATCTTCACCACCACAATGCCGTAGTATTCCTTGATGCGGAGGTACTGGCGGACATCCATACAGGCAAAGACGGCGCCCAGGTAGATCATGGCCAGCGGGGTGGCGGTGGCGCCGGTCTTTTGCAGGGCTGTGTTGAGCAGGGACGGCAGCGGAACGCCGACAATCACCATGAGCACCGACAGAACCACCGCCACAGTGCAGGGGTTGATCATCTTTTTGGGATTGAACTTGCCCTTGCCGCCGGGGGAGGTCAGCTTGACGCCCAGGGTCCAGAGCACCATCTGGTCAATGATGGTGAACACCGCGATATACAGCATGCCCTTGTCCGGAAACACACTGGACACAATGGGAATGCCCATAAAGCCGATGTTGCCGAACATGGACAGAGCCCGGTACACCTGGGCATAGTCCCCTTGCAGTCGGAAGGCCATGGCCAGCAGTTTGGCCACCACAAAGGTGCCCAGGTAAAACACCGCCGTCAGGACCAGAATGACCCAGGACTGAAGCAGGGACTGACGGGTCACCCCGTTGAGCGTGTTGGTAAAGATCATCAGGGGCATGGCCAGTTTGAGCACAAGGCGGGAGATAGTTTCCAGCATATCCTGGGTCAGGACCCGGGTCTTGATCAACAGGATCCCGATGATGATATAAATGACAAACAGGCCGATCTGGCCCATGAGAATCTGCAAGATTTCCATACTGTTCCTTTCCCCGTCACTGTTTTTGCTGCTTCCTGAGCAGACACACAGCATCCATTATAGTGGTCCCTGTGCGGTTGTCAACGGCACAGGCCCCGCCTCTCCGGGATAGGTTCACCGGAGAGGCGGGGCCTGGTTGACTGTAATTTTTTGAAAAGTTTTATCTTCCCGGGCTCAATCGGAATCATTCCTGCCCAGCATTTTTCTGCTGTTTCAGTTTTTCCAGAACCGAGCTCACAAGATACCCGTACTTGGATTTGGCCAGGCAGGTTTCATAAACCGCAGAAACCTGATCAGCTGCCTGCGGGCAATCAAACCGGAGCGCCAGCTTTCCCAATGCAACGGCACAGCACGCCATCAGGTACGTGCCCTGGAGGCCCTCCTCATTCAAGGAGCTGAGCTTTTTCAGGGTTTCCTGAAGCAACGGAATATCTTCTGCTGTGCCTACACAGGCCAACTGATCCAATGCATACGCGGTGGGATTATTCCGAATACGGTCCACCGCTTCTTTCCTGTCATAAGAATCCTGAATTTCCTGTGCACTCAGGATCTTATGAAGCCGATACTCCAGTTTACGATTGATTTGACCCGCATCAAAGACGACTTCTTTTTCAAAGCCTTTGGCAACAAAGATCAGCTTGAACATGCCCTGAACCATAATATCGGTATATTGATAGTCAAAGCCGGTATTATGATCAATCTGCATGACCAGATGCTGTTTGTCATTCAGATAAACTGCCGTATTAACGGGACTCCATACAATAACTTCAATCTGCTTCGGAGCGGCATCCGGCGCCGGATGCTGCCCCCCATTTACGTTTGCAAAAGCCGGGGGATCATCCACCAGACGCCGGGCAACCCGCAGCAGCACATCTTCGCCCGGTTCCGTGGTATCGTGCCCGGCGATTTGTCTGATTTGAACCGGCAGGATGGGCTTTCGATATTGGATTGCACCTTTCACCTCTGCAGATGCCCAATCAGCGTCTTCCCCGGAGAAGAGGATCATCAGGCAGGCGCAATTCCTGATGGTCCAGTCTTGCTCTGCCACCACGGCATGCGGTACCACCCGTGTCTGAAGCCCGTGATTGTGGAACAAATTGTGCAATGCCTCCGCCGATGCCATGGTTTGGTCAGTACAGATGATGATCATGTATCCCATACGCTTGTTTCTTCCTTTCTGAATATAGATTTTTATCCAAGGGAGGAGTGCTCGCAGAGAATCATTTTTTGTATTGCCCAGAAGGTTCCTTTCGCATGGAAATTATTGAAAAGCTGTGCCTGGATATCAATATTCCAGCGTCTTATCCCGGATGGCGGCAAACTGTTCCGGACAGTGGCCGTACCAGATCTCGCCGGGGAATTCCTCATGCAGGGCCACAAGCAGGTCGATGCCTTTGAGGTATCCCGCCGGATCGGTAACCAGGGTGGGCGGGCGTCTGGTCAGGGCATCGGGGGTGTAGGCCAGGTCGGAGGCCAGGATCAGGTTGCCCGGCTTGCCGCTGAGCACCACCGCCAGAAAACCGTAGGCATGGCCCCGGGGGAACCGAACCAGGGTGATGCCGGGCAGCAATTGGGTGCGCGGTGCTTCCACCGGGTGAAAATGCAGGCTGTCATCCCAGTAGGTCAGATGCTGCAGGGGTGCCCCGGGACGCTGCCCCGCCAGATAGGCGGCCTTGTCCTGCAAAGCTCCCTTATACTCGGCAGCATCGATATAGATTCGGGCATTTCTGAACAGGCAGGTGTTGCCTGCATGGTCGATGTGAGAATGGGTCAGCACCAGATGGGTCACATCCGCCGTGGTATATCCAAAGCGGGCCAGCTGAACGGTGAGCTGTTCTTCCGGCAGGAAGGAATAGATTGTTTCCGCCGCCGGGTCCACGGGCTGCTGCTGGCAGCCGCGGTCGATGAGCACCAGGGCATCCTCCCGCTCAATGAGCACCGCCCAGGTGGGGGCGTCGATGACCTTGTCCGGGGAACCGCCCCGCCCGATCAGCATTTCCTCGGTCATGTGCAGGGTTCCCAGAGACAACGGGTGTATCTTCATCAGAATATCTCCTTTTATATTTAGCCCCATGATATACCCACTGTCAAAAATCGTCAAGAAGAGTCCCGCACAACTGCGGCAAAAATCATCTGCTGGCCCTGCGGCCGGTATTCTCCGAACCCCGGATTTCCTCGTGATAGAAGTAGTCCACGATCACCGGATGGCCCGGCCGGGCCCGGCCATAGGGCAGCTCATTGTCCACAAAAGGGCAGTCGTTATCCCGGGCCAGAAGACGGGCCTTCTCCTCCAGAGTGCGGAAATACCTGCGGTCCTGTTTGCGATAGATATCGTCGTACAGGGGAACCAATTGGGGGTAGTTTGCCCGGATATAGTCCAGGATTTCCCCTTTGAACCCGCCCCGGAGATTGAGGTTTTCCAGCCAGACCAGGTCGCACTGATCTTTCACCTGGTCAAAGATGGCTTCAAAATCCGTAATGCCGGGGAAAACCGGAGAGATAAAACAGACCGTGCGGATGCCCGCTTCGTACACACGCTTCATGGCTTCCAGCCGGCGGCGGATGCTGACCGCGTGGTCCATATCCGCCCGGAATTTTTCATCCAGGGTATTGATAGACCAGGAAACCGTCACTTTGCCCATTTGCCGCAGCAAGTCCAGGTCCCGCACTACCAAATCGGATTTGGTACAGATCAGAATTTCCGCCCCGCTGTCCCGCAGCTGTTCCAGCAGTTTGCGGGTGTTGCAGAAGACTTCTTCCTGGGGCAGATACCCATCCGTCACCGAACCGATGACCACCCGCTGCCCTTTATATTTCTGCGGATTGCGGATGGCAGGCCAGTGCTTCACATCCAGAAAGGTTCCCCACGGTTCGGTGTGCCCGGTGAACCGCTTCATAAAGGACGCATAACAATACCGGCAGCCATGGGTGCACCCCACATAGGGGTTGACCGAATACCCACCAACCGGCAGGCTGGATTTTGTCATGATGTTTTTGGTCTGTACATCCCGGATGAGGATGTTGTCTTGTGTCATTTCCGCCATGATTTCTGTTCCTCCAATACCCGGCAGAAGGCCGGGGGCAGTTGCTGGATCATCTGTGCTTCCCCCAAAATAGGCAGCAGGTCCTCCTTCATAAATACCGGAATTTTCTGGGCCCGGGCCTGGGCAGCCAGACCATATACCCATTCCGGCCGGGAAACCGCCTTTCCTTTCCGGCGGCCTGTCTCGGTGCCGATGACCACCCACTCGACGCCCCGAAGGTCTACGGTCCCCACCTCGTCAAAGAGGGGTTCAAAGGTCACATGATAATGTCCTCCGTGCACATGTTCCCGCAAAGCAGCAATGCGTCCCTTTTCCCGGCTGGAGGTAACCGTCACTCCGAACCAGGCATTATCCAGCGTGGTGGAAATGGACAGTTGTTCCGGCCGTTTGGTGAGAAACACATACTGGTGCTGGGGATTCTCCGCCATTTTGGCAAATACCTCCGCCCGCCAGGAAGGATCCCATCCGGCCAGATCACTCATGCCGGTCAGGAAGTAGTTGCGGGGCCGGGACCGCTCCATCAGCCGCAGCTTGCCGGGGAAATAAACCGGCTTTTCAAAATCTTCGCTCATATGGAACCGCCGCGCATTACAGCGGGCATAACAGTAACTGCACCCGATGGTGCAGCCGATCACCAGGTTCAGATTCTGGATGCTGGATTTGAGGCAGACAGCCATGGCAAAAGCTCCTTTTCCGGCGGGCCTGGCACTGCATTTCTGCGTTGACAGAGCGTTTTTGTTTCGATACAATTATTATACTAAGAACAAATAAAGGTTCAAGTACGCAGAATTTTGTGACTTGGTACGGAAAATCTGACCGGAAAGGCGGCGTTTGTATGAAACCCTCCATGACCTATGAAGAATTCCAGGAAAAGGTGGGCACCGGCATCCTGACCCAAAATGGCAACTGTCCGGTGACGCCGGTGGTCCAGATGCTGCAGGGAAAATGGAAGCTACAGATCATCTATGAGCTGTGCATTCAGTCTCCCCTGAGGTTCGGACAGCTGAAAAAGTTGCTGACGCCCATTACCAACACCATGTTGACCACTGCCTTGAAAGAACTGGAGGCGGACGGACTGATCCGCCGGGAGCAATTCAACGAAATCCCACCCCGGGTGGAGTACTCGCTGACCGAAAAGGGAAAAGATCTGCTGCCGGTATTTTACGCTATTGCCCAGTGGGGACTGACCTACATTCCCTGAGTTCAGAAACCACTGACTGACAAAAAAGGACGGCATGACAGTTCATGCCGTCCTTTTTTGTCAGGATTTCTGATTCAGTGGGCGCCCTGGCCGGCTTTGTGCAGATGCAGGCCGGTGGCAAAGGTGAAGCGCTTGTCCATCCAGTTGCCGATGACGCCGATGGTCTTGCCCATAGTCAGGGCCGCCAGTACAGTGCCGATGCCCAGGCCCATGATATGGCCCAGGAAGAAGAAGGTCATGGCCGCCGTGACCACCAGGCAGATGGCATCAAAGGAAATCTTGATTTTGGGATAGCTGATGCCGGTGATCTGGGCCAGTTCCCGGGGGAAAAGATCGGTGGGAATGATGGGCAGCCCGCAGCGGTTGGACAGGGCAATGCCGATGCAGATGAGGACATAGCTGATGACGAAGTAAACCACCTGGCAGGGCAGGTTCTTGGGCAGAATGTTGATCCACAGTTCATGGACATCCAGCAGTTCGCCGAAGAAGAAGCCCACCACAAAACTGAACAGGTAGGATACCACAAACTTCCGGCGCAGCACCATCAGGCTGAATACCAACGCTGCCTGGAAGAGGTAGGTCCAGGTGCCCAGAGTCAGAAAAGGCAGCACCTCCGAAAAGGCGTAGGGCACACTGGAAATGGCGGAGATGCCTGCCCCCGAGTACAGCATCAATACCACGCCGAAGGAATTGATGATGACCGCAACAACCAGCGCAAGCTCACCACGAATCAGGGTCAGATGCCCGGCACTACTGTTATTATCCACAAAACATGCCTCCATAATTTGTATATTGTACCCATTTATTATTGTCCTGTTTGCCCGGGAAGTCAATGCAGAATCTTTTGCTCCGTGATCCCTCTGCCCTTGTCACATCTGCTCAAAAGAAGGAATGGTTTTTAGAAGGAGGCAAAGCCAGGGCGGATCTTCCCCCTTTTCGGTATAAAAATACACTCCTGTTTTTTTGCTGCCGTGCGCAGCCGGAAAGAGTGTATTCCAATGAAACACACTCTTTTTGACGTATCCGGTGCTTGTGGGATAGCTGTATTTGCAGAGAGGACACTTTGTCAAATTTTGTTGTAATTTTGGCGAATTCGGACCGTATAATTTTACCCGCCTTTGTACAATTCACAGAAATTCCATATTTGTGAGGGTCCGGGTCTTTTCATTTGCCGGCAAGAGGACTATAATTTCACCCGAAGTACAAAGGCGTACGGGAACTTCCTGTATCTCTTTGTGCTTTTTTATTTTATTCTCGCTTTTTGCCGTGCTTGTGGACGACCGGAGTGGGAATGTGAGAGGAATGGTAAGACACATGAAAAACGCAAAATCCGTGCTGGCTGTTGCCCTGGCTGCCGCCATGGCATTGACCGCCACCGGCTGCGGCGCTTCGGGTGGCAGCTCGTCCGCTGCTGCCACCGGCGAATCGTCCGCCGCTGCCGACACCACCGGGGCTTCCTCCTCGGCGCTGAACATCATGCTGGAAACCCCCGTGCAGTCTCTGGACCCCCAGGTGGCTACCGACGGTACCTCCTTTGAGGTCATCGCCGACTTCACCGACGGCCTGATGCAGATGGACGCCGACGGCGCTCCCATCCCCGCCTGCGCCGAGAGCTACGAAGTCAGCGAGGACGGCAAGACCTACACCTTCCATATCCGGGAAGATGCCACCTGGTCCAACGGTGACCCCGTCACCGCCAACGACTTTGTCTTTGGCTGGCAGCGTGCCGTTGACCCGGCCACCGCTTCCGAATATGCCTACATGCTCAGCGATATCGGCCAGGTTGTCAACGCCGCCGACATCATCGCCGGTACCAAGGATGTTTCCGAGCTGGGCGTCACCGCTGTGGATGACAAGACCCTGCAGGTTCAGCTGAACGTGCCTGTCAGCTACTTCCTGAGTCTGATGTACTTCCCCACCTTCTACCCGGTGAACCAGGCATTCTATGAGAGCTGCGCCGATACCTTCGCCACCAGCCCCGAGACCGTCCTGTCCAACGGTGCTTTCACCCTGACCAGCTATGAACCGGCCGCCACCGCTTTCACTCTGGAAAAGAACGAAAGCTACTATGACGCCGACAAGGTGCAGCTGCCCGGCCTGAACTATCAGGTCATCCAGGACAGCCAGCAGGCTCTGATGAGCTATCAGACCGGTGCGCTGGACATCACCCTGGTCAACGGCGAACAGGTCGACCAGGTCAAGGATGACCCCGCCTTCGACAGCCGCGGCGCCGGTTACCTGTGGTAC
>CALWNO010000040.1 GCA_944382785.1 uncultured Gemmiger sp. | reverse complement strand
GGAAGGCCAGGCGGCCGATGCGGCCAAAACCATTGATAGCAACTTTAACAGCCATAGTAAAATCCTCCCAAGATTTTTTTGATTCGGGACGGCTTGTCCGCCCCACCTTGATGCGGTGGCTTCACCGCGTTCCGGTATGTTTCTATTGTACTCGATTTGCACAAAAACTGCAAGTCTGTTGTTATTATTTTAACACCGAATTTGAAAAATCATGCTAATTGGTCAAAATCAGGAGGAATTTCACCCCGTTTTTTCAGCGTTGTGTCCATTTCAAGCAGGGCAGCCGCCCGGCAGCCGGGGCTTACAGGTGCCAAAAAAGGGTGTGGCAGCATTTTCCGGGGGCGCAGGGGAGATTTTCTGCATACAATAGCGCTGTCACTGCTTGCAAGGAAAGGAGGCCTGGCCCATGGAACTGCCCAATCCGGAACCCCGCACCCGGCTGGCGGAGCAGGCCGCCCGCCGGGGATTGCGGGGTCTGGACCCCCTGCCGGTGCTCAGCGGGCTGCGCCTGCTGACCACGGCGGAGCTGCTCTGCCCCGCCCCGCCGCCCCGGCGCCCCGCCGACGCCGCAGGGACCCTGGAGGCCCTGTGCACCGCCGTGCAGGGCAGTGTACGCCGCCGGGCGGGGTGGCTGTATGCCATGATCCCACCGGGGCAGGAGCTGCCGGTGGGGGTGCGGGGGCGTCTGCTGCAGGCGGCGGTCCTGTGCGCCCTGCAGGGAGCCCTGCGCACCGGCGGCAGCCGGGCGGTGGTACGCTGCCTGCCCAACGCCGGCAGCCTGCTGTTGTGCCTGCAGGGCGGAGCCGCCGTCCTGACCCCGCCGGACGCTGTTTCCCTGTGGAAGCGTCTGGCCGCCGAGGGCGGCGGCGCGGCGGTGTTCGGGGCGGGGCCGGTGTTCACCGCCTGTGCCCGGCTGCCCCTGTGTACCGGCAGCCCGGCGCCTGCCCCCGCCGCGGAGGCCCTGCTGCGGGACCGCTATGCCCTGCCCTATGTGTATCTGGGGGAATGGTGTGCCCTGCCCTGGCTGTGACGGCTCAGAACCAGTTTTTCTGCAGCCGCTCCAGCGCCCGTCTGGCTTCCTCGTGGCCCTGTACTGCGGCCATGCGGTAGAGCTTTTCGGCCCGGTCGGCGCTGCGGGGTTCGCCGCCCAGCCCCTGCTCGGCATAGGTGCCCAGTTTGTACTGGGCTTCGGCCAGATTCTTCTCCGCCGCCCGCCGGAACCAGTTCCGGGCTTCCTCCAGATCCTTATAACCGCCGGTGCCCTCTTCACAGCATTGGCCCAGGCGGTACATCGCCCGGGGATATCCCTTGGTGGCGGCAGCCCGGTACCATTTTACCGCCTCCTCCGGGTCTTCCTCCAGTTCGCAGCAGCAGCCCAGGCCGTACTGCGCCTCCGGCAGTCCGGTTTCGGCGGCGGCCTCAAACCATTTGTGGGCCATGGGCAGGGATTGGGAGGTGCCGATGCCTTTCAGCAGACATTCTCCCAGGCTGGTCTGGGCCCGGGCATAGCCCTGCCTGGCAGCCTTGGTGTACCATTCCACCGCCTGGGCGTCATCCTTTTCCACCCCACGGCCTTCCGAATAGTTCAGCCCCAGATACCACTGGGCCCGGGGACTGCCCCGCCGGGCCGCCCGGCGATACCATTCCATGGCAGTCCGGGAGTCGGCAGGCACCCCGATGCCGTTTTCGTAACAGACCCCCAGGTTGCACTGGCCCTGGGTGTCCCCCTGGTCGGCCGCTGACCGGTACAGCTGTACCGCCCGTTCCGGGTCCTTGTCCACACCGGTGCCGCTCTCATAGCACCAGCCCAGCCGGCACAGGGCCGGGGCAAAGCCCCGGTCGGCCGCCTTGCGGTACCAGTACACCGCCCGTTGGGGATTTTTCTCCGTTCCGGTCCCGTTTTCCAGGCACTGGCCCAGCCGGGTCATGGCCAGAAGATTGTCCAGTTCGGCCGATTTGAGATACAGCTCCACCGCCTGCTCCCTGTCCCGGGGCAGACCTTTTCCTTCCTCATAGCACTGGCCCAGACAGCACAGGGCCCGGGAATTGTTGTGTTCGGCAGCGGCCGCATACCAGCGCACCGCCTCCACCTGGTTGGCCCGGACACCGATGCCCTGCTGGTAGCAGAACCCCAGGTTGCACTGGCCGTAGTCGTTGCCCTGCCGGGCGGCCCGCCTGTACCACTGGACGGCTTCCTGCCGGTTCTGCTCCACCCCCTGGCCCATCTCACAGCACAGGCCGTACGCCACCTGGGCGGGGGCGTATCCCTGCTTGGCTGCTTCCCGGTACCAGTGGGCGGCGGCTTTCAGGTCCTTTTCCACCCCGATACCCTTTTCATAACAGTCGGCCAGGGCATCCTGGGCCCGGTCCAGCCCCTTCTCCGCCGCTGCCCGGTACAGGCTGAAGGCGCGGGCTTCATCCTTGTCCACAAACTGGCCCGCCTCGTACATCCGCCCCAAAGCCAGGCTGGCCGGGGCAAATCCCGCGGCCGCCGCCATGGAATACAGCTGCAGGCCACGCTTTTCATCCCGTTCCACCCCGCCGCCGGTGAGGTAGCAGGTACCCAGGCAGTAGGTGGCCCGGGACTCCTTTTTCAGCGCCGCCATGCCGTACCAGTAGGCGGCGGTCTTTTTGTCCTCGGGCACTCCCTTACCGAACTCATAGCACCAGCCCAGGTTGCACTGGGCCGAAGGAAGTCCCTGGTCCGCCGCCTGCCGGTACAGAAAAGCCGCGTTTTCCCAGCTCTGGGGACGGCCCTTTCCTTTTTCAAAGCACACGCCCAGCTGGCACTGCCCCAGTGCGCTGCCCTTGGCCGCTGCCTCCTCAAAGCAGTTGGCGGCCTGGTCCGGGTCACACCGGGTCCCCTCTCCCAGATACAGACGGCGCCCCTGCTCGCACAGGCAGACCGGGTCCCCCATACCGGCGCCCCGGACACAGAATTTATAGGCCAGTTCGGGGTTGTGGTCCCGGTCGGCTTCCCGGAACAGGAACTGCCATCCCCGGGGGGTGATCTCCGTCTCCTCCACCGGAACATACTCCTCATTGCCACACAGAGGGCAGGGGCCCGGGTCCTCCTGCATGGTCACGAATTCGCAGTCCGGTGCCGCGCATTGATAGTATTGCATCCTGTTTCCTCCCAACTGTCCGTGTTCTTCTGAAGTAATCCCAGTATATCCCCTTTTTCCACGCTGCACAAGCGCACAGGGGGACGTTTCTTCCCCCTTTGGCGCACCCCGGGCGGCTTTTTGTTTGGTTTTGGGCTTTCGCTGTCCTGCGGCAAAAAGTGCGGGGCGGGCAGGCTATACTTCCTGACACAACCGCATAGGAGGAGGGGTTTTTATCATGCCGATTTTTACCAAAGACAAGACCCGGGTGCCGCCCGCGGCTCCCGCACCCGCAGACCCGGATTCCCGGGTCCGGGAAGAGGACCCGCCCGCCCTGGAGGCAGCGCCCAGGGGACGGATGCTGCCCGGGGCATTGCTGTGGCGGCTGGGGGCTGTGGGGGCCGGGTGCCTGCTGGGGGCCGGGCAGCTGTACGGCGCCGCCCCGCTGGGGCTGGCCTTCACGGTGGGCTGCCCGCCGGGGTTTGCCCTGCCCGCCATGGTGGGAGCGTTGGCCGGGTCCCTGGCCTTCCAGCCCTTCACCCTGGGACTCAAGCTGGCAGGGGCGCTGGTGGCCGCCGTGGCCGGACGATGCGCAGCGGCCCAGCTGGGCAAGAAGCAATACATACTGGGGGCGGCCGCCGGATGTGCCGCCCTGCTGGTGGAGCAGCTGGCCGTGACCGTGGCCGGTCCCGCCGCCCTGGGAGATACCGCCCGGGTCCTTTCCACCGCCCTGCTGGCGGCAGGGTTCGGGGCCGCCATCCATGCCCTGTCCCCCCACAAGCCCCGGGGGCTGTGCCTGTGGCTGGCCATGGCAGCCGCCTGCGCCCAGCGGCTGATGCCTCTGCTGGGGGGCGGGTTTGCTCCCGGGCTGGCCCTGGCCGCCGGGGCCGGGCTGTGTACCGCCTTTGCGGGCAGCCTGGAACAGAGTGCCGTGCTGGCGGTGGCCATGGCGGCGGCGGTGACGGCCGCCGCCCCGGATCTGTGTTACGCGGCCCTGGCCGTGGCCCTGGGCACTCTGGGCGCCGCGCTGCTGGCCAACGGGGAGCGCTGGCGGTGCGTGGGGGTGTTTGCCCTGGGCTGCGGGGTGGGGGCCCTGGCCGCGCCAACCCCCGCCGGGGCGCTGTGGCTGTGCGGGTCGGCGGCAGTGGGGGTCCTGGGCTACCTGGCCTGCCCGCCCAGTCTGCTGCGGGGCATCTTTCCCCCGCCTGCCCCGCCGGTGGTGAGCCAGACCCTGAGCGGTGCCGCCCGGCGGTTGTCCGGTGTGGCGGACAGCCTTTCGGACATTGCGGACACGGTGAACGAGGTGTGTGAGCGCCAGCTGCCCCCCAAGGGGGAGACCTTCGACTTTGTGGTGGAGTACACCGCCCGCCATGTCTGCCAGCATTGTGAGCGGCGGTCCAGCTGCTGGATCCGGGGATATTCCACCGCGGTGGACGGGCTGTACAAGCTGCGGGGTGCATTGGACGCCCGGGGGCGTGTGGAATTGGAGGACCTGCCCGGGCAGCTGAGCGTCTGTACCCATCCCAGCGATCTGTGCGGAGCGGTGACCCACGGGTATCGCCTGTGGATCAGCCGCCGCCAGACCCGGGCCCGGGCCAGCCTGCTGCGGGGTGCTTTGACCGAGCAGTACAGCGCCATGGCCTCCGCCCTGGCCCAGATGGCGGCCCGGCTGGGCCAGGCGGGCCTGCCCGATCCCAGGCGTCAGGCCAAGGTAGCCAATCTGTTTTCCTCCCTGGGGCTGGAACCCCTGGAATGCAACGCGGCCAGCGACGTGGCCGGGCGCATTGCGGTGAGCGTGACAGTCCCCCGGATGAAGTTCACCGAGGAGGAGCTGCGGGGTCTGGCCCGGGAGGTGGGGCGCATCTGCCGCCGGGACTTCGACCTGCCGGAGGTGACCCAGTGCCGCACGGTGAGCATGCTGCACTTCGGAGAACGACCCCTGTTTGTGCCGGCCTTCGGGCTGGCCAGCCGTCCCGCCCCGCCCCAGACGGTGAGCGGGGACGCCTGCGACCAGTTCTGTGACCGGGCGGGCCGGGCCCAGATGCTGCTGTGCGACGGCATGGGCACCGGCAAGGCCGCGGCGGTGGACGGGCGGATGGCCGCCAGGCTCACCGCCCAGCTGCTGCGGGCGGGCTTTGCCGCCGAGAGCGCGGCCCGGCTGGTGAATGTGGCCCTGGGCATGAAGTGTGCCGACCAGGAATCCGGGGCCACTCTGGACCTGCTGACGGTGGACCTGTACACCGGGCGGGCCGGGCTGTTCAAGGCCGGGGCGGCCCCCAGTTTTCTGGTGCGGGACGGGGTGGCCCGGGTGCTGGAAGCCCCCAGCCTGCCCATGGGGGTGAGTGATTCGGTGGTGGGGCGGTCCACCGCCCTGAACCTGGCCGAGGGGGACATGGTGGTGCTGGTATCCGACGGGGCGCTGTGCGACGGCACCGACTGGCTGGTGGAACAGCTGCAGCTGTGCGCCCGGCTGGACCACACCCCCGACCAGGTGGCCAAAGCGGTGGCGGACAGCGCCGTGCGCCGGTCCGGAGCGCGGCCGGATGACATCACGGTGGCGGTATTGCGCCTGGACCGGTGAAAGCCGCCAAAGGCAAACCACGTTCCAACGCAAAACCGGCCCCTTGCTTTGTTTTTATTTACAAAATTTTTATAACTTTACCAAAAAAACTGTTTAATTTTTTCCAAACATGTGGTAAAGTAGAATCATTCGGGGAACGGGCGCGGCCCGCGGCCCCCATCACATAACGCCGAACGGCCGGAATCTGAAATGCTGCGTGGGACCGGGCCCGGCGCGAAAAGAGGTTTGAATACGATGGAATACGCCAGCAAGGACATCCGCAACATTCTGGTGGCCGGGCATGCCGGCTGCGGCAAGACCACTCTGGTGGAAGCACTTCTGTACATGAGCGGCGCCACCGAGCGCATGGGCCGCGTGGAAGACGGCACCACCGCCAGCGACTTTGACCCCGAGGAAGCCAAGCGCAAGGCCTCGCTGAATTCCAGCGTGGTGCCAGTGGAGATCGGCGGAACCAAATACAATCTGATCGATGTGCCCGGCCTGTTTGACTTTGAGTCCGGTGCCTGTGAGGGCATCCGCGCCGCCGAGAGCGTGCTGATCTGTGTGTCCGGCCGGTCCGGCGTCACCGTGGGCGCCGAGAAAGCCTATTCCCTGGCCCTGAAGAACAACAAGGCCCGGATGATCTTTGTGACCAAGGCGGACCTGGAAAACGCCGATTACTTCAAGATCCTGGAGCAGATGAAGATCAAGTTCGGTCCCTCCATCTGCCCCTGCGTGGTGCCCGCCCGCCTGGACGACGGCACCATTGTATACATCAACCTGTTCAGCCAGAAGGCCTTCAAGTATGAGGGCGGCAAGCAGGTCCAGGTGGATCTGCCGGACATCGGCCACCGCTTTGAGGGCCTGATCCAGGCCATGAACGAGGCCATTGCCGAGACCGACGAAGCCCTGATGGAAAAGTTCTTTGAGGGTGAGGAGTTCACCACCGAGGAGATCGTTTCCGGCATGGCCGCCGGTGTGCGCACCGGCCAGATCACCCCCGTGTTCTGCGGCAGTGCGGTGAACATGCAGGCCATGGACATGCTGGTCTACAACCTGAAGGAACTGCTGCCCTCCGCCGACGCTGCCGCCCAGGTGGCCGAGGACAAGGACGGCAACCCGGTGGAGATCGCGGTGGATGCATCCGCCCCCACCTGCGCCTACGTCTTCAAGACGGTGGCCGACCCCTTCGTGGGCAAGCTGAGCTTCATCAAGGTGCTGTCCGGCAGGCTGAGCGCCACCTCCAACGTCATCAACGCCCGTACCGGGCAGCCCGAGCGCATGGGCAAGACCCTGACCGTCTGCGGCAAACGCCAGAGCGACACCCCCGCCATCGTGGCCGGTGATATCGGCGCGGTGGCCAAGCTGACAACCGCCAAGACCGGCGACACCCTGTGCGATCCCGCCCGGGTGGTGAGCCTGCCCGCCCCCGATTATCCCACCGCCTGCTACCGCATGGCCGTCAAGGTGGCCAAGAAGGGTGACGAAGGCAAGGTTTCCGGCGCGCTGGGCCGCCTGATGGAAGAAGATCCGTCCATCACCTTCACCGTGGACCCCGAGACCAAACAGCAGGTCATTGCCGGCCTGGGCACCCAGCATCTGGAAGTGGCCGTGGCCAAGCTGAAGAACAAGTTCGGCGTGGAGATCACCCTGGAGGTGCCCCGTGTGCCCTACCGTGAATCCATCCGCAAGACCTGCAAGGCCCAGGGCCGCCACAAGAAGCAGACCGGCGGTCACGGCCAGTTCGGCGACGTTTGGATTCAGTTCGAGCCCTGCGAGGGCGACGACATCCAGTTTGAGGAGAAGGTGTTCGGCGGCAGCGTGCCCAAGAACTTCTTCCCCGCCGTAGAGAAGGGTGTGCGCCAGGCAGCCGCCCACGGCGTGCTGGCCGGATACCCCATGGTGGGCATGAAGGCCACCCTGCTGGACGGCAGCTATCACCCGGTGGACTCCAGCGAAATGGCCTTCATCATGGCCGCCAAGCTGGCCTACAAGGCCGCCATCCCCGAAGCCGGTCCGGTTCTGCTGGAACCCATCGGCACCCTGCAGGTCCATGTTCCGGCGGACAACACCGGCGACATCATGGGCGAAGTGACCAAGCGCCGGGGCCGCGTGCTGGGTATGAACCCGGACGAGGAAGGCGGCCAGGTGGTGGACGCCGAAGTGCCCATGGCCGAGATGCAGGACTTTACCACCTTCCTGCGGCAGCTGACCCAGGGCCGGGGCCACTATACCTTCGAGTTTGTCCGTTACGAGACCCTGCCCCAGATGCTGGAAAGCAAGGTCATCGAGCAGGCCAAGGCGCTGGGCAACATGGCCGACGACGACGCCTGATGATTCCGATTTTTTCCTGATACTCCTTTGCTGATAAAAAGCACCGCCCCCGGTCCTGTACAGGACCGGGGGCGGTGTGTTTTGTTACTGTTTAGCGCAGCAGCGCCGCAGAATTTCCTGTTACCGAATCATCAGCGACAATTCGATTTCCTCCCCATCCTCTGCGCCTGTTTCTGCAAAGCCCTTGCTTTTGTACAAGTTCAGCGCCCGACTGTTCTCTTTGTTACAGGTCAAAGTCACTCGATCGGAAACGCCGAAAGGCTTGTTTTTGATATACGCAAGCACCTTGTCCAGTGCGGACTTTCCATACCCTTTTCCTTGTTCCGCCTGCTCAATCATCATGTGCCATATATCATATTCCGGGATGTCATAATCGTAAATCACCATGACATACCCAACCATCCTGTCGCCTTCATAGATTCCGAACGGCTGGCACTGCTCCCTGTACACATACGCCTGTGCAAGGCTGCGAACAGGGTGTGAAACAAAGCGTTCCTGCTCAGGTGCAAGTTTCAGGGAAAATGCATCCATAAAGTTATCCTCTGTAATTGCTTTAAGATGAATCATAAAATCCTCCATAGATCAGACCAACTTACTCGATTAGCGGTTTTGTCTGGATATCCAGGAAGAACCAAAGCGCACACCAAAAGCAAATAAAAAAGCCGTGGCTGACAAACCACGGCACAAGAAATCCCATGAAAAGCCTATAGTGCAACCGAGGTCCTCCAAAGATATTCAGCTGTCCCATTGATTTTGCTGTTTTTCATAATGAAGCACCTCGCTTTCTATCAAATTTTATATCATCATAAACCCTATCACTGACAATGTCAATAACAGGTTTATACTTCCCGCCAAATGCCCGCCGCACAATTCAAGAGCCGGAGAAACGCCTTACTCCTCCACCCCTGCCAGATACTCCTGGGCAAAGTGCACGGCCACGGCGCCGTCGGCGGTGGCAGTGACCACCTGGCGCACTGCCTTGGCGCGGGCATCGCCCACCGCAAAGACACCGGGCAGATTGGTGCGGGTGGTCTCGTCGGCGGCAAAATACCCGGCGGCATCGCAGGTCACCTGTTCCCGGAAGAGCTGGGTGTCCGGCACACGGCCGATGGCCGCAAACACGCCGTCGCAGGCCAGTTCCCGGATCTCGCCGGTGTGCACGTCCTCCACCTTCAAAGCGCACAGACGGCCGTCCTCTCCCTGGACCAGTTCCGCCGGGCGGGCGTTCCAGACGATCTCCACCCCGCTGTTTTCCAGGGCTTTCACGTTGGGCGCCGGAGCGCGCAGCTCATGGCGGCGGTGCACCAGATACACCTTTTTGCACAGGTTGGCCAGATGCAGGGCATCCCCCACCGCCGTGTTGCCGCCGCCCACGACCACCACCGTCTTGCCCCGGTAGAGCATACCGTCACAGGCGGCGCAGTAGCCCATACCGCGGCCGATGAGTTCCTTCTCGTTGGGCAGGCCCAGAGGACGGGGAGAGGCGCCGGGGGCCAGCACCACCGTGCGGGCCAGCACTTCGCCGCTGTCGGTCTGCAGATGCTTCACTTCTCCGGTCAGGTCGGCGCCGGTCAGCTGGGTGTAGCGGAATTCCGCCCCCGCCCGCTCGGCTCCCTGGCGCATCAGGTCGCCCAGGGAATACCCGTCCAGCCCTTCCGGGAAACCGGGGTAGTTTTCGATGAGGGGAGAGTCGGCCATCTGCCCCCCCGCTGCCAGCTTTTCCAGCACGATGGTCTTGAGGCCCGCCCGGGCGCCGTACAGACCGGCGGTGCAGCCGCCGGGGCCGCCGCCCACCACGGCCATATCGTAGATCATTTCACTCATGATTGTATTCTCCTTACCGGCTGCCCGTTATGCCGGGCAGCCTTTCCCACAATATACCATATATGGGGTTCCTTGTCGAGAGTTTGCCCAACTTCCGGCGGTTTCTTTCCCAGGGAAACAAGAAAACCCTCCGTGTTGTCCGTCACGGAGGGCTTTTGCCGGGGATGGTTGGGGGACTTCCCCGGCCACACAGAAAAAGAAGCGCGTTATGCGGGAATGTCGTTTATTGGTTGGGTTCCAGATTGAACCAGCTGCAGATGGCTTCATAATAAAGCTGGGCGGCCCGCTGGCAGCCGTCCTCGTCCGCCAACAGGTCCACATCGGCGCTGTTGGTCAGGAAGCACTGCTCGGACAGCACCGCCGGGCACTGGGCGTATTCCAGCACGCCGAAGGTGGGATCGTCGTGGACGGTGGTATCATCGGATTCGTAGAGCAGCTTTTCATCGTTGTCGCCGTAATATAAGTACCGCACCCCGTCCAGGCCCCGCAGCCGCTGGCCCAGCGCACCAAACCCTTGGGTCAGGCAATGGGCAAACCGCAGGCTTTCCTCGTGGTTGGCTCTGCCCGGGGGGATGGCGTAACACTCATATCCGGAGGTACTGGCGCTGACATCGGAGTTACCGTGGATAGACAGCAACAGCTGCGCCCCCTGGGCGGCGGCCCGCTGGGCCCGCTCACTGGGTTTGATGCGGGCCGTGTCCGGGTTCTGGCTTTCCTCCTCGGTGATGGTCAGGTAGGGAGTAAACCGGCCGTCCGCTTCCAGCAGGTCGGCCAGGTCGTTGGCCGTGCGCCAGGTCATCTCGTATTCCCCGAACCCCGGACCTTCGGTACCCCGGTCCACTCCGCCGTGCCCCGGGTCAATGGCCACGATGGGCAAGGATTCTTCCGGGGCGGCCACCGCCTTGGCGGCAACGAGTACTTCAGCGGTGGGTTTTTCCGGCTTGGGCGTCAGCAGATTCTGCACCGACGGCAGCAGGAAGAACACTGCCGCAGCCGCCACACAGGCCAGGGCTGCCAGCACACCCAGCCGGGCCAGGCGCCGGTTGCGGCGGCGACGGCGGCGCAGGGCATACCAATCCCCCCGGGTCCGCTGCGCTGGATATCCGGCACGGGCCGCCCCCGCTGTGTTTGGCGCGCGGCGGGACCGGGATGCCTGAGGACGGCGATACTGAATCCTGCTTGCCTGGGATGTGGGCTGTTGCCGGGGCATGGGGGTCACCTCTTTTGTACTTCCTGAACCGTTTGGGCGGGCATGACCCGCTGTATGATTGGTAGTATAGCGGTGTTTTGTGTCCGACTTGTTTCCGTTTGTGACAAAATAATCGGGCTGCTTACCTATTCAGTGGCATTTGCCGGGCAAATGTTACAGCTTCCACCGCTTTTTCCGCCTTCATTCTCAATTACGCTGAAACCGGACGGAAAGTCTCATCTCCGCTCCCATATTTTCCCAAAAAAGCAAAAAAGGACCGGTGCCTTTGCATCGATCCCGAAACCGCTGTATGAAAATTGTACCGGACCGTCAGAGGGTGGGCGCATATACGCAGCAGGCGTTCTTGCCCTTGTGTTTGGCCGCGTACAACGCCTCATCCGCCCGCTGGAACAGAGCCCGCACCGTATCGTCCGGCTGTTTGGGCGAGATGCCGATGGAGATGTGCACCGGCCGCCCGATGGTGGCCCCGGCACTTTCGTTGACCTTGCCGATGATCCGCTGGGCAATGCGCACGGCAATATCGTCACTGGTGACGCCCGGGCAAAGCACCGCGAACTCATCGCCGCCCACCCGGCCCAGCACATCCACCCGGCGGGTGGCTTCATAAAGCAGACGCCCCACCTGCTTGAGCACCTCGTCCCCGGCCAGGTGCCCGAAGGTATCGTTGACCTGCTTGAAATCGTCCAGGTCCAGCACCATGAGATAGAGCGGCCCCTGGTTCAGCCGGGCTTCGCACTGCTCAAAGAACGCCCGATGGTTGTACAGCCCGGTCACCGGGTCGGTGTTGGCCAGTTCGGTCATGCGGGCCGCCAGCCGCTGGGTCTCCCGGATCTTCTCGCTGAGGGTTTTGGGATAGATCTCCCCGTAAGCCTGCTCCCGGCAGGGCACCGACTGGTGGATGTGCACGATCTTCCAGGCGTCCTCCCGCCGGGCATACACCACACTGAACCGCACGTCCATGTCCACGCCCGCGTCGTCCTGACCGTCCCGGACATGAAACCCGCCGTAAACCAGGTGGGTATCCGGGCCCAGGGGGCAGTCCTGGTACCATTCGTCCATGAGCACAAACTCGATCTGCTCGGCCTGGGAGCATTCCTCGTTCAGCGCCTGCAGCAGTCTTTCGCCGGAGGTATAGAACTCGTGTTTTCCGGTGCCGATCACCACGCAGGCCGGGTCAATGAGGGGATACAGGCGGGTGAAATCCTCTGGCGTACGGTGAAACAGATAAATGTGCCACAGTTGCCGGGTCATCCCACAGAAATCGGTCATAAACGGGTTCTCCTCCGCCATAAAATCAATACTCTTTTTTTATTATGGTGGATGACCTGCTCAATGTCAAGCTGTAGTTCGTTATTTTCGCACAAACCAAGAGGCCCTGCTCCCTCAAGAAACAAGCAGGGCCTCCTGTTATTTTTTCACGGGTGAATGGTTTTCAGCGCCGGAGGTTGAAGGCGCCGAATCCCGGATATGCCGCTGCTGCACCCAGCTGCTCTTCGATGCGCAGCAGGCGGTTGTACTTGGCCACCCGCTCGCTGCGGCTGGGAGCACCGGTCTTGATCTGGCAGGTGTTCAGGGCCACGGCCAGGTCGGCGATGGTGGTGTCCTCGGTTTCGCCGGAACGGTGGGAGGAGATGGCGGTGTACCCGGCCTTGTGGGCCATCTTGATGGCCTCCAGCGTCTCGGACACCGAACCGATCTGGTTGAGCTTGATGAGGATGGAGTTGCCGCAGCCCAGCGCAATGCCCTTGGCCAGGCGTTCGGTGTTGGTGAC
Organism: uncultured Gemmiger sp.; assembly: GCA_944382785.1. Classification (GTDB taxonomy): domain Bacteria; phylum Bacillota; class Clostridia; order Oscillospirales; family Ruminococcaceae; genus Gemmiger. The sequence goes on along the minus strand of CALWNO010000040.1, from coordinate 10,876 downwards.
AAAGAGGTCGTCCCCCACCAGCTGGACCTTGCCGCCCAGTTCCTTGGTCAGCAGCTGCCAGCCTTCCCAGTCTTCCTCGTCCAGGCCGTCCTCCAGGGACCAGATGGGATACTTTTCGGTCAGGTCCTTCCAGTGGTCCACCAGCTCGGCGGAGGTGTAGGTCTTGCCGCATTTGGGCAGCCTGTACTCTCCCTTTTTGCCGCTCTTCCACTCACTGGCGGCGGCGTCCATGGCCAGCACAAAATCCCTGCCGGGGGTGTAGCCCGCCTGCTCGATGGCCTCCAGAATGACCTGGATGGCTTCCTCATCGCTGGACAGGTCGGGAGCAAAACCGCCCTCATCCCCCACGGCGGTGGCCAGGCCCCGGCTCTTGAGCAGAGCCTGCAGGGCGTGGAAGACCTCGGTGCAGGCGCGCAGACCTTCGGAGAAGGAGGGCAGACCGGCGGGCATGATCATGAATTCCTGCACATCCACCGTGTTGGCCGCGTGGGCACCGCCGTTGAGGATGTTCATCATGGGCACCGGCAGCCGGTTGGCGTTGACGCCGCCCAGGAACCGGTAGAGGGGGATGTCCAGCGCCGTGGCGGCGGCCCGGGCGCAGGCAATGGACACGGCCAGGATGGCGTTGGCACCCAGGTTGGATTTATCCTTTGTGCCGTCGGCGGCGATCATGGCGGCGTCGACAGCATAGATGTCCGAGGCGTCCATCCCGGTGAGGGCATCGTTGATGACGGTGTTGATGTTCTCCACCGCCCTGGTCACCCCCTTGCCGCCGAACCGGGACTTGTCCCCGTCCCGCAGTTCCAGGGCCTCAAATTCGCCGGTGGAGGCGCCGCTGGGGGCTGCGCCCCGGCCCACGGTGCCGTCGGCCAGCCGGACCTCCGCCTCCACAGTGGGATTGCCCCGGGAGTCGATGATCTGACGGCCCAGGACCTTTTCAATGGTGAGGATTTTCATGATATATACCTTCCTTTCCTGAACGCCCGGCCTTTGGGGAGGCGGGCGGGTATCGTTTTTAGTTAGTTATCTCTAACCAACTGTAGTATACCCGATCTCCCCGCAGGATGCAACCCCTGCACGGAAATTTTGGGCGGGAAAGGGTGGGTTTATGCGGCAGACAGGTCAATCCCGCAAAAAAGGCGGCCCGCCGGGAAAATTCCCGGCGAGCCACCGCATTTTCATATGCAATTCAGAACAGGAAGAACAGCACCACGTGAGACAGGGGTGCCGCCAGGGCCATCATGATCACCGCAAACAGGGTGATCTCGGTATACCGCAGCCAGGGCGCCCCGGTGGGTGCGGCAGGGGTTTCCTCCGCCGGTTGAGGGGTCCCCAGCACCCACAGCAGGGCGAAGAGGACCATCACCAGGGGGAAGAGCATGGACACCCGGATGGACACTATGGCCTGCACCAGGTAGCTGCACAAGGCCAGCAGCACCGGGGCCGCGCCGGGGCGGTTCCAGGCCCGGAATCCCCGGCGCAGATGCGCCGCCACAAAGCCCACCCAGGCCACCAGGCCCAGGATGCCGGTGGTGAGCAGCTGTTCCAGGTACTCGTTATGGGCGGCGTAGAAGGTGTTCATCCGGTCGGTGAGGGCATCCCCCGCCCAGGCCACCATGGCCTTGTGCATGGTGCCGGGGCCGTAGCCCAGCAGCAGCCGCCACCAGGGGGCGCTGCTCCAGGTGCCCCAGGCCGCCCGCCATCCGGTCCCCCGGTAGGTGCCCCAGTCATCGTTAAAGACCAGGTACTGGTCCAGCTTGCCCAGGGAGGGGAACCCGTCCCACAGGTTGGCCAGCAGGAAGAGCACCGCCACCGCCCCCACACAGACGGCGGTCAGCACCCGGCCCGGAATGTACAGGCTGCGCTCCGCCTTGCCCCGCCGGGCCCGCCAGTACAGCAGCCCCCACACGGCGGCACAGAACACCATACCCGGCACCGCCAGCTGCCAATCCCCGAAATGGGACAGCAGGGACCGGCCGCCCTGGGTGTAGACGGTGGCCCGCATATAGTGCATCCAGGCCGCCCAGGCAAAGAAAGCCAGCCCGATGAGGGCGCCCCGGCGCACCATGCGGGTATCGAAGTTCTTGTGGCAGACCAGCACCATGGCAGCGGCCACCACCCCCAGGGTCAGAGCTTCGGCGTCCACCACCGCCAGGGCCAGCCCGCCAAAGACCATGGGAATGCCGTAGGCGATGTTCTGGGCGCGGCCTTTTGCGGTGAGCCAGGCATAAAAGACGATGGGCAGAGCGATGGCAAAGAATCCGGCGTTGAAGTCCTTCTGTCCCAGGGTGGAGAAGAACTGGGCCCGCTCCACCACCGCCGTGTCCCGGTAGGTGCCGATAAGGTCGATGTTGAAGATGTTGAGCACATACAGCACCGTAACGATGGAAGCCGTGACCCCCACCCCGAAAAAGAGGAAATTCACGTCGGTGCCCCGGGCAAAGGCACGGACCAGGAGATAGGCCAGGGCGGTGATGAGCACCAGGGCATACCCGCCGTAGTAGCCCGCCAGCCCCCACAGGGAGGACACCGGGGTGATGGAGGCCGCCGTGGCCACCAGCCCGGTGAGGGCAAAGGCCCCCAGCCAGAAAAGCCCCTTGTCCTTTCCGGCAAAGCGGCCTGCCGGGACCTTGCCGCCGATGAGCAGGCAGGACCCCAGGGCGGCGGCAAAGAGCAGGATCAGGGTGAACCCGCCGGAAAACTTGGTCAGGCCCAGGTTGGAGAATCGATCAATATATAAAGGAAACACACACAGCACCGCCGTAAGCAGGGCGGTGGCGGTGGATGCCGTCAGTTGGGCCAGGTCCTGCTGTTGCTGGCGTTCCCGGGCAGCTTTGGAATGCTTGGGCATGAAAAGGAAGACCTCCTGTAAAATTGGCAAAAAAGTAGGCGACCGCCGGGCCGGGCCCGGTGGGGTCACCTTGCTATTTTACCTTCCTGTGGCTTTTTTTGCAACCGTTGTACCGTTTTGACACAAAGGTTTTACAAGTAGGAAGCAGACCAGCCCCGCCGCCGCGCTGAGCGCCGCCGCCCAGTGACGGGCTCCCATGGGCAGCAGCTGGCTGCCTGCATAGCTGAGCAGGCTGCCGGCGCTCATGCCCAGAGCCAGGAACCCATAGTTGACCCCGGCGTGGCGCAGCCCGAAGAGGTCGGTGTTCAGGGAAGGCTGCACCGCCGCCCCGCCGGAGTAGAAGAAGGTCAGCAGGGCGTAGGCGGCGGCCACCCACCAGCTCTGGGCCAGGGCGAAAAGCACCGACCCGATGCCCAGCCCCGCATACACCCCGTACAGCACCGGCTTGCGCCCGGCCTTGTCGCTGAGAGCCGGGCAGGCCAGCCGTCCCGCCGCCGAGGCCGCCGCCCCGATGACCACACACAGGGGTGCCAGGTTTTCCGCCATGCCCCGGTCAGTGGCGATCTGTAAAAGATCCGGGCTGAAGAGCAGCACTGGGGGCGAGGCCAGGGCTACCCCCGCCAGGCAGAGCCTGTATTGCACCGTGCGCACCATGGCCCTGGGGGGCAGGTCGGCGGCTGTGCCCGCCGGGGCCCCGGGTTTGGGGGGCGGGTCTTTCAGTACCGCCGCCCCGGCCCCGCAGACGGTGAGGATCACCGCCCCCAGGGCGCCGAAGCAGACCCGCATGCCAAACCTTCCCCCAATGCCCCGCACGAACAGGGTGAGAAAGGCCCCCGAAAGGCCCATGGCCGCCCCGGTGACCCCGGTGGCCAGGCCCTTGCGGTCGGCGTACCATTTCTGGGCGCAGGCCAGCACCGCCGGGGCCAGGAAGGCGCTGCCCACCCCCGCCGGCACGCTGTACGCCAGCAGGAACAAGGGGGCGTTGCCCGCCGGGGATACCGCTGCCAGCAGGAATCCCCCGCCCATGAGCAGGGTGCCCCAACCTGCGGCAAAACGGGGGCCTCTGGCGTCCTGCAGTAGCCCGCCGATGGCACACCCTACCCCGTAGCCCGCCACCAGCACCGCAAAGACCATGCTGGCCTGGGCCCGGGTAAAGGCGTATTCCTCCATGACCGGGCGCTGGAACACCCCCCACGCCGCCGGGATGCCGGTGAGCAGCTGCACCGCCGCCCCCGCCGCCAGGATGTGCGGCGCTCCCTTCTTCTGCTTCACAGTTCCGCCCCCTTTATTTCCTTTCAGTATTCCCCGCCACAAGGGCGGAAATTCCCCGCCGGTAAGCCGCCTTTCGGTTGACAAACCCACCGCCCGGGGGCTATGATATACAGTACAGCGCGGCAAACCGCCGCGGAACCGCCATTTCCCGCGCACGGCGCGGACATTTTATACAAGATAAGGAGCTGCCAAGCTATGAAAACCCAACCCTTGAAAGGCATGCGGGATCTGCTGCCCAAAGAGCAGGCCCTGCGCGACCACATCCAGGCCGAGATCCTGGCCACCTACCGTGCTGCCGGGTTCCAGCGCATTTCCACCCCCATCCTGGAGGACATGGAGAACCTGGACAAGAGCGACGGCGGCGACAACCTGAACCTGATCTTCAAAGTGCTCAAGCGGGGCGACAAGCTGGCCGCCGCCCTGCGCAGCGGGGATGAGGCCCAGCTTTCGGACATGGGCCTGCGGTACGACCTGACCCTGCCCCTCTCCCGCTACTACGCGGCCAACCGCAATTCCCTGCCCCATCCCTTCAAGGTCATCCAGACCGACCGGGTCTACCGGGCCGAGCGTCCCCAGAAGGGCCGCCTGCGGGAGTTCGTCCAGTGCGACATTGACATTCTGGGCGATGCCAGCCCCAACGCCGAGGTGGAACTCATCGACGTAACCGCCCGGGCGTTGCTGCGCATCGGCTTCTCCGGCTTCACCGTGAACATCAACGACCGCCGCATCCTGCGGGCCATGCTGGCCGGCATGGGCTTTGCCGAGGACACCCTGGATTCGGTCTGCATCAGCTTTGACAAGCTGGACAAGATCGGCGCCGACGGGGTGCGGGGCGAGCTGGAGGAAAAGGGGTTCCCCGCCGAAGCCGTCGCTGCCCTGGACGCCTTCCTGCGCGGGGGCGACTTCAGCCTGGAGGCCGTCACCGCCGCCTGCGGCGAGAAGGGCCCTGAGCTCACCGCCGACCTGCGGTATGTGTTGTCCACCGCCGAAAAGCTGGCCGCCGGACGGTACGGCATCGCCTACTGCCCCAGCCTGGTTCGCGGCCAGGGCTACTACACCGGCATGGTGTTTGAGGTCACCTGCCCCCAGTTCTCCGGAGCTGTGGCCGGCGGTGGCCGGTACGACAACATGGTAGGCAAGTTCATCGGCCAGACGGTGCCCGCCGTGGGCTTCTCCATCGGGTTTGAGCGGGTCTGCGGCATTCTGCTGGAGCAGGGCTACGCCATTCCCGGCGCCAAGCCCAAGCTGGCTCTGCTCTATCTGCCGGAAGCCGACTTTGCCGACGTGCTGACCAAAGCCGAGCGGCTGCGCGCCGACTACGACGTGACCGTCCTGGCCCAGGCCAAGAAGCTGGGCAAGCAGTTCGGTACCCTGGAGGCCGCCGGGTTCAACGCTGTGGCCTTCGCGGACAACGAGGACATCAAGGTCCTTGGTCAAAAGGGCTGAAAAACAAGAGAAAACTTTAGCGAGAACGCCGAAAAGCGGCGTTCCCGCTTTGTTTTTGGCATCAATTTGTAACGTACGGCGGTCTTTTCCGTGTTATACTGGTGATAGAAGAAAAGATTCCGGAAAGGAGGAATTTCCATGAAACGTGTCACCATCTCCGCCCGCCTGGCCGCCGTCCTCACCGCCCTGACCCTGCTCCTGGCCCTGAGCGCCTGCGGGGCCTCCGGCGGGAATACCGCTGCCGATTTTTCCGAATCCACCACAGCTGCCACCGCGCCGGAGGAAAGCCTGAATTCCAGCAGCACCGCCGACAGCGCCGAAGCCGGGGAAGGTTCCGGAACCGTGACCCTGGACCCCGGCGCCACCAGCGAAAGCGCCCGCAAGATCATCTACACCGCCAGCCTGGAGCTGGAAGCCACCGATTTTGACGCCGCCCGCACCGCCCTGATGGACGCGGTGGAGGCCCAGGGAGGGTATCTGGAGCACAGCAGCCAGGATGGCAGCGCCGAATACCAGAGCCGCAGTCTGGACTGCACCGTGCGGGTGCCGGCGGACAACTACCGGGCCTTTCTGGAAGCCGCCGCAAAGACCGGCAGCCAGCGGTACTTAAGCGAGGATGCCAACGACATCACCGCCGGGTATGTGGACGTGCAGGCCCGGCTGGCCGCCCTGGAAAACCAGCGGGACCGACTCAACGCCCTGGCCGCTTCCGCCGAGACCACCGCTGACCTGCTGGAGATCGAAAGCCAGCTTTCGGATGTGCAGTATGAGATCGAAAGCTACACCCGCCAGCTGCGGGCCATGGACGACCAGGTGAGCTACTCCACCGTGTACATCAGCCTGTACGAGGTGGCCACCCTGACCCCGGTGACCCCCGTCACCTTCGGGGAAAAAGTGGGCCGGGCCTTCGGGGACGGCTGGGAAGGCTTTGTGGACTTTGTCCAGGGCACCGTGCTGGCTATTGTGACCATCTGGCCGCTGGTGATTCTGGCGGCGGTGGTTGTGATCGTGCTGCTGGTCACCCGGCCCGCCCGCCGTGCCCGCCGGGAAGCCAAGGCCGTTGCCCGTCAGGCCGCCCGCAGCCAGACTGCCTACACCTACCCCGTCACCCCCACTCCGGAACAGCCCCAGGAGGAAAAAACGCCTCCCCAGGACAGCGGCACCCCGAAATACTGAGTTTTGCCCAGAAACAGCACCGCCCCCGCAGCTATACAGCCGCGGTGGCGGTTTTATTTTGTTTGTTACGGGGTTTGGCGGGAGGGCGGATACAGACTGCCCCGGCTGCGGAAAAACAGCCCACAGCCCACAGCGCTGACCAGAGCCTCGCTCACCGGGAAGGCCAGCCACACCCCCGTCATGCCGAAGGCGAAAGCCAGGATCAGGGCCACCGGCACAATGACAAACAGCCCCCGCAGCAGGGAGATGGCCTGGGCGGGTGCCGGGCGCTCCACCGAGGTGAACCAGATGGAAAGGATCACATTGGCCCCGGCAAAGATGGCACCCAGGAAGTAGAGTTTCAGTCCCTGCACCGCAATGGCCTGCAGGGTGGGGTCCCCCTCGCTGTTGAAGGCCGCGGCGATGCCCCCGGCCCAGGCGAAGATACCCAGATAGAGGACCACCGTCACCGCCGCCATGCTCAGCAAAGCGTAGCGCAGCAGCCGGAAGAGGTCGGGGCGCTGTCCGTGGCCCCAGGCCCGGCTGACCAGGGGCTGCATACCCTGGGCCAGACCGGAATACACCGCCAGCACCACCAAAGACAGGTTGGCCACCACCCCGTAGGCCGCCACGCCGGTGTTGCCCGCCAGGCGCAGGATCAGGAAGTTGAAGGTGACCATGACCACCGCCCCGGAGAGCTGTTCCAGCAAAGAGGGCACGCCCAAAGCCGCAATATGGGTGACGGTGCGGCGCCGGGGGCGGCAGGGTACCGGGCGGAAGCCGCAGTGGGGGTTGGCCCAGTGGGGTGCCTGGATCAGGATGCCGATGACCGGGGACACGCCGGTGGCCAGCACCGCGCCCAGGATGCCCAGCCCGCAGGGGAAGATGAAGATGTAGTCCATGACGATATTGGCCAGACTGCCGGTGACGGTGGCGGCCATGGACAGGTGGGGGGCGCCGTCGTTGCGCATGAAGCATTGCAGCACGTCATTGAGCAAAAAGGCCGGGGCAAAGAGCAGCAACACCCGCAGGTAGGTGGTGGTCATGGTGTGGACGGTGCCGGTGCCCCCCAGCAGGGTAGCCAGGGTACCGGGAACGGTGAGGCCGGCCAGTACAAACACCGCTGCCGCGGCAGCGGCCATACCCAGGGTGTGGGTATAGACCTCGTTGGCCTGGCGGTCGGCATTCTGGCTTTTGAGCACCGAGAATCGGGTGGCCCCGCCCATGCCCAGCAACAGGCCGATGCCGTGGATCACGTTATAGACAGGAATGGCCAGGTTCAGGGCGGCCAGGCCCTCGCTGCCCAACCCCTGGGCCACAAAGAAGGTATCCGCCAGAATGTAGCAGGACATCGCCATCATGCCCAGCACGCTGAGCACCGCATAGCGGCCGAATTCGGCCCGCAGGGTCGGATTTGTATGGTTCATGGTTTTGCCTCCTTTTGTTTGTCAGTCTGTCCCCGCACCGGGCCAAACATACAAAAAACGCCGGTGCTTCGCGTCTTCAATGGCCTACGACGCAAAGCCCAGCGTTTTGTATAACCCACCCGGCGGCGGGTCCTTATTCAGTTATTCAGTGGTTGTCCACCAGAGCGATGGACAGGTCCTGCAGCTGCTTGGGGTCCACCACGTCAGGCGCACCGGACATGGGTTCGCCGGCGTTCTGCACCTTGGGGAAGGCGATGACATCCCGGATGGAATCCTTCTTCAGCATAAGCATGACCAGACGGTCCAGGCCGTAGGCCATACCGCCATGCGGGGGCGCACCGTACTTGTAGGCATCCATCAGGAAGCCGAAGCTGGCGCGGGCCTTCTCCTCGGTGAAGCCCAGGGCGCGGAACATGCGGTCCTGCAGGGCAGGGTCATTGATGCGGATGGAACCGCCGCCCAGCTCCACACCGTTGAGCACGATGTCATAGGCCAGGGCACGGCAGGCACCGGGGTCGCTCTCCACCTTGTCCAGGTCTTCCGGCTTGGGCATGGTGAAGGGATGGTGCATGGCCATCCAGCGGCCTTCCTGCTCGCTGTACTCGAACAGGGGGAAGTCCACCACCCACAGGAAGTTGAAGGCGTCCTTGTCGATGAGGTCGTACTTGCGGCCCATCTCCAGGCGGACCTGGCCCAGGGCGGTGCAGGCGCGGACCCAGTCGGTGTCGCTGACCAGCAACAGCACGTCCCCGGTCTCCACGTTCAGGGCCTGATACAGGGCGGCCTTCTCCTCCTCGGTGAGGAACTTCTCAAAGCTGGAGGAGGTGCTCTCGGCGGTCAGGCGGCTGTAGGCCAGGCCCTTGGCGCCGTAGGTCTTGGCGACCTCGCCCAGTTTGTCGATGTTCTTGCGGGTCAGGCGGTCAGCCATACCCTTGGCGTTGATGGCACGGATGGTGCCGCCGGCGGCCAGGGCATCGGCGAAGGGCTTGAACCCGGTGCCGGCAAAGACGCTGCTCACGTCCTGGATCTCCAGGCCGAAGCGGGTGTCCGGCTTGTCGGAACCAAAACGGCTCATGGCCTCGTCCCAGGGCATGCGCACAAAGGGAGTGGCCACCTCGATGTTCAGGATCTCCTTCCACAGACGCTTGATCAGACCCTCGTTGATGGTCATGATGTCGTCCTCGGTGACGAAGGACAGTTCCTCATCGATCTGGGTGAACTCCGGCTGACGGTCGGCGCGCAGGTCCTCGTCCCGGTAGCAGCGGGCGATCTGGAAATAGCGGTCGAAGCCGGACAGCATCAGGATCTGCTTGTACAGCTGGGGGCTCTGGGGCAGGGCGTAGAAGTGGCCAGGCTGCACACGGCTGGGCACCAAATAGTCACGGGCACCTTCCGGGGTGGACTTGATCAGGGTGGGGGTCTCGATCTCGCAGAAATGCTGATCGTAGAAGTAGCTGCGCACCACCTGGCAGATCTTGGAGCGCATGACGATGGGCTCGTGCATGGACGGGCGGCGCAGATCCAGATACCGGTAGCGCAGGCGCAGATCGTCATTGACGTTGATGCCGTCCCGGATCTCGAAGGGCGGGGTCTGGGCTTCGCTCAGCACCCGCAGCTCGCTCACATACAGCTCCACATCACCGGTGGAAATCTTATCGGTCTTGGCGGCGCGCTCCCGCAGGGTGCCCCGGGCAATGACCACATATTCACTTTTCAGGCTTTCGGCCTTGGCAAAGACGTCCTTGGGGGTGTCCTCATCAAAGACCATCTGCAGAATGCCGGTGGTGTCCCGCAGGTCGGCAAAGATGATGCCGCCCTTGTCACGGGCGCGGGCGATCGAACCGCAGACGGTCATCTCCTTGCCCGCATCGGCCAGGCTGACTTCGCCGCAGTAGTTGGTGCGGCGCAGGTTGCCCATCGTTTCCATAACTCTCTATCCCCTTTTGGTGGAATCTTATTTGCTGAAACTTAATTATAACGCGGCCATGCCGTTTTGGCAAGGGGCCGCGGCGGAAAAGGGCAGCTTTTGCCGGAAGGCGGCTGGTTTTCTTTTTGGTTGGTTGGGTGCTTTCTGGCAGACAAGAGTCTGCGGGGAAGTCCTTCCTTTTGTGACCAAAAGGAAGCGAAAAGTCCCGCCGTTCCGATGCGGCGGCCGCCGGCTGGGGCTGCGGCCCCAGACCCCAAGATGCGGCCACCTGACGACGGCCTATTCACCGGCCTGGGGGCCGGTGAACAAGGAAAAATTTTAAAACCATTTCCCAACAACAGCTGCTAAGGGCAGACCATGGGTTGCGACAGACTTCCTCTTATGGCTTTTAAAAAATCTTCCTTGCTCAGGTCCCCCAGGACCTGAGTAGGCCGTCGTCAGGTGGCCGCACACCCCGGGTCCAGGGCCGCAGCCCTGGTCGGCGTCCACCGCATCGAAACGGTGGCGGTTTTTCCGTCGCTTTTTGACGCCAAAAAGCGACAGCTTCCCGGCAGGCACCCGCCCGCCAGATTCTCCGAAACATAAAACAGGGCAGGGTTTACAACCCCTCCGCCGCTGCGCGGCACCTCCCCTTACACAGGTGAGGCTTTCCGGGCTGCTGCCCCGGGCCATGGGCCGCTTTTCGCGGCCGACCGATTTCGGAAACAACGCTGCGCGTTGCTTTTTTGCATGGCGCTGTGCGCCATCGGGCGGCATAGCCGCCCGGGCAAAAAAAGACCGCCATGCCCCACACGGGAC
>CALWNO010000039.1 GCA_944382785.1 uncultured Gemmiger sp. | reverse complement strand
TCCATCGTCTTGAGGATGGGGAGCATCTCGTCGATGGTCATACGGGTGGCCAGCAGCGACTGATGGGCGTCGCGCAGCACAACTTCCGTGATCTGAATGGGTTTTTTAGCCAATCTGATTCACCTCTTTTTCAAACTGCCGAAGGGCTCAGTTCATGGTGCACAGCACGTCGCCGGAAGCCACCGTATCGCCCTTGCGCACATTGACGCTGGCAACGGTGCCGTCCTGGGGCGCCGAGATCTCATTTTCCATCTTCATGGCTTCCAGGATCATCAGGGTGTCGCCGGCCTTGACGGAGGCACCGGGCTGGACGCGCACATCCAGGATGTTGCCGGGCATGGGAGCGGAAACGGTGACGGCACCGGCCGCACCGGCAGGCGCGGGAGCCGGAGCGGCGGCGGGCGCCGGGGCAGCGGGCTTGGCGGCAGGAGCCGGAGCGGCAGGGGCAGCGGGGGCCACAGGGCCGCCGGCGGTTTCTTCAACAGTCACATCATAGGCAACGCCGTTGACGGTAACGGTGAGATGTTTCATGACAGAGTCCTCCTTGGTATGTATGATCGTGTGATGTTACAGGGTGATATTGCCATGCTTCTTGGCCAGGCGCACCGCGCGCTTGCTGGCCAGCATATCCAGTGCCTGGGCCACAGCGGCACGCACACCGGCAGGCGCCACGGCGGCGTCGGCGGAACCGGCGGCCACGGCAGCGGCTGCGCTGCAGACTTCCGCCTTGTAGGCGTCCGCCTTGGCCTTGGTGGCTTTTTCCACATTCTCGGCGGCGTAGATCTCATCCTTATACAGGACGCTGACCGCGGTTTCCGGTGCCAGCGGGGCAACGGTGCAGCCTTCCACCGCAATGCGCCAGTCGGCGGACGCGGCAAAGACGGTGTAGATGGGGCCTACGGCTTCCCCGGCCAGCACAGCCACCTTGACGGTGGTGGCTTCGGCGTACACACCGGCCATACGGGCGGCCTGACGGATACCACCGGCCATGTCGTCGCCCTCGCTGCGGACGAAGCCGTCAGTGTTGACGATGGTCAGCACCGGGATGCTGTAGGCATCACACAGGCGGATGAAACGAGCCGCCTTGGCAGTGCAATGGTGGTTGATGGCACTCTTGGCGGTGGCCACAACGCCCACAGCGGCGCCACCCACGGTGCCCAGAGCGGTGTACACGGCCTTGCCGTACCCGGCATACAGTTCCACCAGGCTGCCTTCATCGGCCAGCGAAGCGGCCGCGGCAGCGGGTTCATATTTATTGAGGTCCAGCGGCTTGCCGGGAGCGGCAAAATCAAACACCGCCGGGCCGGCCAGGTTGTTGGAGGGCAGCAGCGCCACAATGGCCGCCGCCTTCTTGGCGGCCTGCAGGTCGTCATCAGCCAGAACCGCAGCCACACCGGCGCGGGCAGCAAATTCAGCAGTGCCGGCAATGGCAACCTTGTCCTCACTGGTAAAGGGGGCATTGAGGAACAACTCGGCGTCCTTGCTCATCACGCACAGGTCGGCAGCAGCCGCCTGCACGGCAGAAGACCCGGCACAGGTGCCGGTGACCACAGCTACCTGGGGCACCACGCCGGACACCCGGGCGATCTGGGCCATCAGGCGGGAGTTGGCATTCAGCAGGGCCAGGCCGCTCTCCAGGCAGGCGCCGGTGGAGTTGTAGAAAGTGACGACCGGGGCGCCAGTCTCGGCGGCCATGTTCAGCACACGGATATTCTTTTCAATGTCATCCACATCGACGGGACGACCGTCCTGCATCACGGCGTACACGCTCTGGCCGCCCGCACAACCGTATGCGGCGCTGACCGGGCCGTCGGCAAACAGCGCGGTATAATTCCCATCGTCAAAAAATGCGGCAAGGAGCTCTGCCTTGCCAGGTTTCTTTGCAGCCATTTAGTGACCTCCTGTATCGCTAGCAGTATGGTTTTCACAATGCCATATGCAATGATTATACTACTTTATTTTCGGTGGGACAAGTGGATTTTGTTCAAATTGCGCGGTTTTTTTGGTATTTTTTTGCAGAAATGATCCGGGTCAGTCCTTCTTTTTCCCGCTGCCGGACTTGGTGGCAGCATTGCGCAGGGCCGTGACTTCCGAGCGCTTGAGTTCCCGCCATTCGCCGGGGGCCAGCATGCCCAGCTTCACCGGGCCTTCGGCGCTGCGCTTGAGCCGGATGACTTCCAGGCCCACACTTTCGCACATGCGGCGGATCTGGCGGTTGCGGCCCTCATGCAGGGTGATCTCCAGCACAGTGCGATTGGGCTCATCGGTGACCACATGGATCACCGCCGGGGCGGTTTTGACGCCGTCGTCCAGCACCACGCCGCTGGCCATCTTGACGATCTGTTCCTCGGTGGCATGGGGGCGCACGGTGACCCGGTACAGCTTGCCTACCCCGCCGGAAGGGTGGGTCAGCAGGTTGGCAAAGGCACCGTCGTCGGTCATGAGCAGAAGGCCCTCGCTGTCCTTGTCCAGGCGGCCCACGGGGTATACCCGGCGGCCCACTCCCTTGACCAGATCCATCACCGTCTTGCGGCCCCGTTCATCCGAGGCGGTGGTGAGGAAGCCCCGGGGTTTGTGCAGCATGATATAAATGTATTTGCGTTTGCGCACGATGCGCACATTTTTGCCGTCGATGGAAACCTTGTCAAAATCCGGGTCCATCTTGTCCCCCAGAGTGACGGGATGTCCGTTGACCTTGACCCGGCCTTCCTCGATCATGCGCTCCGCTGCACGGCGGGAGCAGATGCCCTGGTCGGAGAGGACTTTCTGAATACGTTGTTCTGCCATACTTAAAATATCCTTTCAAAAAGGCGCAAAGTGGCCAGAAGCCGCCTTGCGCCGTCTAGTTTTGTATCTATGCCCCGGCCCCGGCGCCTTTTGGCCGTCAGGGGTCAGTTCTGGGATGCATCCGCCTGGGCAAAAGCCTCCTTGGCAGCTTCGTTGGCGGTCTCCTGGCTGGGTTTGCCTTTGCCCAGCATGGAAGCCAGCTTTTCCACCAGTTCCGGCAGCGCGGCGATGGCGTTGTCGATGGTGGTGGCATGCTCCATCAGCTGCACGGTGCGCACGCCGGACGGGCTGATGACCAGAAATGCCACCGGGGTGATGGACACCCCCGCGCCCGAACCGCCGCCGAACATCTGCTTGCTGGCGTTGGCCCCCACGTCCGAACCGCCGGACGCAAAACCGAAGGTGACCCGGGAAACCGGAATGATGGTGGTCTCCTCATCCACCTTGATGGGATCGCCGATGATGGTGGAGGAATCCACCATATCCCGGACCTTGTCCATGGTAATGCCCATCATCCCCTGCAGCGGGTGTTCTGCCATAGTAACCTACCTCCTGTATACCAATCCGCACCGATCAGGTCAGCGCGGCCAGCTTGTCCTGTATCTGCTCCAACGGGGAGCGTCCCTGTTTATCCCGACGCATCAGGTAAAACAGGATCATCAATATTATATACGGCCTGGTGCGGATTTGGCAAGAAAAAATCCGTTTTTCGGCCAGGGTTCCGGTAAAATCCGGTTCCAGACGTAGGGACTGGGCCCGGATGGTCAGATATTGTCTGGCAAGGGTGAGCAGATTGTTGCTCAACGCGATGCGCCGGCCGTAGGCCACAGCAGTGTCGGCGGCATCCTCCCCCGTCACCGTCCAGAAAACCTGCAGCCGGTCCACCTGCACTCCCTTCAGCAGCCGGGCCCGGTAGGGAGCCAGCGCCCCGAAGAAGAGGCGGGCAGCCCCCAACAGGGCATCCTGCTCCCCGGGGGTAAGTTCTTCCGGCTCCGGGCCGACAGGCGGCAAGGGCGGCTCGGGTTCTCCCTCCGGGGCGGCGGCCCCGCTGTCCTGCGGTGTCGACTGCGGGCCGGAGGCGGACGGTGCCGGATGCACAGCGGCGGCAGAGGCCTCCGGCGCTTGCCGCCCGGGCGGGACGGCAGAGGCGGGGGGCGCCGACACCGGTTTTGCGGCTGCCTTTGCCGGTTGTTTTTCCGCCTTTTTGTCCGGCTTGTTTTTGGGCGGTTCCTGGTGGTGACGCCAGGGGTACAGCATCCGCCGCACCGGTCCCGCACAGGCCTGCACCACAATCCCGAATTCCGGCGTCCAGCGGACGGCCAGCCCCACCGGCGCCAGCAACAGCACCACGGCCAGGACCAGCACCACCAGGATCAGTACCAGCAGCACACGGCCCACCAGGACCAGGGTGCCCAACAGAACGGTCATACCAGATTCTCCATTTCCATCTGCCGGGGTTCGTCCTCCGTCGAACCGCCCTGGGGGTCATCCTCATGCAAAGGCGGCAGATCGGCCAGACTGCCCAGACCGAACACACGCAGGAAGGTATCGGTGACCCGGAAGGCCACCGGCTTGCCGGGCAGGTCCAGGCGTCCCGCCTCCTCGATCAGTCCACGCTCCAGCAGCTTGGCCACGGTGGAGGAGGAATCCACCCCGCGCACCTGTTCGATGAAACTGCGGGAGACCGGCTGGTTGTAGGCGATGACCGCCAGCACTTCCAGAGCTGCCGGTGACAAGGGCGCATTGTGGCGGGTGTCCAGAATCCGTTTGACGATATCCCCGTAATACGGGCGGGTGGTCAGCTGCCAGCGGTCCCCTTCAAAGCGAAGAAGGACCATGCCGCTTTCCCGGGCGTCATATTCCCCCTGCAGGGTACGCAGCAGGTCCTGAGCCTGTTCCGGCGTGACCCGCATGGCCTCCGCCAGGCGGGCGGCTTCCACCGGTTCTCCGTTGGCGAAGAGCATGGCTTCCATGGCACCGAGTTTCTGTCGTTCATTCATGGGCGGCTTCCTCCCCCGCTGTGTGTTTTCTCTGCCGCGGACGGCGGGTACGGTCCATCTGCAGGCTGCCGGAATCATCCACCTTGATGCGTCCGGCGCGGATCAGTTCCAACAAGGCCAGAAATGTAGCCACGTTGGTGCTGCGGCTCTCTTCCCGGCTGAACAGCTGCCCCATTCTGTGCAGGCTGCCCCGCAGCAGACCCCGCAGCAGATGGGCGACCCGGCTGGCCACCGACACAAAAGGCGCCGTGACCAGGGGCTCGAACCGCTCCTGCCGGGGTTTTTGGCGGCGCAGGCTGCGCCCCATCAGGTTAAACCAGGCCTGCACCAGCTTGTCCGGGTCCTGGGGGCGGGTGTATTCCGCTGCCCCCTCCAGAGGCATGGGCGCACGCACAGCGGTATACAGATCCCGCGCCCGGCTTCCCAAAGCCGCCGCCACCTTTTTACAGACGCTGTACTCAATCAGGCGGCCGGTGAGTTCCGCCTTCATCCGCTCAGCCTCGGGGCTGCGGGGCAGCAGCAGCGCACTTTTCATCTGTACCAGATGCGCTGCCATGTCGATGAATTCACTGGAAACTTCCATCCGGTCCTGCTGCATGGTGGCAATAGCCGCCGTATACTGATCGATGAGCTCCATGATGTTGATGTCATAGAGGTTCATCTTATTCTTGCCCACCAGATGCAGCAGCAAATCCAGCGGCCCCTCAAAATCTTCTACGTGAAAGGTCAAGCTCTCCATGAAAAACGAAATTCCTCTTACAGCAGGCCGAAAGCGGCCTCCACAAACCCGGTGGCGTTCATGAACGCCCGGTACACAATGTTGACAAAAAAGCCCAGAGGTCCGTCCAGAACCCCCAGCAAAACCAGCACCAGCACTGCCGCCATAATGTACCGCTCATACTGCATGACCCGGAAATACAGGCTGCGGGGCAAAAACAGAAGGAAAATGCGGCTGCCGTCAAAGGGCGGCACCGGAATCAGGTTGAAAACGCCCAGGCTGATGTTCATGGCGATCATATACCACAGAAAGTCCATAACCAGCTGCGGCGCCTGGCCCAGGCTGGCATACCAGACCACCTTATATAAAATAGTGCAAACAAACCCCAGCAGGAAGTTGGAGGCAGGACCGGCCGCCGCCGACACTGCCATTCCCACCTTGGGATCACGGAACCGCCTGGGATCGATGCCCACCGGGCGTGCCCAGCCCACCCCGCCCAGCACCATGCACAACGTGCCCAGCGGGTCGAAATGGCGCAGCGGGTTAAGGGACAGGCGCCCGGCGTTTTTGGCCGTGGGGTCCCCCAGCAGCCAGCTGACCAGCGCGTGAGCCGCCTCATGGAACGGGATGACGATGAGCACCGCCAGAGCCCGAACCGCGTAATCATATAAAACACCGATGCCCAGCAGGCCGTTCATGGCAAATTCCTCACTTGTTTGACACAGACTTATCTTTGTTATTATACTGTATCCTGTCCCCCAGCACAAGGGTGGGCCCGCATTTTGGGGTGGGGCCGTTGTGGAAAGCCCGGATTTCCGGCAAGTATTTTTACAATATTTTGAAAAAACCCTTGCAATTTGCCGCGGGATTTGCTATGATAATACAGCTATGTTAAAGGAGGTGCAAGCTATGGCCAAATGTGCATGCTGTGGCAAGGGTGTTGCGTTCGGCATCAAGGTATCCCACTCCCACCGTCGGAGCAATCGTACCTGGAGCCCCAACGTGAAGCGCGTAAAAGCTGTCGTGGATGGGTCCCCGAAGTATATCTACGCCTGCACCCGCTGCCTGCGCTCGGGTAAGGTCACCCGCGCGGTCTGATTTGGATGGAAAAATTGCCGGTCACGGTTTGTGGCCGGCTTTTTCTTCTATATGCAGGTCCGAATGCGCCATGATGAAAGCGAGGTTTTTTGGATGTTGCCCCGTGACCCTGTGATCCTGTTCAGTTATGTCAATACCCAGCTGCGCGACCGGCATATCGGTCTGGACGATTTCTGCGCGGAAGAAAACGTGGATCGGACCGAACTGTGCAACGCCCTGCGTGAAGCCGGGTTTGAATATGACTCCCAAGCCAACCGTTTTGTGTGATGTGCGGCACCGCGGTGCGGCGGTGTGACCTCAGTGAGGAGGAATCTGTAAAATGAATTTTGTGTTTATCTCACCCCATTTTCCCAAAACCTACTGGAATTTCTGCGACCGGCTCAAGCGTAACGGCGTGAACGTGCTGGGCATCGGCGATGCCCCTTATGAGGAAATTCCCGATGAGCTGAAGGCCACCCTGACCGAATACTACCGGGTAGACAGCCTGGAGGATTACGACCAGATGGTGCGCGCCATGGGGTACTTCACCCATGAATACGGCAAGATCGACTGGGTGGAAAGCAACAACGAATACTGGCTGGAGCTGGACGCCGCCCTGCGCACCGATTTCAACATCAACACCGGCGCCAAGAATGACTTTATCCAGCGCATCAAGTTCAAGAGCAAGATGAAGGACAGCTACCGTGCTGCCGGCGTGCCGGTGGCACGCCATCACATGGTATCCACCCTGGAAGCGGCCAGGGAATTCATCAAAAAGGTTGGCTACCCGGTCATTGTCAAGCCGGACAACGGCTGCGGTGCCGAAGCCACCTACAAGCTGGAGAACGAAAACGATCTGGTGGACTTCTACGCCTCCCGCCCGGAAGTGCCCTACATTATGGAGGAGTTCATCAACGGCACCATTGTCAGCTTTGACGGTGTGGCCGACAGCCACTGTGTGCCTTTGTTCTACACCAGCAATTACTTCCCCACCCCCATCATGGACATCGTGAACACCCAGGGGGATCTGGCCTACTGGACCCAGAAACGGGTGCCGGAGAATCTGCGCAAGGTTGGTTTTGCCACCATCAAGGCATTCGGCGCCAAGAGCCGCTTCTTCCACTGCGAATTCTTCCGCCTGAACGAGGACAAGGAAGGTCTTGGCAAAAAGGGCGACTATGTGGCCCTGGAAGTGAACATGCGCCCCGCCGGCGGATACACCCCGGACATGATCAACTTTGCCAACAGCGTGGACTGCTACCAGATCTGGGCCGACATGGTCTGCTTTGACGAGGTGCGCAATCTGGACCTGAACGGTCCCCACTACTATTGTGTGTATGCCGGTCGCCGGGACGGCGTGAAGTATCTGCACAGCCATGAGCAGATCATGATGCGCTATGGTGCCCGCATGAAAATGTGCGACCGCCTGCCTGACGCTCTGGCCATGGACATGGGCAACCAGATGTATGTCATCAACGCCGTGACCGAAAAGGAACGGGACACCTTCATTCAGTTTGTGCAGCAGCGGGTCTGATCCCCGGCTGCAGGGCTGCCTGCGGCGGCAACGCCGTGGGCAGCCTTTGTTTTATTTTCACAGAGATTTCCCCTGAAAATTGTAAATCTTTGCCGGAACCATACCGCTTTACCGCGTTTTTCGCCTTTTTGCTGTTTACAGCGCTGCACCGGCAGGTGTAAAATGAAGCCATTCCCTACAAACCTGCCAACCCGGAGAGGAGAAGCGGCATGAAACGTTCCCTTTGCAAAGTGTTGGCCGTCAGTCTGGCATTTTGTCTGGCAGCCGGCTGTGCCAAACAGGAAACCGGCACGGCCAGCCCTGAAACTGCCCGGACAGCCGAGACGGCCATGACTGTATCACAACCGCTGCAGACGCCCGACCCCGTCGCTGTGGCCGACGGTACCGTCCTGCCCGCCACCGAAGATGCCGGACGGTCCTACGTGGAGGAGACCCTGTTCATCGGCGATTCCAACACGGCACGATACATGATGTACGCCGATGAGACCGGCACCGCCTTCACATCCCTGAAAAACAACATCGGTGTGGTGAGCATGGGCGTGGGCGCCATCACCACCCTGAAATGTGAGCGGTTCAAGGGTGACAGCCAGATGTACACCATTCCCGACGCGGTGGCCAAGCTGAAACCCCGTCGGATCATCATCTGCTTCGGCACCAACAATCTGGGCGGCACCTCCACCGATGCCACCAACTTCATCAAAACCTACCGGGAAGGCCTGCAGGCCATTGAAGAGGCCTGGCCTTACGCCGAGATCATTGTGAGCGCCATCCCTCCCCTGGACAAACAGCGGGAAAACACCCGTCTGGATATGGTCCAGGTGGACGCCTACAACGCAGCCTTGGTCCAGATGTGTGAGGAGGACGGGTACCGCTTCCTCAATTCCACCGAAGTTCTGCGGGATGACGCCACCGGCTGGGCCAAAAAGGACTATACCCTCTCGGACGGGGTACATCTGTCCAAGGTGGCGGTGACCGCCTACTTCAACTATGTGCGCACCCACGCCAGCCAGACGCCCGATCAGCGGCCCCAGCCTCTGGGGACCATCCCCGAACCGGACGGCGTGCCTCTGGGCCTGATCACCTCCGATCCCATCGCGGTGCGGGGTGCCAAGGTCCCGGTGGAGTTTGTTGCCGGGGAGGGTGGTTCCATCAGCGGTTCCACCAGCCAGATGGTCAAGAAGGGCGGCACCTGCTCCACCGTGACCGCTGTGCCCAAAGACGGCTGGAAGTTTGCTTACTGGTCTGCTTCCATCGGGTCCGCCGGATCGGGCAGCTCCCTCACCTTCACCGTTCCCTCCAACGCCGATGCGGGCGGCGTGGTGGTGACCGCCCACTTTGAACCTGCCGCCCACGACCACAACTATGTGGAGGTGGAAGGCAGCCGCAAGAACCCCACCTGCGAAGAAAACGGCTATGTGAAAGAGGCCTGCAGCATCTGCGGCGAGGTGCGGGAAGTGGAACTGGCCGCCACCGGCCACAAGTGGGACGGCGGCACGGTGACCCAGGCACCTCAGCCCGGCGTAGCGGGGGTCCGCACCTACACCTGCACCGTCTGCGGCAAGCAATACACTGAGGCCATCGCCGCGCTGCAAGTAACGCCGCCGCCCTCCACCCAGCCCACCGACCCGGGCGGAAATACCAGCGGCGGAGAAACCACCGATCAGGGCGGAAGTACCAGCGGCGGGGAGACCACTACCCCGGACGGAAACACCGGCGGGACGGAAACCACCAACCCGGACAGCGGCAGCACAGACCCCACACCGATCCCGGAAGAGACACCGCCTGCAGAAGGCGGCGGAGACAGCACCGATGGAACCGGCAACAATGAATCGGAGCAGGTGTCCCCTCCCCCGGCAGAGGAAGTACAGCCCGAAGCCGTGCCCGAACAGCCTGCCGAAGCACCGGCAGAAACACCATTAAGCTGAAATTTTTTGACCTTCCCCCTGTTCGATCAGGGGGAAGGCTTTTGTGTCAAAAGAAGAAAGGAATCATTGTTATGGACTCCAACACCAAGAACTCGACCCGGATCTCCCGGTTTCTGCCGTATCTGATGCGGTACAAGGGCATTCTGCTCTTTGACTTGTTCTGTGCCGCCATGACCACTTTGTGTGATATTGTGCTGCCTTCCATCATGCGGTACCTGACCAACGCCGCCACCGACCCTTCGGTGGTGCTGACCGTGGCCACCGTGGGCAAACTGGCCGGGCTGTATCTGGTGCTGCGCATCATTGACGGCGCCGCCAGCTATTACATGTCCGGCACCGGCCACATCATGGGCGTGTACATCGAAACCGACATGCGCCGGGACGCCTTTGCCCATCTGCAGCGGCTGAGCCACACCTACTACAACAACACCAAGGTGGGCCAGATCATGGGCCGCATCACCAACGACCTGTTTGATGTGACCGAGTTTGCCCACCATTGCCCCGAGGAATTCTTCATTGCTGCCATCAAGATCGTGGCTTCCTTCGTGATCCTGTGCGGGGCCAGCGTCCCCCTGACCCTGGTGGTCTTTGTCTGCGTGCCCCTGATGATGGTGGTCAGCGTGCGGCTGAATCTGCGGCTGCGGGCGGCCTTCCGCAAGCAGCGGTTCCAGATCGGCGAGCTCAATGCCTCCATCGAGGACAGCCTGCTGGGCCAGCGGGTGGTCAAAGCCTTTGCCGCCGAGGAACAGGAAAAGGGCAAATTTGAGGTGGGCAACCAGACCTTTCAGACCATCAAGAAAAAGACCTACCATGCCATGGCCGCTTTCAACACCTCCACCCGCCTGTTTGACGGGCTGATGTACCTGGTGGTCATTGTGGCGGGCGGTCTGTTCCTGGTATACGACAAGATCAGCGCCGGCGACCTGGTGGCCTATGTGCTGTATGTATCCACCCTGATTGCCACCATCCGCCGCATTGTGGAATTTGCCGAGCAGTTCCAGCGGGGTATGACCGGCATTGAGCGTTTCTTTGAGATCATGGACACCCCGGTGGAGATCGAGGACGCTCCCGACGCCAAGCCTTTGCAGGTGGACAAGGGCGGCATTGAGTTCCAGGATGTGAGCTTTGAGTATCCCGACGACCACAACAAGGTACTGCGCCATGTGAACCTGCAGATCCGGCCCGGGGAGAACCTGGCCCTGGTGGGCCCTTCCGGCGGCGGCAAGACCACCCTGTGCAACCTGATCCCCCGGTTTTACGATGTGACCGGCGGCCGCATCCTCATTGACGGGCAGGATGTACGCAAGGTCACCCTGCACAGCCTGCGGGAAGCCATCGGCGTGGTGCAACAGGACGTGTATCTGTTCAGCGGCACGGTGGCGGAGAACATTGCCTACGGCAAGCCTGGTGCCACCCGGGAAGAGATCGAGCAAGCCGCCAAGCTGGCAGGCGCCGACGGGTTTGTGCGGGAGCTGAAGGACGGCTACGATACCTATGTGGGCGAGCGGGGCGTCAAGCTCAGCGGCGGACAGAAGCAGCGCATCTCCATTGCCCGGGTCTTTCTGAAGAACCCGCCCATCCTGCTGCTGGACGAGGCCACCAGCGCTCTGGATAACGAGAGCGAGATTTTGGTGGGCCAGAGCCTGGACGCCCTGGCCAAGGGCCGTACCACCCTGACCATTGCCCACCGCCTGACCACCATCAAGAACGCCGACCGCATCCTGGTGCTGGGCAGGGACGGCATTGAGGAAGAAGGTACCCACGACCAGCTGCTGGCCAAGAAGGGCATCTATTACCGGCTGTGGAACGGTCTGGTCAGCGGGCAGACCCTGTAAAAGTCGCAAAAAGTCAATAGGGAAAATACGCGGGTCTCCCCCGTTTTTGCACAAAGTTTCGGCCGCGTTTTGGTGCGCTTTGCCGAAGCTGCCGTGCACGGGGGGACCCGCGCTTGTTTTTTGCCTTTTTTGTGTGTATGATGGAAACCAGAATTCAGGAAAGGCGGAATCAGTGTGACTCGTTCCAGCGGTATTCTTTTGCATTTGTCCAGTCTGCCGTCTACTACCGGCATCGGCACCATGGGGCGCGAAGCCCGGAAATTTGTGGATTTTCTGGTCCTGGCCGGGCAGCGGTACTGGCAGATTTTGCCCGTATGCCCCACCAGCTACGGGGACAGCCCCTACCAGTCTTTTTCGACCTTTGCGGGCAACCCCTATTTCATCGATCTGGATCTGCTGGCCGAGGACGGCCTGCTCAAACCGGAGGAATACGAGGACATCGACTGGGGCGGTACCCCCGACAGGGTGGATTACGCCGTCATCTACGAAAAACGGTACCCTGTGCTGCGCAAAGCCTGCGCCCGGCTGCTGGCCGCCCCGCCTGCGGACTATGAAGCCTTCTGCCGGGACAATGCCTTCTGGCTGCCGGACTATGCCCTGTTCATGGCATTGAAGACCGCCCACAAGGGTGCCGCCTGGCATGACTGGGAGCCGGAGCTGATCCGGCGTGATCCCGCCGCTCTGGAAGAGGCCCGGCGCGCCTATGCCGACGAAGTGGGCTTCTGGCAGGCGGTGCAGTACCTCTTCTTTACCCAGTGGTCCGCCCTCAAGACCTACGCCAACGAAAAGGGTGTACAGATCATCGGGGATCTGCCCATCTATGTGGCGGCAGACAGTGTGGACGTGTGGGCCAGCCCGGAGGAGTTCCAGCTGGACGAGGACCTGCTGCCCACCGAGGTGGCCGGCTGCCCGCCGGATGCCTTTGCCGCCACCGGTCAGCTGTGGGGCAACCCGCTGTATGACTGGGAAAAGATGAAGCAGAACGGCTATGCCTGGTGGGTGCGGCGCATCCGCCACACCTGCGAAATTTATGACGTGGTGCGCATCGACCATTTCCGGGGGTTTGCCGGGTACTATGCCATCCCCTACGGGGACGAAACCGCTGTGGGCGGACGCTGGCGCCCCGGCCCGGGAATCGATCTGTTTCGTACCATCGAACGGGAACTTGGTCGCCGGGAGATCATTGCCGAAGACCTGGGCTTTCTGACCCAGGAAGTGTACGACCTGCTGGCCGCCACCGGCTACCCCGGTATGAAGGTGCTGGAGTTTGCCTTTGACAGCCGGGACGGCGGCGGGTATCTGCCCCACAGCTATCCCCGCACCTGTGTGGCGTACACCGGTACCCACGACAACGAACCCGCGGCCGGCTGGTTTGCCAACACCAACGAATATGCCCGCACCCGGGCGGTGGACTATCTGCGCCTGAGCGAGGAGGAGGGCTACCACTGGGGCATGCTGCGAGGTATCTGGTCCAGTGTGGCGGACCTGGCCATCGTGCAGGCCCAGGATATTCTGGGCCTGGGCTGCGAAGCCCGGATGAACACCCCTTCCGTTCCCAGCGGCAACTGGCAGTGGCGCGCCCGTCCCGGCGTATTCACCCGGGAACTGGCCAAAAAACTGCGCCACCTGACCGAGATCTACGGCCGCACCGACTTCTGGGATGTGTTCCCGGAGGAAGAGCCCGAGGAAACCGAAGATACCGAAGATGCCAAGGCGGAGGAATCCGAAGCCGCCGAAGCCGAATCCACCGAAACAAAATAAGTTCAGCTTTCCTGCCGCCCGGTGCCCAGCCGCACCAGGGCGGCTTTGTTTTTGCGCCAGGTAATCAGAAGCGGAATTCCCGCCCCCAGCAAGAAAGCCGCCATCTCCGCCGCCAGGCCGAGGGGCGTATCTGGCAGAATCCGGCGCAGCCAGAGCACCGGCGTCAGCCCGATGCCTGCCAGTGCCGCCGGCAGGATGAACCAGGCTGCCCAGTCCATCCGCATGGATGCACAATGGAGCATCCGGTGCAGATTCAGGGTACAGGTGAGCAGGTTGGAGGCCGCCATCACCCCGAAAAAGCCCAGGATACCGTACCGGGGAATCAACGCCGACATGGCCAGAATCCGCAGCGCGGAATCCAGCACCGAATACCGGAAGGTGGCCAGCTGCTCCCCCATCCCCTTGAGGATGCCGTCCACCATGCTTTCCAGATACATGAAAGGGGCAATGAATCCCAGCACCCGCATATACTGCCCCACCGTCTCTTCCCGGTAGAGCAGCACGGCCAGGGGCTCGCCGAAGAGCACCAGCCCTGCCCCCGCCAGCACCGCGAAAAGACCGGTCAGGGTCATGGCGGTGTGGATGAGGCGTTCCCGGGCGGCGGTATCCCGCCGGGCGCCCGCCCGGGCGATTTCCGGCATGAGCAGACCGGACAAGGCTGCCAGCACTGAGAAGGGAAAAAAGATCAGAGGCATGGCCATCCCCTTGACGGCGCCGTATTGGCTCACGGCGGCGGTGCGCTCCCCCAGATAGAGGGTCAGGCACAGAGGAATCAAACTGCTTTCCATGGCCTGCAGGGCACTGGCCAGCAACCGGCTGCCACACACCGGCAGGGCAATGCCAAACAGTTCCCGCCGGGTAAAGCCCCGGGCCGGGTCCCCGGCTGCGGGGCGAAAGGCAGTTTCCCGCCGGGCAAAGGCAGCCATCAGCAGGCAGGAGACCGCCTCACTCACTGTATTGCCGATGAGCACCGCCCCGCAGGCGTACCCTGCCCCCCAGGCCGCCAGCCGGGACAGGGCAAAGGCCGCCACCCCCATGCGCACCAGCTGTTCCACCAGTTGAGCGGTGACATTGGGTTCCACCCGCCGCCGGGCCAGAAAGCACCCTCGCAAAGCCCCGGCCACCGCCATGAAGGGCAGGCTGGGTGCCAGAATCCGCAGCCCCAGTTCCGCCCGGGCGTCGTGGAGCATCCAGTGGGCCAGAGGTTCCGCCAGAGCGAACTGGGCCAGCATAGCCAGGGTGCCGAAACAGGCCGCCGCGCTGACCAGCCCCCACAAAGTGGGCGCCATCCCCCGCCCCCGGGCCAGGCTCTGGGCCGCCAGCCGGGTGGAGGCCACGTTGACCCCCGCCGTGGCCAGAGCGACGAACACGCCGTACACCGCCAGGATCAGCTGGTACAGGCCCATTCCCTCGCCGCCCAGCCAGCCCGCGATATACACCCGGAACACCATGCCCAGCACCCGCAGGGCAAAGCCTGCCGCGGTGAGCAGGGCCGCGTTTTTCAGGTAGGTCCTGATGCGCAATGCGGCTCCCTCCTTCCCCGTTGTGGTCCTGTTGGGATATATGCGCGCTGTCTTCCGTCTATGCTTGCCGCCCCGGATGGGTCCATGGTAAAATAAGGATACCAAAGTAAAGTGAGGTATTGCTCTATGTCCCAACTGGAAACCATCCGCGCTGCCGCCGAGTATCTGCGCGCCCGCCTGCCCGAAGCTCCCGAAATTGCCCTGGTTCTGGGGTCCGGCCTGGGCGGCCTGGCCGACCGCATTGAAAACCCGGTATACATTCCCTATGGGGAAGTTCCCGGCTTTCCCGTATCCACCGCGCCGGGCCACGCCGGGCGGTTTGTGGCCGGACATCTGGCCGGGAAGGCCGTGCTCTGCATGCAGGGGCGCTTCCACTACTATGAGGGGCATGACATGGCCGCCATCGCTCTGCCGGTGCGGGTCATCAAGGCCCTGGGCTGCCGGGCGCTGGTGCTGACCAACGCCGCCGGGGGTGTGAACTATGATTTCTCGGTGGGGGATTTCATGCTCATCACCGACCACATCAATTTCATGGGCGCCAACCCGCTGCGGGGCGCCAACGAGGAGGAGATCGGCCCCCGGTTCTGCGATATGAGCCGGGTGTATGAGGCCGGTTTGCAGGAGCTGGCCCGCAAGGTAGCCTCCGAAAAGGGCCTGACCCTGCGGGAGGGCGTATACCTGGGCTACATGGGCCCCAGCTATGAGACCCCGGCGGAGATCCGGGCGTTCCGCACCCTGGGCGCCGACGCCGTGGGCATGAGCACCGTGCCGGAAGCCATCGCCGCCTCCCACTGCGGGCTGCCGGTGCTGGCGTTGAGCCTGATCACCAACATGGCAGCGGGCATGACCGGCAAGCGGCTTTCCGGCGAGGAAGTCATCGAGATTGCCAACCGCCGGGGCCCGGTGTTCCAGGACCTGGTGGAGGGTATTGTGGCCGCCATGGCATAACCGCCCGGCCCTTGCTTTTTTACACCAAACCATGTAGAATAGAATACGTCCGAATATGCCGGACAGGCAGGCCCCGCCGGGGTTTTCCCGCGGGGTTTTCCTCTGCCGGTAAACGGACGCAGAATATGCAAAGTACCGGGTTTTTGCCCGGCCCAAAGGAGACTTGTTTGCAATGAGCGAAGCGTGTACTCACGATTGCAGCAGCTGCACCGCCAACTGCGACCACCGCGCGCCCGAACGGGAAGCCCCCCACGCCAAGAGCCACATCAAGAAGGTCATTGGCGTTGTGTCCGGCAAGGGCGGCGTCGGCAAGAGCATGACCAGCGCCATGCTGGCAGTCGCCATGCGCCGCATGGGACATACCGCCGGTATTCTGGACGCGGATATCACCGGTCCTTCCATCCCCAAGCTGTTCGGCGTACATGGCCCGGCTATGGGCGGCGAGGACGGCATCTATCCTATCAAGAGCCGCACCGGCATCGACATTATGAGCATCAACCTGCTGCTGGAGGATGAACAGGCCCCCGTGGTATGGCGCGGCCCGGTCATTGCCGGCGCTGTGAAGCAGTTCTGGCAGGAAGTCATCTGGGAGGATGTGGATTTCCTGTTTGTGGACATGCCTCCGGGAACCGGCGACGTGCCCCTGACCGTCTTCCAGACCCTGCCGGTGGACGGCATCATCATCGTGTCCAGCCCCCAGGAACTGGTGGGCATGATCGTGGGCAAGGCCGTGCAGATGGCCGAAATGATGAAGATCCCCATCCTGGGCATTGTGGAAAACATGAGCTATGTGGTCTGCCCCGACTGCGGCAAGCATATCTCTGTATTCGGCGACAGCCATGTGGATGAGACCGCCGCCCGCTACAAGCTGCCTGTGCTGGCCAAGATGCCCATTGACCCTGAGCTGGCCAAGGAAGCCGACGCCGGTATGATCGAAACCTATGCCGGGGACTATCTGGACGGTGCCGCCAAGGCTGTGTCCGCCCTGCTGAAGTAAATCCGGGAGGTTTTTGCCATGCCTGTACAGGAAAAACTGCATGTGCAGCAGGGTCTGGAAACATCCAAGAAATTCCTGGATGAATTCAAGGCCTTCGCCCTCAAGGGAAACGTCATTGACATGGCCGTCGGTGTCATCATTGGCGCCGCCTTTCAGTCCATCGTGTCCTCCCTCACCGGAGACATCCTGAACCCTCTGCTGGGCATCGCTTTCTCCACCGATTTCAGCAACGTGGTCATCCCGCTGCCCAACGGCGCCGACCCGCTGCGCATCGGCGCCTTCCTCTCGGCGGTGATCAACTTTCTGATCATGGCCTTCGTGCTCTTCTGCCTGGTGAAATTCATGGGGCGGCTCATGCGCCTGGGCCAGCACAAAAAGGCCGCCGAAACCAAGGTGGAAGCTGCCAAACCGGCCGCTCCCACCCAGGAAGAACTGCTCGCCCAGATCCTGGCGGAGCTCAAGGCGCAGAATGCCACCGAGAGAACAAAATTAAATTAAGTTTCATGGCTCGTTTTTGAATTTGCAAAGGTTTTTGCTTTAATTTCGTAAAATTCTTTTGCTTTTCGATTGCCAAGCGGTCCTTCCTATGATATAGTGTAGGCAGGAACAAAGACGTTCGTCTGCTGGAGGTGTATGCCTCCGCAAGCGGACGTCTTTTTTGTTGCAGGAGCGGCAAAAAAGCTCTTGCAGCGTGGCGTTTATCGCCGGGAAGGAGAGGTAGCAGTGCAAGACTTTACCACAAGCAAGCAGCCCATCGGGCTGTATGACCCCAGATTTGAGCATGATAACTGCGGTATCGGCGCCGTGGTGGACATCAAGGGCCGCAAAAGCCACAAGACCATCGACGATGCCTTGCAGATCGTGGAACATCTGGAACACCGCGCAGGCAAGGACGCCGAGGGCAAAACCGGCGACGGCGTGGGCATTCTGTTGCAGATCGGCCACAAGTTCTTTACCAAGGTGGCGGCGGAAGCCGGCATCACTCTGGGCGGTGAACGGGAGTACGGCGTGGGCATGTTCTTTTTTCCTCAGGAAGAACTGCGCCGCAACCAGGCCAAGAAGCTGTTTGAGATCATCTGCCGCAAGGAAGGGCTGAACTTCCTGTGCTGGCGTGCCGTACCGGTATGCCCTGAGATCCTGGGCCACAAGGCCCGCTCCTGCATGCCCAGCATCTGGCAGGGCTTTGTGGAAAAGCCCGCCCGTGTGCAGGCCGGTCTGGACTTTGACCGCCGCCTGTATGTGGCCCGCCGGGTCTTTGAGCAGTCCAGCCCCGAGACCTACGTGTGCAGCCTGTCCAGCCGGACTATCGTGTACAAGGGCATGTTCCTGGTGAAGGAACTGCGCCTGTTCTATCCTGACCTGCAGGATGCCGACTATGAATCCGCCATTGGCATGGTGCACAGCCGGTTCTCCACCAATACCGCGCCCAGCTGGAACCGCGCCCATCCCAACCGCATGATCCTGCACAACGGCGAAATCAACACCATCCGGGGCAACGTGGATACCATGCTGGCCCGTGAGGAGACCATCGCCAGCAGCTGCCTGAAGGATGACATGGCCAAGGTTCTGCCCATCGTGAACCAGGACGGCAGTGACTCCGCCATGCTGGACAACACCCTGGAATTCATGGTCATGAACGGCATGGACCTGCCCCTGGCCGTGATGGTCACCATCCCCGAGCCCTGGAGCAACAACGACAGCATGGACCCCAAGAAGCGCGCTTTCTACCAGTACTACGCCACCATGCTGGAACCCTGGGACGGCCCCGCTTCCATCCTCTTCTCCGACGGTGACGTGATGGGCGCCGTGCTGGACCGCAACGGTCTGCGCCCCTCCCGCTACTATATCACCCGCGACGGCCGCCTGATCCTCTCCAGTGAGGTGGGCGTGCTGGATGTGGACCCCGCCGAGATCGTCTGCCGTGACCGTCTGCGTCCCGGCAAGATGCTGCTGGTGGATACCGTGAAGGGCGAACTGGTGGACGACGACCGCCTGAAGGCCGACTACGCCAGCCGCCAGCCCTACGGCGAATGGCTGGACCGCAATCTGGTCAACCTGAAGGATCTGAAGATCCCCAACCACCGTCCTGTGGAGCCCAATGCCCAGGAGCTGGTCCAGCTGCAGAAGGCCTTCGGCTACCGGTACGAGGATGTCACCACCATGATCCTGCCCATGGCCAAGAACGGCGGCGAACCTGCCGGCGCTATGGGCAGCGATACCCCGCTGGCTGTCCTCAGCCACACCCATCCCCCGCTGTTCGACTACTTCAAGCAGATGTTTGCCCAGGTCACCAACCCGCCTATCGATGCGCTGCGTGAGAAGGTCGTTACCTCCACCACCGTGTATGTGGGCGCCCAGGGCAACCTGCTGGAGGAAAGCAGCGAAAACTGCAAGGTCCTGAAGATCAACAACCCCATCCTCACCGAGACCGACATCCTGAAGCTGAAGGCCATGAAAGTCCCCGGCTTCAAGGTTCAGACCGTCTCCATCTGCTACTACAAGAACACCGACCTGGAAAAGGCCATCGAACGTCTGTTCGTGGAAGTGGACCGTGCCTATCGTGACGGTGCCAACATCCTGATCCTGTCCGACCGGGAGATTGACGAATACCACGTGGCCATTCCCAGCCTGCTGGCCGTGGGTGCGGTTTCCAAGTACCTGGTCCGCACCAAGAAGCGTACCGCCATGGCCCTGGTGCTGGAAAGCGGCGAGCCCCGCCTGGTCCATGACTTTGCCACCCTGCTGGGCTACGGTGCCTGCGCCATCAACCCCTATCTGGCACAGCAGACCATCCGCCAGCTCATCGATGAAAAGCTGCTGGATAAGGACTACTACGCCGCCGTGGAAGATTACAACCACGCCGTGTTGGCCGGTATCGTGAAGATTGCCTCCAAGATGGGCATCTCCACCATCCAGTCCTACCAGGGCAGCCAGATCTTTGAAGCTCTGGGCATCAGCAAGGAAGTTGTCGACAAATACTTCACCAACACCGTCACCCGTGTGGGCGGCATCACCCTGAAGGACATCCAGGAAGATCTGGAAGAGCGCCATCAGAAAGCCTATGACCCCCTGGGCCTGGGCACCGATACCGAGCTGCCCAGCCTGGGCCTGCACAAGTTCCGCAGCGGCCCCCAGGCAGAACAGCATCTGTACAATCCCCAGACCATCCATCTGCTGCAGCAGGCCTGCTGGACCGGCGACTACTCCAAGTTCAAGGCCTACACCGAAGCCATCGACAACACCGGCTCCGACGAGATGCATCTGCGCAGCCTGCTGACCTTCCGGTATCCCGAACAGGGCGTGCCCATCGACGAGGTGGAGAGCGTGGACAGTCTGGTCCGCCGCTTCAAGACCGCCGCCATGAGCTATGGCGCCCTCTCCGCCGAAGCCCACGAGTGCATGGCCATTGCCATGAACCGCCTGGGCGGCAAGAGCAACACCGGTGAAGGCGGCGAAGCCGAGGAACGCTACGGCACCGAACGGAACTCCGCCATCAAGCAGGTGGCCTCCGCCCGTTTCGGCGTCACCAGCAAATACCTGGTGTCCGCCAGCGAGATCCAGATCAAGATGGCCCAGGGCGCCAAGCCCGGCGAAGGCGGCCAGCTACCCGGCGGCAAGGTCTATCCCTGGGTTGCCAAGACCCGCCACTCCACCACCGGTGTGGGCCTGATCTCTCCCCCGCCTCACCATGACATCTACTCCATCGAGGACCTGGCTCAGCTGATCTACGACCTGAAGTGCGCCAACCGCAAGGCGGCCATCAACGTCAAGCTGGTCAGCGAGGCCGGTGTGGGCACCATCGCCGCCGGCGTTGCCAAGGCCGGTGCCGAGGTCATCCTGATCTCCGGCTTTGACGGCGGCACGGGTGCTGCTCCCAACAACTCCATTCACAACGCCGGTCTGCCCTGGGAACTAGGCATTGCCGAAGCCCATCAGTGCCTGATCATGAACGGTCTGCGCAGCCGCGTCCGCATTGAGGCGGACAGCAAGCTGATGAGCGGCCGGGACGTGGCCATCGCCGCCATGCTGGGTGCCGAGGAATTCGGTTTCGGTACCGGTCCCCTGGTGGCCATGGGCTGCGTGATGATGCGTGTGTGCAACCTGGACACCTGCCCCATGGGCATCTGCACCCAGAACCCCGAGCTGCGCCGCAACTTCAAGGGCAAGCCGGAATATGTCATGAACTTCATGCGGTTCATGGCCCAGGAACTGCGGGAATACATGGCCCGCCTGGGCGTGCGCCGTCTGGAGGACCTGGTGGGCCGCACCGATCTGCTGGCCATCAAGGAAGAGCCCGCCGGCAGCCGCGCCAGCGAACTGGACCTGACTTCCCTGCTGAGCAACCCGCTCATCGAGAACACCAGCGTTCATTTCGATCCCAAGGACGTTTACAACTTCGGCCTGGAAAAGACCCCCGACATGCGGGTTCTGATGAAGAAATTCAAGAAG
This sequence comes from uncultured Gemmiger sp., assembly GCA_944382785.1. Classification (GTDB taxonomy): domain Bacteria; phylum Bacillota; class Clostridia; order Oscillospirales; family Ruminococcaceae; genus Gemmiger. The sequence continues at coordinate 3,377 of CALWNO010000039.1, read as the reverse complement.
AGCTTCGACATGGCCGAGCCCAAGCCCACCCGTGTGGAGCTGACTGTGGGCAACACCGACCGTGCTTTCGGCACCATCTTCGGCAGCGAGATCACCGCCAAGTTCGGCAACACCCTGCCGGATGATACCTTCCATGTGCTGTGCCACGGCTGCGGCGGCCAGAGCTTCGGCGCGTTCCTGCCCAAGGGCCTGACCCTGGAACTGGAAGGCGACTGCAACGACTATCTGGGCAAGGGCCTGTCCGGCGGCGAGATCGTGGTCTACCCGCCTAAGAGCGTGACCTATGACCGCAGCCAGAATATCGTTATCGGCAACGTGGCCCTGTACGGCGCCACCAGCGGCAAGGCTTTCATCAACGGTGTGGCCGGCGAACGCTTCTGCGTGCGTAACTCCGGCGCCACCGCCGTGGTGGAAGGCGTGGGCGACCACGGCTGCGAATATATGACCGGCGGCACCGTGGTGGTGCTGGGCAAGACCGGCAAAAACTTTGCGGCCGGCATGAGCGGCGGTATCGCCTACGTTCTGGATGAGGACTGGGATTTCTACCAGCGTGTCAACAAGGACATGGTCAGCCTGGAGCCCGTGGAGCACAAGTACGATGTGGCTCTGCTGAAAGATCTGATCCGCGAACATGTGGAACGCACCGGTTCGCCCCGCGGCAAGGAAATTCTGGATGATTTCGGAGCTTACCTGCCGCGCTTCAAGAAGGTCCTGCCCCACGATTACGACAAGATGCTGCGCCTGATTGCCCAGATGGAAGAGAAGGGCGAGGACAGCGAGCAGGCCCAGATTGAAGCCTTCTACGCTATGAAGAACGCCAAATAAGGAGGGCATACCATGGGAAAACCGACTGGATTTTTGCAGATCAAACGGCAGACCAGCACCGAGCTGCCGCCTGAAGAACGCATTTGCAACTTTAACGAATTTCACATTCCCCTGCCCTCTGATGAACAGCAGGCCCAGGGTGCCCGTTGCATGGACTGCGGCGTGCCCTTCTGCCAGAGCGGCATGATGGTGGGCGGCATGGCCAGCGGCTGCCCGCTGAACAAGCTGATTCCCGAGTGGAACGACCTGGTGTACCAGGGCCGTTGGGACCTGGCTCTGCATCGCCTGCGCGCCACCAACCTCTTCCCCGAGTTCACCAGCCGGGTCTGCCCTGCCCTGTGTGAGGCAGCCTGCACCTGCGGCATGGCTACGGGTAATTCCGTCACCGTGAAAGAGAACGAACACGCCATTGTGGAGTATGGCTATGAGCACGGTCTCATCCAGCCTACCCCGCCTGCGGCCCGCACCGGCAAGAGTGTGGCCGTGGTTGGCGCCGGTCCTGCTGGCCTGGCCGCGGCGGACCTGCTGAACCGCCGTGGCCACAGCGTCACCGTCTTTGAGCGGGAAGATCGTGTGGGCGGCCTGCTGATGTACGGCATCCCCAACATGAAACTGGAAAAAACCGCCATCGACCGTCGCGTGGCTATCATGAAGGCAGAAGGCATCGAGTTTGTGCTGAACACCAATGTGGGTGTGGATATCAGCAAGGAAGAGCTCACCAGCCGTTTTGATGCTGTTGTGCTGTGCTGCGGTGCCAAGCAGGCCCGTGACCTGGCTGTGCCGGGCCGTGAAGCCGAAGGCATCTACTTTGCGGTGGATTACCTGACCAGCGTCACCCGCAGCCTTCTGGATTCCAACTTTGCGGACGGTCATGCCATCTCCGCCGAAGGCAAGCGCGTACTGGTCATTGGCGGCGGCGACACCGGCAACGACTGCGTAGGTACCGCCATCCGCCAGCACTGCGCCGATGTGCTGCAGCTGGAAATGATGCCCTGTCCCCCGGCTCAGCGTGCCCCCGGCAACGACTGGCCGGAATGGCCCCGCGTTCTCAAGACCGATTACGGCCAGCAGGAAGCCATCGCGGTATTTGGCCGTGATCCCCGTGTCTATCAGACCACGGTGAAGGAATTCCTGAAGGGCGAGGATGGCCGCGTATGCGGTGCGGTTCTCTCCAAGCTGGAAAGCCGTGTGGTAGACGAAGCCACCGGCCGCCGCGCCATGGTTCCCACTGGTGAGGAAGAAACGGTGGAATGTGAACTGGTCCTGATTGCCGCTGGTTTTACCGGCTGCGAGAGCTATACCGCCGAGGCCTTCGGTCTGGAGCTGACGCCTCGCGGCTGTGTGGCCGATCACAATTTTGCCACCAACGTGCCCAACGTCTTCACCTGCGGCGATATGCGCCGCGGTCAGAGCCTGGTTGTCTGGGCCCTGCGGGAAGGCCGGGATACAGCCGCTGTGGTCGATCGTTTCCTCATGGGGTATACGAACCTGTAATTAATCAATAAAACGTGCAGAGCGCCCCTGTGTTGCCTTTCCGGCAATACAGGGGCGCTCTTTTTACATTATCGCATTTTCCTGATCTTCGGAACCATTTCCGGTCGGATGATCTGCTCTTCCCTGCTTCCAGCGGTTCCACATTTCGGCAATAAACTGGCGGACAGGATATTGCCGGATATCCACAGAAGTGCCTCCGGCATAGGCCGTCAAAGCCGCTTCCACCAACGACCGGTATTCCGAAGGCAGATGCCGCAGCCCCCACTCCCCACCTTCTTGTTTGGAGAGCAGCAGGCCGTCCTCCAGACAAGCCAGAGCGCGACAGAAATTCAGAACATAATAAACCGGCTGATCTTCCATATTCCGGGCCGCATCTGCCAGGTCTCCCTGTATGCTGTCCAGCAACCATAGCCTTGGAATCGGTGCAAACACCTGCTTTGCAGGCCCCCCCAACAGAGCCCTTCCGTTGGACCGTACCATGGAAAAATGCGCAATCAGATCCGGATCTGTTCTGGGCATACGGGCCAGCTGCCCCTGTGGGTCCCGGGCATAGGATACGACATATAAGGGTGAAAAATGGAATTCAAAAGCCGGGTTCCGCTGTGGACTTTCGCACACCGCCTTGGTCACCACGCTGAGTTCCAGCCCCTTTGGCGGACATAGCGGCTGCAGGGCAAGGCAAGTGTCGATCATTGCGGTTTTCGCCGCTATTCCTAATGGCTCAGCGGTCACAACCAGGCAATCCACATCCCCGGTATTCCAATTGAAGCAGCCCATAGCTACAGAACCATGCAGGTAAATGCCTGTCAAATTTTCGCCTAAAGCGTCCTTCAATGTTTCGCATAGCCGCCGGATGAGCAGGGACAAACGTTGCTCTTGTTGCTGCACGTTTTCCCTCCTTCTTTGACTGATAAAAAAATACAAAAAAGAAATCCGAACCTCTCCCCATAAAGGCTTGAGATTCGGATTTACTTTGTTTGGTGAAGCATTATCGTCTAAAATCGAACTTTTTACTTCTTCGAGGGTGACCAGCTGGTCACCCTCTTTGTAGTTAAAGA
>CALWNO010000038.1 GCA_944382785.1 uncultured Gemmiger sp. | reverse complement strand
GATATGACCATCTTCTACATCGTGGCTTACGACCTGTGGAACTTTGAATACACCTACAACAACCTGCCCACCCATGCCTGGTACTGCGGCCTGGCTCTGCTGCTGGCACCCACCTTTGCCAACGCGTTCTGGAACAAGGGCGGCTGGATTCAGAACCGCGCCAACACCCTGGCCCTGTGGTGTATGTTTGCCCAGGTGTTCCCGCTGTTCCAGGATCAGGGCGTCTTTGCCACCATCCCCGTACTGTATGTGGACGGCGTGATGGATGCAGCCACCCATCCCACCGCGGCTGACCCCACCATGCAGGGCGTCATTGCCATTCTGGCCCTGGCCGCCAATGTCATTGTGCTGACCATCATCATCAAACGGTCCATCGAGCAGAAGAAGAACCCCTACACCAACGAGATCTTCACCGATACCAAGGACTTCCAGCTGGCCATGGCCCGGGCGGAATAACAGGAATCCGCTTTTGGGCTGACACAACGAACAAATGAGAGATTGACTTCCCACAAAGGGAGCCAATCTCTCTTTTTTGCTGCGGCGAGTGTCTGCCGTATTCTCAAAGCGCTTCCATGTTCCGCAGTACGGTCAGGAACCGTTCGGCAGCGGGGGAGAAGATCTGGTATTTTTTCCATACAATGTACATGCCCGCCTGCCGGCTTGGTTCCAGCGGCCGAAAACACAAAGAACTGTCTCCGGTCACGTTGATGATGCCATCCAGGCAGATAGCATATCCCATGCCGTCCTCCACCATCAGGGACCCGTTGTATACCAGATTGTAGGTTCCGGTAACCTGCAGCCGGCCGGCATTTTCGCCGAACCATTCCTGCAGCCGGCTGGATTTGAGCATCTGGCGGGAAACGATCAGAGGTTTGCCCACCAGATCGGCCAGCTGCACCGTTTCCTTTTGGGCCAGAGGGCTGTCCCGGCGCATCAGCACACCCCAGGTGTCCTGGTAGGAAAGATGAATCACATTGTACCGGGACAAGTCCACCGGGGCGAACAGCAACCCGAAGTCGATGAGTCCTTTGTCCAGATCCTCCCGCACGTCGGTGGCGTCGCCGCTGGAAATGTGGATGTGCACATCGGGATACAGTTCCTGCAGCTGCCGGGCCGCCCTGGTCAGGTAATGGACGCCCATTGTCTCCCCGGCACCGATGTATACTTCCCCGGAAATGGCTTCCTCCGTCTGGGCAAATTCCTGCTCGGTTTTCTGTACCAGGTCCAGAATCTCCTCGGCCCGTTTGCGCAGCAGCATGCCTTCCGGGGTCAGGGTCACGCTGTGGCTGCCGCGAACGAACAGACGCTGGCCCAGTTCCTCCTCCAGGTCCCGGATCTGGCGGGACAGGGTGGGCTGGGTGACATGCAGGGCGTTGGCTGCGTTGGTGATGTTGCCCTCCCTGGCAATGGTCAGAAAATACCGCAATACCCGCAGTTCCATGGCAGATCCTCCTTTACTGTGTTGTTGCCTTTATCCTAACAGAAATATGATATGCTTGCAAGGCATTGCTGCATATAAAATATAAGTATTTGCTATTTTTTCCGCAAGGGACTACACTGGGGACAGACCAAGGGCAGGCACAGCAGCGTCTGCCGGAAGGAACGGGAGGACGGCCGGATGGAAACACAGGAACTCACCCCCGAAACGGTCCGCCAGAATCTGAAGGACGCGGGGTTTGCACCCCAGGCGGCCGCGGGATTTCTGGACTGTTGGCAGGCGGGGGACCGCCGGGAACAGATGCGTCTGCTGGCCAAACAGCGCAGCTGTCTTTTACAGCGTATCCACAAACAGGAAAAGCAGATCAGCTGTCTGGATTATCTGGCGTACTGCCTCTGCCATCCGGCGGCTGATGAGGATAAAGGGGAGATGACCCATCTATGAAACAGATCACCAACCAGACTTTTGATGAAGAACGGGCCCTGTACGGGCAGAAAGGTATCTGCGTTACCGATTGCCGCTTTGACGGCCCGGCGGACGGGGAAAGCGCTTTCAAGGAAGGCTCCGATATCACAGCGGAACATTGCTATTTCAATCTGCGGTACCCCTTCTGGCATGATACCAACCTGGTGATTCATGACGGCGAGATGACCGAACTCTGCCGCGCGGCTTTGTGGTATTCCCGCAATGTTACCATCACCGACACCAACCTCCACGGCATCAAAGCCCTGCGGGAATGTGACAACGTGACCATGCGCAACTGTGATATCGTTTCGCCGGAATTCGGCTGGTCGGTTCGGGGCATCACCATGGAGGACTGCACCGCCCGGAGTGAATACTTTATGATGCGCTCGGATCATCTGCATTTCACTAACGTGACCCTGAAAGGCAAGTACTCCTTCCAGTATATCCAGGACGCCACCTTCGACCACTGCAACTTCGACACCAAGGATGCCTTCTGGCATGCCCGGCATGTGGTGGTGCGCAACAGCGTGGTAAAAGGGGAGTACCTGGCCTGGTACTGCGAGAACGTCACCTTTGAAAACTGCAAGATCATCGGCACCCAGCCCCTGTGCTACTGCAAGGGCCTGCGGCTCATCCACTGCGAGATGGTAGATACCGACCTGGCTTTTGAAAAGAGTGAAGTCCATGCCACCATCACTACGCCGGTGATCAGCATCAAGAATCCTCGTTCCGGCCGTATTGAGGTGCCGGAGGCGGGCCAGGTCATCCGGGATGACCCGGACTCCCACGGGGAGATCATCTGCAAGCGTACCGGCTGCTGCAAAGCCGGCGGCTGTGCATAACCGGGCCGCTACCGGCCCATCAGAAAGGAGAACACCATGCTCGGCAATTTTACCTACTGCAATCCCACCCGCGTACATTTCGGCGAAAAGTCCCTGGATCAGCTTGGCGGAGAGCTGGCGCAATACGGCAGTAAGGTCCTTTTGACCTACGGCGGCGGTTCAGTGAAAAAATCCGGCCTGTATGACCAGATCCTCTCCATCCTCCAGGACTGCGGCAAGCAAGGTCTTTGAGGTGCCCGGCGTCATGCCCAATCCCACGGTGGAAAAGCTGTATGAGGGTTGCCGGGTAGCCAGGGAAAATCAGGTGGACCTGATTCTGGCCGTGGGCGGCGGTTCGGTGTGCGACTACGCCAAGGCGGTCTCGGTCTCCGCCTGGTGCACCGAGGACCCCTGGGACAAATATTATCTGCGGATGGAAGAGGTGGACAACCCCATCATTCCGGTGGGCTGTGTGCTGACCATGGTGGGCACCGGTTCGGAGATGAACGGCGGTTCGGTCATCACCAACCATGCGCAAAAGCGCAAGATCGGCCATGTGTTCGGCAGCAACGTTATGCCCCGGTTCACCATTCTGAATCCTACCTACACCTATACCGTGCCCATGCGCCAGATGGTGGCGGGCATCTATGATGCCTTTAACCATATCTGTGAGCAGTATTTTTCCGGTGAGGACGACAACACCACCGATTATATAGCCGAGGGCCTGATGCGCTCCCTGGTGCACAGCTCCCGCATTGCCCTGCGGGACCCCCACAATTACGAGGCCCGCAGCAACATCATGTGGGCGGCCACCTGGGCGCTGAACACCCTGCTGGCCATGGGCAAGTCCACCGACTGGGAAGTGCACATGATCGGCCAGGCCATCGGCGCCTACACCGATGCCACCCATGGTATGACTTTGTCTGCCGTGTCCCTGGCTTACTACCGGTTCATCCTGCCTTATGGAACTGCCAAGTTTGCCCGGTTTGCCACCAACGTGTGGGAGGTTGATCCCGCCGGCAAGACGGGAATGGAACTGGCCGAAGCCGGTCTGGCCGCCATGGAAAGCTGGATGAAGGAGCTGGGCGTGGCTAGGAACATCCGGGAGCTGGGCGTCACCGAGGATATGCTGGATGGCATTGCGGACGGCACCTTCCTGCTCAACGGCGGCTATAAGACCCTGACCCGGGAGGATGTCATCGCCATCCTGCGGGCCAGCATGTGAGGTGTGTTTTGAAAGGCTTTTGGCGGGCGGCACTCCTTTTGCTGGCAGTGACCCTGCTGACCGGCTGCACCCGCCCGGAAGAACCTCAATCCTCTGCACAGCCGATCCTGACGGCGACTGCTGTACCCGCCACCCTCGAGCAAGCGGGCGGGGAACAAGCGCCGGAACAAGAAAGTGAGGAATCTACCATGCAGATTCAGATCGGAGATACCACCTTTACTGCCGCCCCGGCGGATACCGAAGCAGCCCGGGCCTTGCTGGACCTGCTGGCGGACGGACCCGTCACCATCCAGGCGGAAAATTACGGCGGGTTCGAGAAGGTGGGCAGCCTGCCCCAGGCGCTGCCCCGGCAGGACGGCAGCATCACCACCAACCCCGGGGACATCATGCTCTACCAGGGGGATTCCATCGTCTTTTTCTACGGGTCCAACACCTGGGCTTATACCCGCCTGGCCACTATTCAGGATGCCTCCGCGGAGGAACTGCGGCAGGCATTCGGCGGCAGCGAGACTTCCATTACCCTTTCCCGGTAAAAACAATATCTTTCCGGCGGCAGTCGCTTGAATGGCGGCTGCCGCTTTTTGCTGCCCTGCCACCAGGAAAGAGGACAAAATCTGACCGTCTGACAGGGAAAACTTTTCTTTTCTCCTTGCGCCAAAGGAGCGTATGCGGTATTATTAGACATTGTGAGCCTGCGTGTGCCCTGCGGCGGCGCAGCCTTTCCGTGTGAAACTCTCCCTCAAAGAAAGGAAGATGGCATGAACGCTGTCCTGAATATCCTGCGCGGTATCGTCATCGGTATCGCCAACGTCATTCCCGGCGTCTCCGGCGGCACCATGGCGGTGTCCATGGGCATCTACGACAAGCTGATCAGCGCGGTTACCGGCCTGTTCAAGCACTTCAAAAACAGCATGCGCCTGCTGATCCCGCTGGGCATCGGCATGGTCATCGGCATTGTGGGTTTCGGCTTTCTGCTGGAATACCTGCTCAATCACTTTGTACTGGCCACCTGCCTGACCTTTGTGGGCCTGATCCTGGGCGGCCTGCCCATCCTGTGGATGAACCTGCGCAAAAATATTGACAAGAAATCCTCCCGCCGTATCGGTGTCGGGGAGGTCATCAGCTTTCTGGTGCTGCTGGCCATCGGTGTGGGCCTGCCCCTGGTGCAGGGGGCCGAGGGTGCCATCAAGAACCTGACCATCGACCCCGCCACCATTGTGATCCTGTTCCTGCTGGGCCTGATCGCCAGCGCCACCATGGTCATTCCCGGCGTGTCCGGCAGTATGGTGCTTATGGTCCTGGGCTATTACAGCACCATCCTTTCCCTGGTCACCGGCACCGTCACCATGCTCAAAGATGGTGACTTCGGCGGCGTGGTGCACAACTGCCTGCTGCTGGTTCCCTTTGCCATCGGCGTGGTGCTGGGCATCTTCCTCATTGCCAAGATCATTGAGTATTTGTTCAAACGCTTCCCCAGCCAGACCTTCGCCGCTATCATCGGCCTGATCCTGTCCTCTCCCTTTGCCATCCTGTACTCGGCCGACGCTTTCGGCGCCTTCTCGGTCATCGAACTCATCGTCGGCCTGGTTCTGGCCGCTTTGGGGGCTTGGGTCACCTGGCTCATGGGCAGCAAGGAGGACGCCTGACCGCGTCTCCCGCTATATAAAAACAAACTCCGCCTTTCCTGACCGGAAGGGCGGAGTTTTTGTCTGTAATGGTTTCAGTTTCCGGCATGCAGGCGGCGGTACTCGTTGGGAGTCATGGAAAATTCCTGCCGGAAGATGCGGTTGAAGTTGCGGATGGTCTCAAAGCCGCACAGGCAGGCAATTTCGGTGATTTTTTTGTCTGTGGACGTCAGGTATCCTTTGGCATACTGGATTCGGTATCCGTTCACATAGGCGGAAAAACCAGCTCCGAAATGCCGGTTGAAGAAGCCGGACAGGTAGCAGCGGTTGTACCCCAAAGCCTCCGCCATGCCGGTCAGGGTGATTCGTTCCTGGTAATGCTCCTCAATGTAGGCGGCGATGGCGTTGGTCAGTGCGTAGTCGGATTCATTGGCTTTCTCCCGGGCACAGGTATCGAAAAAACGGCCGCACAGGTCGTACAGGACAGCTCGGATGCGATACTTGTTGGTGGCGGGGTCGCACAGGACCCGCACAAACGCATCGCTGTCCAACCGGCAGACCGGAGGCAGAAACCGCGTGCCCCGCATGTCGCGGCAGAAATCCTCCACCCAGTCGTTGGAAAAGATGAACAGGATGCTCTCGTTGAAGGTCCGGGTGGAAAAGGAGTGGATCTGTCCCGGCAGGGTCAGCACGGCCTCGCCGACGGTGGCACTGAACTTGTGTCCATCCACTTCGCACAGAAGTTCCCCCGCAAACACGTAGTTCAGCTCAAAGCTGCGGTGCATGTGTTTGCGGAAAACAAAGTCTGTGTTGGTGCTGTGATACAGATATTGCCGCTTGTCCGAACGGTTTGCCTCAAAATCGATCATATGTTACCACCTGAACTTTTGTCTATAAGTATAAAACATCTTGCTTGTGTTGGCAAGGAAAAAAGGCGTACACTGTGCCTGTAAAGCGGCGGACGGTGCTCCGCCGGAAACCTTGATCTGCCAAGTGAGGAAACCACCATGGAAAACGATCAATATTTCAAGAAATGTGTTGCCTTCGGCCGTGCCACCGAGGGTCTGCGCGCCGACTTCCAGGAACAGATGCGGGAACTGCAGCGGGATATCGGTTTTTCCTATGTCCGCTTCCATGGCATCTTCCACGATGACATGGCCGTATACGACGAGGACGAGAACGGCAATCCCATCTATTGGTTCGGGTATGTGGACAAACTCATCGACTTCCTTCTGTCGGTGCACATCAGGCCCTTCCTGGAACTGGCTTTCATGCCCATCCAGCTGGCTACGGTCCCCAACACCACCTTCTGGTGGAAGGCCAACGGATGCCCGCCCACCGATTACCAGAAATGGCATGATCTGGTTCGTGCCACCATCCTGCACCTGACGGAACGGTACGGGGAGGAGGAACTCAAGACCTGGTACTTTGAAATCTGGAATGAACCCAATCTGGATTCCTTCTTCCAGGGGACGCAGCAGGAGTATTTCCGGCTGTACACCGTCACTGCCGAAGCCGTCAAGTCGGTCTGCCCGGACTACAAAGTGGGAGGACCCTCTACCAGCGGTGCCGATTTCCGGGATGGTCTGGGCTACCTGAAAGAATTTATCCGGTACGCCAGCGAAAACCACCTGCCGGTGGACTTTTTCTGTGCCCATCCGTATCCCACCTGCTGGGCCCTGGACGGGGACGGCTCCGAGCGCATGGGGTACATCAGCAAGGATATCTGCCTGCAGTTCCTGGATAACATCCGCGCCATCGTGGACAGCTCTCCCTATCCGGACGCCGAGATCATGCTGACCGAGTGGAATTCCTCTCCCAGTCCCCGGGATCTGGTGCATGATACGCCTTTCATGGCTTCGTTTTTGCTGTACAATTATACCCAGAACTATGGCAAGGTGGACAGCCTGGGGTACTGGACCTTCACCGATATCTTTGAGGAGAACGGCCCCGGCCGCAGCCCCTTCCACGGCGGATTCGGCCTGATCAATGTGGACAATGTAAAGAAGCCCTCCTACTGGGCTTTCTGGATGCTCAATCAGCTGGGGGAGGAGATCCTGGAAGTGGGGCAGGACTACGTTGTTGCCCGCAGCGGGGACAATTATCAGGTCATCATCTGGAATTATTGCTATTACACCGATGAATTTGCGGATGGTGACCGCAGCAAACTCAGCGAGACCAAACGGGAGGAGATCTTCCAGAACAAGGAGCTGACGGTGGAACTGTCCCTGAAATTGCAGGGCACCTACGACCAGACGGTTTATACGCTGGATGAGGATACCTCTGCCTACCATAACTGGCTCAAACTGGGCGCGCCGCAGTATCCCACCGCTGCCCAGGTCAAGACCATGCAGGAAACCTCCCGCCCCAAAACGGAGCACAGCACCGTGCAGGCGTTCCATATTCGCCAGACCCTGTGCCCCCATGAGGTCAAGTGCTACATCCTGAACAAACGCTGATCCCTTTTCTGCCGGCAGGCAGCTTCCGTACATGCGGGGGCTGCCTGCTTTTTTGTATTCCTGCGCCGGGCAATGGTGGCAAAAGAGAAAGTCTGTGCCGAGGGCAAGTCCCGTTTTTTGTGCAAATTCCTATCTTTTTTCAATTTTTGTTTATTGTTTGTTTGCAATTTCATGCTATACTAAACACATGTTCAAGCAGTATGCAACAAGAAAAAAGGAGCCATCCATGTCCAAGCAGTCGTTTGTACAATTCAAGGACGTCTGTAAATATTACCAGATGGGGGATACCCGCATTGCCGCGGCGGACCATGTCACCTTTGAAATTGAAAAAGGGGAATTCTGCGTCATCCTGGGCCCTTCCGGTGCCGGCAAGACCACCGTGCTCAACATGCTCGGCGGCATGGATACCTGCGACGAGGGCACCATCATCCTGGATGGGGAAGAGGTAAGCGCCTTCGACCAGAAGCGCCTGACCCAGTACCGCCGGTATGATGTGGGGTTTGTATTTCAGTTCTATAATCTGGTGCAGAACCTGACCGCCCGGGAAAATGTGGAACTTGCCTCCGAAATCTGCCGGGACCCGCTGGACGCCGACCTGGTGCTGGAGGAGGTGGGCCTTTTGCAGCGCCGCAACAACTTCCCGGCCCAGCTTTCCGGCGGGGAACAGCAGCGGGTGTCCATTGCCCGGGCGCTGGCCAAAAATCCCAAAATTCTGCTATGTGATGAGCCTACCGGTGCTCTGGATTACAAAACCGGCAAGCAGGTGCTGGCCCTTCTGCAAAACACCTGCCGCCAGAAAGGCCGTACCGTCATTGTCATCACCCACAACAGCGCTTTGGCCGCCATGGCGGACCGGGTCATCCGCATCAACAGTGGCCGTGTCATTGAGATGCAGTGCAACCCGTCGCCGACTCCGGTCGAAAGGATCGAGTGGTAATGAACAGGACCTATCAAAAAAACATACGCCGTACATTGGCCAGCACGCGCAGTCGCTTTCTGGCCATCTTTTCCATTGTGGCTTTGGGGGTCGGCTTTCTGGCCGGCCTTGTGTCCACCACCCCCGATATGCGGGATTCGGTGGAACAATACCTGGACAATGCCAACCTGTATGACCTGCGGATCATCGGAACCCTGGGCCTGACCGATACCGACGTACAGGCCCTGGAACAGCTGGACGGAGTGCAGGACGCCCGGGGGGCCTGGTCGGCGGATATACTGGTCAAAACGCCGGAATCCGATCAGGCGGTGGCCCGGGTACACAGCCTGCCCACCGACGCTGACGGCAACCCGGAAGGCGATTCGGTCATCAACCGGCTGGTGTTGGAACAGGGACGTTGGCCCCAGGCCTCCGGTGAGTGTGTGGTGGAAGCCGGGGCAGGGGAGTTGTCCCGAGGACTCAACATCGGGGACACGATTGAGGTCCCTGCGGATGACAACGAGGATCTGGAGGATACTCTGGCCGTCACCGAGTATACGGTGGTGGGCGTGGTCCATGACGCCGCTTACTTTTCCTTTGAGCGGGAACCCGCCAGTGTGGGCAGCGGCGCGGTGGAAACCATCTTTTACATACTTCCCCAGGATTTCGCCTACGAAACTTACACCGAAATTTACCTGACCGTGGACGGTGCCCTTGCCATGAACAGCATGGGGGATGCCTACGAATCCGCGGTGCAGACGGTCAGCGATGCGGCGGAGAATATAGCCGGTGCCCGGTGTGAAGCACGACTTCAGGAAGTGAAGTCCGACGCCCAGCAGGAGATCGACGACGCCTGGGACGAATACAACGACGCGGCCGCCGAAGCGGAGCAGGAACTGTCCGACGCGGCTCAGGAACTGGAGGATGGCCGTCAGGCCCTGGCCGACGGCGAGCAGGAAGTGGCCGACGGCGAGCAGGAGTACCAGGACGGCCTGGCGGAACTGGCTGACTATGAGCAGCAGCTCAAGGACGGTGAGGCGGCCCTGAATTCCGGTATGGCGGAGCTGATCAGCGGCCAGGCCGAATGGCAGGAAAACTGGCAGAAGGCAAAGGACGGGGAGACCGCCCTGGCCGAAGGCAAAAAGCAGCTGGAGGAAGCCCAGCGCCAGTACGAGGAAGGCAAGGCGGCCTATGACGCCGCCCTGGCCACCATCGAGGCCGGAGAACAGGCCCTGGCCGAAAACAAGACCAAGCTGGACACGGCCCAGGCCCAGTATGACCAGCTGGCGCAATTCAACGAGGGGCTCAACAAATACCAGGAGGGGCTGCAGAAGTATACCGATGGGGTGAACTATGCCCTGGAACAGTACACCGCGACCCTGCCGTATCCTGTTACCATCACCGTTACCACCGACCAGATGGAGGACATCCTGCAGGAATTGTCCGAACTGGAAGAGGACCAGTGGCCGACGGATGACACCCAGATGATGCTGTACATCGTGAACAAGGTCACCGGCGGCCTGGTGCCGCCTGTAGACCCCGGCGGGGAAGTCGTCCCCGACCCCGAAACTGGAGAGACGGAACAGCCCGATCCGGAGAAAGTGGTGACTGAAGAACCGACCGACCCTGCTACAGATACCACGGACGGGCAGGACGAGACCACCGTGCCGGAATCTGAAGAGAGCACTCCGCCGGAAACGGAAACCGCGTCTGCTGAAAATACCCCTGCCGATCCTCCCGAGACTACGGCGGAGGAAATGGTGCCCGACGGGAACACCGCACAGGAAACAGGGGACACTGCCGAAAGCAGTGCAACCACCGCCCCTGAAGAGCTTGCGGAACAGACGGCCCCTGTGCCGGAAGACGCCCGGTCACTGCCTGCGTCCGAACCGGCTTCTGCCGAGGCTGAAACCACCGAAACGGATTCCCGGGAACGGTCGGTGCGGGAAAATCCTGATCCCTCCGACCCGGGAACGGGGGATACGGAAACGTTGTCCCTGGTGGCGGGAGCCAAAGAACTCATCGATGGCAAGGCAGAGATCGAGAGTGGCATCCAGCTGCTCATCCTGACCTATCAGCAGCAGGGACAGCAGCTGACCGAGGAAGAAGCTTATGCGCTGATCTCGGACGAAAATGTGGCCTCCGTCAAGGCGCAGCTGGACGCAGGCTGGGCCCAGTACAACGCCGGAGCTGCTGAACTGGCGGAAGGCCGTGCTCAGCTGGAAGCCAACGAAAAGACGCTTCAGGACGGCAAGGCCAAGCTGGACGCAGGCTGGGCCCAGTACGAGGCTCAGGGCTCGGAACTGTACGACGGCCTCAACCAGCTTCGCTCGGCCAAAACCACTCTGGATGAAGGCTGGGACCTGCTGATCGACAAGCAGATAGAGCTGGACGACGCCCGCAAGGAGATCGAGGACGCCCGCACTACCCTGGCCGATGCCAAGGCGGAACTGGAGGACGCCCGGCAGACCATCGCCGAAAAGACCCAGGAACTGCGGGACGGGGAGATTGAATATGCCGACGCCAAGGCGGAAGCTGACCAGGAACTGGCCGACGCCCGGGCGGAGATCGAGGACGCCGAAGCCCAGCTCAACGATATAGAGGAAGGAGAATGGTACGTCTGGGATCGCAGCCGCAACGTCAGCTTTGCCTCCTTTGACTCCAACTCCACCAAGCTGGCGGCGCTGGCCAAGGTGTTCCCGGTGTTCTTCTTCCTGGTGGCGGCGCTGGTGGTTTCCACCACCATGACCCGCATGGTGGAAGAGGAGCGCCTGCAGATCGGTACCATGAAAGCCCTGGGCTACACCAGCGGCGCTATTATGCAGAAATATCTGCTCTACGCCCTTACCGCCGCGGCGGTGGGTGCGGTGTTTGGCCTCATGCTGGGATTCTTCGTATTCCCGCGGGTCATCTGGACCGCCTACCAGATGATGTACTACGCGCCCGCCTTCCTCTCACCCTGGCGGTGGGATGTGGGCCTGCTGGCCGGCGGTTCTCTCATTGCCATTGCCTTGGCGGCTACCTGGTCGGCCTGCCGCACCACCCTGCATGAATACCCTGCCGCTCTCATGCGGCCCCGGGCCCCCAAGGCAGGCAAGCGTATTCTGCTGGAGAGGGTTACCTTCCTGTGGCGGCGGCTGCCTTTTACCTATAAAGTTACCTGCCGCAACCTGCTGCGCTACAAAAAGCGGTTCTGGATGACGGTCATCGGGGTGGCAGGCTGCACGGCCCTGCTGGTCACCGGTTTTGGCATCTCGGATTCCCTGAACAGCATCGTCACCAAACAGTTTGGGGAAATCTACCATTACGATCTGCTGACCGCCGTCACCGACGCCGAGTATACCCGGGAAGGCCCCGCCCACGATTATCTCTACCAGGATGATGCCTTCCAGGCGTCCCTCACCGTTTTCACCCAGCAGGTGGAACAGGAACTGGAGGACGGCGGTACCGTGGACTACTATTATATGGTGCCGGAAGACGTGACCCGATTTGCCGACTTTGCGGACCTGCACAACCGGCAGACCGGGGCTGCCACCCCTCTGGAGCAGGACGGGGTTGTCCTGACCGAAAAGCTGGCCAACACCCTGCATGTAAAAGCGGGGGATACGGTTACCCTGGAAGATGCCGACGGCAATCAGGCCCGGTTCACTGTCACCGGAATCTGCGAACATTATGTATACAATTATGTGTACATGAGTGCCGAAAGCTATGAACAAGGCTTCGGCCATGAACCGGACTGGAACGCCGTCATGAGTCAGCTGACCGATGACACCCAGCAGGAAAGGGACGAGGTTTCCGCCAGACTGCTGGCCATGGATGAGGTGGCCAGCCTGAACTTCACCGCCGACAGCATGGCCATGGTTCTCAATATGCTGGAATCCATCGACGCCGTGGTGGTGCTCATCATCGTCTGTGCCGCCTGCCTGGCCTTTGTGGTGCTGTACAACCTGACCAACATCAACATTGCCGAGCGTGTCAAGGAGATCGCCACCATCAAGGTGCTGGGATTCTATGACAGGGAGGTGGACGCCTACGTCAACCGGGAAAGCGTCATCCTCACCCTCATCGGGGCTTTGTTCGGGTTGGCGGGGGGCGTGGCCCTGCACAAGTTTGTCATCCTCACCGTGGAGGTGGATGCGGTCATGTTCGGGCGGGACATCCAGCCGTTGAGCTTTGTATACGCGCTGGCACTGACCTTCCTGTTCAGCCTGTTCGTCAACCTGGTCATGGGGCGCAAGCTCAAACATATTTCCATGGTGGAAAGCATGAAAGCCCCCGAGTAACGACTCCCAAAAGACCGCCGGACCCTGTGGCCCGGCGGCCTTCTTTTGCCTTTGTATGTTCCGGAAAAACACCCGAAAAGTTTTTTGTGCACAAAATGTGATTTTTGCTTTTGAGGCATTGACAGGTCCTTTTGTTTTGATTATAATAACGGACTGTACACAATCAAACAGTTAGAACATAAACAATTTATGCGGCACGGATTCACGGCCGCCAAGAGAGGTGATTTCCACGCAGGAAAATCAGACCGCAAACCCTGATATGCGGCGGGTCGGTCGGGCGCTGGCCCACACCACTCACCAGATCAACCGGGCACTGGATACCTGCATCGGTGAGACGGTCAGCCAGGAACTGACCGGCATGCGGGGCATGGTCCTTGGGTACATTGTGCGCACCACCCGTTCGGGGCAAGCGGTGTACCAGCGGGATCTGGAACAGTTCTTCCGTGTGCAGCGTTCCAGCATCACCACCATGCTTCAGGGCATCGAGCGTGCCGGGTTCATCACCCGCACGGCTGTGGAGCAGGACGCCCGGCTGAAGAGTCTGGCCGCCACCGAGAAGGGCCTGGCTTGCTACGATCAGCTGGAAAACTGCATCGGAGCCTTTGAGGCACGGCTGCAGCAGGGCGTGACTGAAGAGGAACTGGCCAGCCTGGAAAGGGTGCTGGATAAGCTTTTGCACAACGCCAAGGCTGTGCTGGGCGATCCGCACATTGAACAAGGAAAGAAATAAGGAGAAAGTACACACACTATGTTCAAGACACTGTACAAAGAGATCGACGGCTTCAAGCTGGTCTCAGTGCTCACACCGGTGTGCATGATCGGGGAAGTCGTCATGGAAATGATCGTCCCTCGCCTGATGGCCTCCATCATTGACGACGGCGTCACTGCCGGCAATATGGAGCACATCTACCGGGTGGGCGGCTGGATGATCGTGGCCGCCATTATCGGTCTGATCTTCGGTGTGCTGGGCGCCGTGTTCGGTTCCCGCGCCGCCACCGGCTTTGCCCGCAATCTGCGCCGGTCCATGTACCGCAACATTCAGACCTTCAGCTTTTCCAACATTGACAAATATTCCACCGCCGGCCTGGTCACCCGTATGACCACCGACGTCACCAACATCCAGAACGCCTACCAGATGATCCTGCGTATGTTCGTGCGTGCACCGGCCAGCATGATCATTGCCATGGTCATGTCCTTTGCCATCAACCGGGAGCTGGCCAGCGTCTACCTGGTGGCCGTCATCCTGCTGGGCATTGCGCTGGTATTCATCATGACCCGCGCCACCCGCTATTTCGGCGAAGCTTTCCGCAAATACGACGACCTGAATGAGAGTGTGCAGGAAAACGTCTCGGCCATCCGCGTGGTCAAGGCCTATGTGCGGGAAAGGTTCGAGGGCGAAAAGTTCCAGAAAGCCAGCGGCAACGTCCAGAAACTGCTGCTGCGCGCTGAGATGATCCTGTCCTGGAATGCCCCTCTGATGCAGTTCACCGTGTATACCTGCATTCTGGTCATTTCCTGGCTGGGTGCCCGGATGATCGTGTCCAGCGGCGCCACCGCGCTGACCACCGGCGAACTCATGAGCATGCTGACCTACTGCATGAACATCCTCATGAGCCTGATGATGCTGTCCATGGTTTTCGTCATGATCACCATGTCCGCCGCTTCCGCCCGCCGTGTGGCCGAAGTCCTGAACGAAAAGTCCGACCTGACCAACCCCGAAAATCCGGTCATGGAAGTCAAGAATGGCGCCGTGCAGTTCGAGCATGTGGGCTTCCGTTATAAGCGGGACGGCCGGGAAGTGCTGTCCGACATTGACCTGAACATCCGCTCCGGCGAAACTGTGGGCATCATCGGCGGCACCGGCAGCGCCAAGACCAGCCTGGTCCAGCTGTTGCCCCGTCTGTATGATGTGAGCGCCGGCACCGTGCGGGTTGGCGGTGTGGACGTGCGCAAGTACGACCTGGAGACCCTGCGTGACAGTGTGGCCATGGTGCTGCAGAAGAACGAACTGTTCTCCGGCACCATCGCCGAAAACCTGCGCTGGGGCAACGCCAACGCCACCGACGAGGAGATCGCCGAAGCCTGCCGGCAGGCCTGCGCCGATGAATTCATCGAGCGCTTCCCCGATAAGTACGAGACCCACATCGAGCAGGGCGGCACCAACGTATCCGGCGGCCAGAAGCAGCGTCTGTGCATTGCCCGTGCCCTGCTGAAGAAGCCCAAGATCCTGATCCTGGACGACTCCACCTCCGCCGTGGATACCGCCACTGATGCCAAGATCCGCCACAGTTTTGCGGAAAAGATCCCCGGCACCACCGTATTCATCATTGCCCAGCGTATCTCCAGCATTGAACATGCCGACCATGTTCTGGTTCTGGACGGCGGCCGCATCCAGGGATGGGGCACCCCGCAGGAACTGCTGGAAACCAACAAGATCTACCAGGAGGTCTACCGCAGCCAGACCAAGGGCGGCGGCGACTTTGACGAGAAGGGAGGCGAGGAATAATGGCACAGGAACGCGTAAAGGTTGTCCATGCGGGCCGTGGCGCTCATGGCCCTCGCCCCAAGGTCCAGAATCCAGGCAAGATCTTCAAACGGATCATGGGATATGTGCTGCACGTGTACCGTGTGCCCTATCTCATCGCCATCGCCTGCATCGTGATTTCGGTGCTGGCCAACATTCAGGGTACTCTGTTCATGCAGACCCTGATCGACTCTTACATTCTGCCTCTGCTCACCGAAAAGAGCAACGATTTCTCCGGCCTGTTGTTCGCCATTCTGCGCACGGCTGCCTTCTACGGTATCGGCGTGGTGGCCACCTTCACCCAGACCCGTCTGATGGCTATCATCACCCAGGGCACCCTGAAAAAGCTGCGTGATGAGCTGTTCACCCACATGCAGACTCTGCCCATCAAGTACTTTGATACCCATGCTCACGGCGATATCATGTCGGTGTACACCAACGATATCGATACCCTGCGTCAGATGATCAGCCAGAGCATCCCCCAGATGCTCAACAGTGGCATCACCATCATCGGCGTGCTCTTCTCCATGATCTTCCTCAGCATCCCCCTGACCCTGGTCACCCTGGTCATGGTGGGCGTCATGCTGCTGGTCACCCGCTACCTCACCGGCAATTCCGGCCGCTACTTTGTGGCCCAGCAGCGGGAACTGGGCAAGGTCAACGGTTTCATCGAAGAGATGATGAACGGCCAGAAGGTGGTCAAGGTCTTCTGCCATGAGGAAAAGGCCATCCATGACTTCAACATTCTCAATGATGAACTGTTCGAGAGCGCCAACAAGGCCAACACCTACTCTCTGGTGGCTATGCCCTTCAACGGCCAGCTGGGCAACCTGAGCTACGTGCTGTGCGCCATCATCGGCGGTGCCCTGGCTCTGTCCGGCGCCACCGGTCTGACCCTGGGCAAACTGGCCAGCTTCCTGACCTTCAACCGCAGCTTCAACATGCCCATCAACCAGGTGTCCATGCAGTTCAACTCCATCGTCATGGCTCTGGCCGGTGGTCAGCGTATCTTTGACCTGCTGGACGAACCCTCCGAAGTGGACGAGGGCAACATCACCCTGGTCAACGCCAAACGCCTGCCGGATGATTCCGTCACCGAGGCCCAGACTCGCACTGGTCTGTGGGCCTGGAAGGTTCCCCAGGAGGATGGTACCAGCAAATATGTGGAACTCAAGGGCGACATCGTATTCAAGGATGTGGACTTCGGCTATGTGCCTGAAAAGATCGTCCTGCACGATATCAACCTCTATGGCCGTCCGGGCCAGAAGATCGCCTTCGTCGGTTCCACCGGCGCCGGCAAGACCACCATTACCAACCTGATCAACCGCTTCTACGATATCCAGAAAGGCCAGATCCTGTACGATGGTCTGGACATCACAGCCATCCGCAAGGACGACCTGCGTTCCTCCCTGGGCATCGTGCTGCAGGACACCCACCTGTTCACCGGCACCGTCATGGAGAACATCCGCTACGGTCGGCTGGATGCCTCGGATGAAGAATGCCGCGCTGCGGCCCGCCTGGCCAACGCCGAGCTCTTCATCCGCCATCTGCCCAACGGCTTTGATACCATGCTCACCGGTGACGGTACCAACCTGAGCCAGGGCCAGCGTCAGCTGCTGGCCATCGCCCGGGCTGCCGTGGCCGACCCGCCGGTACTGATTCTGGACGAGGCCACTTCCTCCATTGATACCCGCACCGAGACGCTGGTGCAGCAGGGCATGGACGGCCTGATGTACGGCCGTACCACCTTCGTCATTGCTCACCGGCTGTCCACCGTGCGCAACTCCGACTGCATCATGGTTCTGGAGCAGGGCCGCATTATCGAGCGCGGCACCCACGACGAACTCATTGAGCAGAAGGGCCGCTATTATCGGCTTTATACCGGTAATTTTGCGGAAAATTCTTAACAAAAACTGAAATATTGCCGGGATGTCGCTGGACATTCCGGCAATTTTTGTACAACTTGCCGTTAGAGCGCCAAAAACTTGACGTTCTGGAAAACTTTGGCTATAATATCCACATAGGGACGGCATTTGCTGCTCCCATTGCCGCTGTAAGAGGGAAATGAGCACGCCGATTTTGCGGTGTGCAAGCGGCGGCCTGCCAATGCATGAATCAAGAAAATTATACGAAAAAACCTTACAGGAGGGGTATCACAATGGCAGTCAGCAAGAAGGTCGCACAGACCGTGATTAAGGAAGACAAGTTCTACACCATCAGCGCCGCCAACGGCAAGGTTGTGGAAGTTGCCGATTACAACACTGAAAACGGCGCCCGCATCCAGCTGTGGGACAACGCCAATGCCGAATGGCAGCAGTGGGGCTTTGTCCGCGCCGGGGAAGGCGTCTACCGCATCAAGAACCGTTTCACCGGCAAGATGCTGGACCTGTACCAGGGCGGCGTCGGCGATGGCACCGCTGTCCATCAGTGGGAAGGTGCTCCCGCCAGCAGCCAGCTGTGGGTGGTGGAGGCCGGCAATGACGGCCGTGTCAAAATCAAGTCCAACGTCTCCGGCAAATGCCTGGACGTGGTGGGCATGAACAGTGAAAACGGCGCCGGCCTGCAGATCTGGGCCGACGTGAACGGTGACAACCAGCATTGGGTTATTTCTGAAGTCACCCGCAAGCCCAAGGCTGTGAAGGCCGCCGCCAAGGCCAAGAAGGAAGCCGCTGCCGAAGTTGCTCCCGCGGCTAAAGCTGCTCCCGCTGCCGAAAAGAAGGTGCCTGTCGCCAAGAAGGCCCCTGCCAAGAAGGCTGCCGCTGCCAAGACCGAGGCTAAACCCGCCGCCGAGAAGAAGGCGCCTGCTGCCAAGAAGGCTGCTGCTCCCAAGGCTGCCGAGAAGCCTGCCGAAAAGAAGGCTCCCGCCGCCAAGAAGCCCGCTGCCAAAAAGACCACCAAGGCGGCCAAGTAATTTTTACATCGCAAAGCAAAGGCACTCCGAACCTGTACAGGCCGGGGTGCCTTTTTGGTTTTCGCCCCGACTGCCGGAAAGGGCCTGCCCTTGCGCAATACGGGGCTTTGGGGTACAATGTTAAAAAAACAAAACCGGCAAGGAGCTGCAAAGATGACGCAATATAAAGTTTTGGCCCTGGATCTGGATGGAACCCTTACCAACAGTGACAAGATCGTGACCCCGCGCACCAAGGCTGCCCTGCGCCAGGCTGCGGAACAGGGAGTCCGCATTGTTCTGGCCAGTGGCCGTCCTACCGCGGGCGTCCGTCCGTTGGCAAAAGAACTGGGGCTGGAACAGACCGGAGGATATATCCTCAGTTATAACGGCGGCAAGATCATCGAATGTGCCACCGGCAAGGAGATGGTCCAGCATCCCTTTCCCGCTGAACTGATTCCCACCGTGTGCACCTTCGCCCGGTACTGGAACGTGGTGCCCCTGACCTACGACAGTGAGGGAATTGTCACCGAAGTACCCGATCACCCCTATGTACTGGAGGAAGCCCGTATCAACAAGCTGCCGGTGCGTCAGGTACCCGATCTGCCCGCCGAGGTGACCTATCCCATCAACAAAATGCTGCTGGTGGGTGACCCCGTGGACATGCCCCATGTGGAAGAACTGATGCAGCAGGAATTTGCAGGCAAGCTGTCCATCTATCGGTCGGCGCCTTTCTTTATCGAGACCATGCCTCTTGGGGTGGAAAAGGCTGCTTCCCTGGGGGTACTGCTCCAGGCGCTGGGGCTGACGCCCGCCGAACTCATGGCCTGCGGTGACGGCTGGAATGATCTGCCTATGATCAAGTTTGCCGGTCTGGGTGTGGCCATGGGCAATGCGGTGCCGCCGGTGAAAGCCGCTGCCGGGTATGTCACGGCTGACAACGATCACGACGGCGTGGGTCTGGCTGTGGAACGCTTTATTCTGGGGCAGGAGGTGTGATCGTGGGCAGAAATCTGATTGTATTTGACCTGGAATGGAACATCGGGTATCAGCCCAGAACCTTCCGCTACCATGATACCGAACTCACCCTGCGGGGGGAGATCATCCAGATCGGCGCTGTGCGCATCAGTGAGCGGGCCGAGGTGCTGGATACCTTTGAGATGACCCTGCGCCCGCGGATCTTCCGCAAACTGCAGCGCCACATTGCCAAGGTCACCGGCATGAGCCAGGGAGATCTGGACGCCGGTGTGCCCATTGCCGAAGGGCTGGCCCGCTTTGTGGAATGGGCCGGTCCCGATGCGGAATTTGCAGAGTGGGGCCTGGACGATGTGCCGGTGCTCAAGCAGAACCTGTTCCTGTGCGGCCTGGACGAAAGCTGGCCTGCCCGCTGGTATGATCTGCAGCGCATCTTTTTACAGGCGTATCCCCGCAAGGAAGGGGAGGGCATGACTCTGGAGAGTGTGGTGGACCGCCTGGGCATTGAAAAGCAGGACCCCTTCCACAACGCTCTGGACGATGCTCTGTACACCGTCAAGGTCTGCCGCAAGCTGCCTTTGGCTCAGGGGCTGGCCGACTATCCCGACGAGGAGGCTCAGCTCATTGAGGCTCTTCTCACCGACCCGGATGCCGATTACCGGGATGTGAAGACCTGGTTCGGGCTGATGGAACACGATGCCTACAAGACCGACTCTGCCCTGTGCGGGGTGACCTGCCCGGACTGTAGTGCCCCTCTGACACTGGGAGAGATCTGGCTCAAGCGGGGCAACACCGGCTATTATACCGAGGGGACCTGCCCGAAGCATGGCCCCTGGTTTGTGCGTTTCAAGCTGTCCCGTCGGGACGGCCTTCATTGGAATTTTGCCCGCTGCACCGAAGCCGTGCGCCCCGACACCTATGAGCGCTGGAAGCGCCAGGAAGCCGCCCAGCGGGAGCGGATGCGCCGCAAGGCGGAAAAGGCCCGGGCAGAAATGTCGGCGGACCAGTAAAGGAGAGATCCCCCTATGGCTGACCAAACCATCTATACCGTCGTGGTGGCGGACGACGAGGACGAGCTGCGCCAGGCAGTGTGCACCATGATCCCCTGGGAACAGCTGGGGTTTCATCTGGTGGGCAATGCCAGCAACGGCCTGGATGCTCTGGAACTGGTAGAAAAACTGGAGCCGGACCTGCTCCTCACCGACATCCGCATGCCCTTCATTTCGGGGATCGAGCTGGCCCGTCAGGTGCGGGAGATCCGCCCGGCCATGCACATTGCTTTTCTGAGCGGATACGACGATTTTGAATACGCCAAACAGGCCATCCAGTACAACATCATCAGCTATATGCTCAAGCCGCTGACCATGGAAGGTCTGGCGGCAGAGCTGCGGGGCATTCATGAAAAGATCGACCGTCAGTTTGCCGCCTTCCAGCAGCAGCTGAATGCGGCGGCAGCCCAGACCGGGCGGGATGAATTTCTGGTCCCCCTGGTGCTGGACGGCCATGCGGAACTGCCTGCCCACGACACCGAATTTCATCTGCGGGCGGATGCCTGCCGGTGCGGATTGCTGCGGGGGGCGGACGACCATCCGCTGTATGTGGTGCTCACCACATCCCTGTATGATGAGCAGGGCAACAACTGCACCCTTCCCACCCTGGTCCATGTGATCGAAACCCTGGCCGGCAAATATCTGCGCCATGTGGTATTCTGCACCCCCGGCAAGGTGGTGGCGGTGCTCATGGGCAATGCCTCGGACTTTGAGGAGTATCTGCATATTCTGGCGGAAGAGATCCTTCAGACGGCCAGCCGCGTGTTGGGACGTCGGGGAAGCGTGGGGGTCAGCCGCCGTACCGACCGCCTGGCCGGCCTGCATGCCGCCTACCGGGAAGCCGCCGAGGCCGCCGGATTTGCGCCGCCGGAAGAAGGTGGGGTCCAGTATATTACCGATGTGCGCCGAGGGACCCCGGCTGCCGTGGAGGCGGTCACTGCCTGTCTGGAGGAGGTCAAGGCGGCGTTCCGGGCCGGGGACCGGGACGCTGTGTGCGCCGGATTGTCCCGCATGTGCGGCCAGCAGCCCGGGGAGAGCACCGGGCCCTGGCTGGACGCGGTGGCCATCCAGCTCATGGCGGAAGTCTATCGTCTGCTGGAAGCCGGTGCAGGGCCGGAAGCCTTGCATGAACTGGACCGGCGGGGATTGCTGCCGGACCTTTCCTTCCATTACCGCAACGCCGGGGAACTGCGCCAGGCCCTGCAGGATCTGTGCCTGGGGGCCATGGACCAGCTCAGCACCCAGCAGAAGAAGGGTGGCAGTCTGCTTTGCCAGAAAGCGCTGGCCGCCATTGACGAACATTACATGGATAAGGACCTGTCCCTGGTGTCTCTCAGCGCCATGCTGGACGTGAGCCCCAACCATCTCAGTGCCTGTATCAAGAAGTACGCAGGGGAGACTTTTATCAATATCCTGATCGGCAAGCGGATGGATGCGGCACGGGAACTGCTCATGACCACGCCGCTGAAAATCCAGCAGATTGCCGCCCGGTGCGGATATACCGACCAGCACTATTTCAGCTACTGCTTCAAGAAATACTGCGGCACTTCCCCCAACGCTCTGCGCCGCCAGCAGGGGGCCAAGCAATGACCGCCATGGCGCATCCCCGCCGCCCCCGCCTGCTGACCATGCTGGTGGGAATGGTGGCGGGTGTCACGGCGGTGGTCCTGTGTGCTGTCAGCACCTTCTTTATCGCCCAGTACCGGGCCGGAATGGTCCAGAGCGCCCGCACCACCAGTGCCCAGGCCTGTACCCAGGCGGCAGTCACGGTAGCCCGGTATGTGGATGACATGAATGAGGTCATGGACCTGGTCCAGACCTCGATGGAATACGAAGGCGCCGAGCGGGATGAATTTCTCCGGGACCTGCTCCGGGTGCGCTCGGACGTGGTGGCGGTCACGACTTATACGGCGGACGGAACGCTGGTGGACTGCTGGGCCCTGGGCCATGAACCCCGGGACCGGATTCTGCAGAATCTCTCCTTTGACGCCGAAAGTGCCGCCAGGGGGGACAGTTATGTCACCCCGCCCCATGTGGAAACCATCTTTGAAGGCTACTATCCCTGGGTGGTGACCATGGCTGCCCGCCTGGATGGGAAGGAGGCGGCCGAGTGGGTCTCTCTGGATATCAGCTTCTCCACCATCTCGGAGTATATCTCCAACGTGGGCATCGGCGCCCACGGTTACTGCTTCCTTATGGATCAGGCGGGAACCATCATTTATCATCCCCAGCAGCAGCTGATCTACGCCGGCCTGAAAAGTGAGGACACCGCCCATCTGGCGGAACTGGAGGACGGTACCTGGGCCGAGGAAACGGTGATCTATTCCATCACCGATATCGAAAACAGTGCCTGGCGGGTGGTGGGCGTCAGCTATGTGGACGAGCTGGTGGACCAGAGTGTCCAGACCATGCTGCGCATCTGTCTGACGGTGGTCATCACCGTGCTTGCCGTTGTGCTGGGGGCCGGGTGGCTGCTCTCCCGCATTTTGTCCCGCCCGCTGGCCGCCCTGACTTCCGCCATGGAACGGTTTGAGCAGGATGCTGACCATTTTGCCTATGAACCGGTGTCCGGTACCCGGGAAGTGGAAGAACTTTCCGATTCTTTTGGCCACATGGTGCATCGCATCCAGCATCTGATGGCCACCGTCCGGGAGGAGGAGGTCAACCTTCGCAAGACCGAGCTCAAGGCCCTGCAGGCCCAGATCAATCCCCACTTTTTGTACAACACCCTGGACTCCATTGCCTGGATGTGTGAGCAGGGCCGCAACACCGATGCCGTCAATATGGTGCACGCTCTGGCGCGGCTGTTCCGCATCAGTATCAGCAAGGGGCATGAGCTCATCCCCATCCGCAAGGAACTGGAACACGCCAAAAGCTACCTCCAGATTCAGAAGTACCGGTATAAAAACCAGTTCTCCTACGATTTCCATGTGGATGAAAGTTGTCTGGACTGTCTGTGCAACAAGATCACCCTGCAGCCTATCCTGGAAAATGCCATTGCCCACGGCCTGGACCTGATGGTGGAACCGGGGCATATTGACGTGGAGGTCTGCCGCGATGGCAAGGATATCCTGTTCCGCGTGCGGGACGACGGTGTGGGCATGGACGAGGAACAGGTGCGGCACATCCTGCACAGTGAGCCGGGGGACCGCACCGGTATCGGCATCAAGAACGTCAATGACCGCCTGCGCATCTATTTCGGGGAAGGGTACGGGCTGCGCATTGAAAGTGAACCGGATGTGGGCACCTGCGTGGAGATCCGCATGCCCCAGGTACGGGAGGGCGAGTATGAAACAAAATAATCCCTGCCTGCGTGCAGCCCTGGCTCTGTGTACGGCGGTTGCGGTGCTTGGCCTCTCGCTGTCCGGCTGCATGGCCGATCCCAATGCGGGCAACCCCCATAAGGTGGCCCTGGTGGTCAAATCCACCGAAACACAGTTTTTCCTTTCCATGTTTGCGGGGGCGGAAGCCGCCGCAGCCGAATACAACATCGATCTGACCATCACCGCCCCGGATTCGGAGGAAGATTACGAGGCCCAGAACATTCTGGTGGAACAGGCGGTGGGAGATGGTGCGGAGGCCGTGGTCTTTTCTGCCACCGACTATGAAAATACCGCCGCCGCCATTGATTCCGCCGCACAGCAGGGCGTTCACATTGTGGCTATCGACTCGGACGTGAACTCCCCGGCAGTGGCCACCTACATCGGTACCGACAACTACGCCGCCGGTTGTATGGCCGCCCAGGCCGCGCTGGAGCGCACCGAAGGCCAGTTGTATGTGGGAATCATCAACTATGGCCTGAACAGTGCCAACGGCCAGGAACGGGAACGGGGCGCCTGCGATACCTTGCAGCAAAGCGGACGGGCCCAGGTGGTGCAGGTGGTGCATACCAAGGCGGAAGCCGAGGCCGCCCAGGCGGATACAGTGGCCCTTTTGCAGCAGTATCCGGGAATCAATGTGCTGCTGGCGTTCAACGAACCCACCAGTGTGGGGGCGGCGGGGGCCGTGCGGCAGCTGGGACTGTCGGAAACAGTGTTCCTGGTGGGGTTTGACTCCAATGTGGAAACGGTGGATGACCTGCAGACCGGGGAAGTAGATGCCCTGGTGGTGCAGAACCCTTATGCCATGGGCTACTTGGGGGTGGAAAGCGCCTACAAACTGCTCAACGGTCAGGGCAAGGAACTGGAAGAAACGGTGGATACCTCCACCCGGATCGTGGACCGGAAAAATCTTTTCGCTCTGGACAGCCAAAAGGCCCTATTTGCCTTCGGTTGACGAAATAAAATTCCGCTGATTTTGCTTGAAATAAGCAAATTGCACAAAAAGAGCTGTCAAAAGACTCACAAAACAGCCAAATGGGATAAAAAAACACCCTGTATTTCGGTGAAATTTCACCTTGAAAACAGGGTGTTTTTCCTTTACCATAAGAATTGTCAGGCGGGGCCGTGTGAGGAACGGTTCCGCAAAAAAATCTCATAGTTAGAAGGAGAAATACTATGAAAAAAGTGCTTGCATTGACCATGGCTGCCGCTATGGCGCTCAGCCTGGCCGCCTGCTCCGGTGGTGATACCACCACGTCCGAGACCACCTCCACCGGCACTGCCGAGGCCGCTACTTCCGCCGAATCCACCTCCGGCGAAGTTGCCAACAAGGACAAGCCCCTGGTCTGGTTCAACCGTCAGCCCTCCAACAGCTCCACCGGCGAGCTGGATAAGGCTGCGTTGAACTTCAACGAAAACACCTACTACGTCGGCTTCGACGCCAACCAGGGTGCTGAGCTGCAGGGCCAGATGGTTCTGGATTACATCACCAAGAACATCGATACCATCGATAAGAACGGCGACGGCATCATCGGTTATGTTCTGGCCATCGGCGATATCGGCCACAACGACTCCATCGCCCGTACCCGCGGCGTCCGGACCGCTCTGGGCACCGCCGTTGAGGTTGACGGCGCTGTGAACAGCGATCCTGTCGGCACCAACACCGACGGTACTGCTACCGCCGTTCAGGACGGCACCCTGAATATCAACGGCAAGACCTACACCGTCCGCGAGCTGGCTTCTCAGGAAATGAAGAACTCCGCCGGCGCCACCTGGGACGCTGCCACTGCCGGCAACGCCATCGGCACCTGGGCCGCTTCCTTCGGTGACTCCATCGACGTGGTCGTCTCCAACAACGATGGCATGGGCATGTCCATGTTCAACGCCTGGTCCAAGGAAAAGGGCATCCCCACCTTCGGTTATGACGCCAACGCTGACGCTGTTGCTGCTATCGCAGAAGGCTACGGCGGCACCATCAGCCAGCATGCCGACGTTCAGGCTTACCTGACCCTGCGTGTTATCCGCAACGCGCTGGACGGCGTGGACATTGATACCGGTATCGGCACCGCCGACGAAGCCGGCAACGTGCTGAGCGACGACGTTTACAAGTATGTGGAAGACGAGCGCTCCTACTACGCTCTGAACGTGGC
>CALWNO010000037.1 GCA_944382785.1 uncultured Gemmiger sp. | reverse complement strand
ACGTACATGACGGGGCCGTCGAAGTATTTGGCGATGAGGGTCTCCGGCGTCTCGGGACCGAAGTTGCCCAGGAACACGGTCAGGGCGTTGCAGCCGGCGCCCTTCACTTCCTCCAGGGCCTTCTGCATGTCGGCTTCGTTCTCCACCGTGACGCTGCACTCGTAGGGGGCAAAGCCTTTGGCCTTGCAGGCAGCCACGATGTTCTGCCGGCGCTGGGTGGACAGAGCGATGGGGAAGCAATCGCGGCTGACAGCCACAATGCCCAGGCGGACTTCGGGAATGTTGGTGGATTTCATGGCAGGTTCCTCCCTTGGTAGATATGATGTGGTTGGTTTACAGATCCTGTGCGATGTCAATGTTGCTGCCGGTCAGGGCTGCCCGGGCGCCCTGGGCGGCTTCGGGGGATTCGGGGTGAGCCAGCAGCCATTTGTTGCAGGCCCACAGATATTCGTCGTCCCCACCCCGCACCGGCAGGTCGGGTTTATCGGTGTTGGTGCCCTTGGGCAGGGCCACCAGCACCCGGAAGCCCCTGGCGGGGTCGGTGTGGCAGGGGGCGTAATGCAGGGTGGTGGCGTAGACTTCCACCAGCGTACCGGCGGGGACCCGGAAGGCTTTGACCTTGCCGGTATCCAGCTTGCCGTCCACGATCTCGTTTTCTTTGGCCAGCAGCAGGATGAAGTCCTCTGTGCCCAGATTGAACTCGCTGTCCCGGTGGTATTCCAGGCAGTTCAGTTTGGTGTTGTGTCCGTTGCACCACCCCAGCTGAAAGGGCATACCGCCGAAGAGGGCGGCCCCCAGAGCCGGAGCTTCCGGCAGGGACTGCAGCGCCGGTTCTTCCGGCACATATCCGGTGGCTTCCGGCAGCGGGGTGGATGCGTTCAGCGCTGCCGTGACAGCTGCGCATTCCTTCTCATAACCGGTAATGACCCGCCCGTAGGGGGCAAATTCCGGGGCGGTAACGGGATAGATGGTCATAAGTATTCCTCCTTCCGGCTCACTGGGCCAGTTCCTTGAACAGATCCTTGCAGGCCGGATAGATCTGTTTGAATTTCTGGTACCTTTCCTCATACCGGGCGGCCAGTTCGGCGTCCGGCTCAATGGTCCGGCTCACATGTACCAGGGCGTGGGCAGCTTCCTTCACACTGCCGTACCTGCCGCAGCAAACCATGGCCAGCAGCGCACCGCCGTAGCCGGGGCCCTGCTCGGTGACCAGGATATCCAGCGGAATGCCCAGCACGTTGGCCATGATGGTGCACCACAGGGGGCTCTTGGCCCCGCCGCCGCAGATGTTGGACCGGGGGATCTCCACACCCAGGGACTTGGCCACCTCATAGCAATCCCGGATGGCGAAGGCCACGCCTTCCATGACCGCCTGGGTGATGTCCGCCCGGGTGGTATCCATACTCAGGCCGATGAGGGTGCCGCGGGCGTCGGTGTCGTTGATGGGGCTGCGCTCGCCCATGAGGTAGGGCAGGAAGAACACCTTGTTGCGGCCCAGCTTGTCCGCGGTGATGGAGGCCTGCTCTGCCGGGTAGTCCCTGTCAGTCACCCTGAGGATATCGTCCATCCACCACTTGTTGCAGGAAGCAGCGGAGAGCATACAGCCCATCAGATGCCAGCCGCCGTCCGCGTGGGCGAAGGCGTGCAGGCTGTTGGTGGCGTCCACGCCGAACTTGTCGCTGGAGATGAAGATGGTTCCCGAGGTGCCCAGGCTGATGTTGCACCGGCCATTGCCCACCGTGCCGGTGCCCACGGCCGCGGCGGCATTGTCCCCCGCACCCGCGCAGACCTTCACGGTTTCCGGCAGGCCCAGGGCGGCGGCCACATCGGGTTTCAGGGTGCCCACCAGTTCCCAGCTTTCATACAGCCTGGCCAGCCAGGAAGGGTCCACCCCGCAGACCTCACACATCTCCTCGCTCCAGCATTTGTGCTCCACATCCAGAAGAAGCATGCCCGAAGCGTCGGAATAGTCGGTGGCATGCACCCCGGTCATGCGGTACACCAGGTAATCCTTGGGCAGCATGATCCTGGCGATCCGGGCGTACAGTTCCGGCTCGTTTTCCTCCATCCACAGGATCTTGGGCGCCGTAAATCCCGCAAAGGCAATGTTGCCGGTATACCGGCTCAACGTTTCCCGGCCCACCACGTTGTTCAGGTAGTCGGTCTCTTTGGCGGTGCGGCCATCGTTCCACAGGATCGCCGGGCGCAGCACTTTATCCTGGGCGTCCAGCGCCACCAGACCGTGCATCTGCCCGCCGATGCCGATGCCCTGTACCTGAGCCGGGTCAAAGCCTTCCAGCAGGGCCGGAATACCGTCCAGGCAAGCCTGCCACCAGCCGGCAGGGTCCTGTTCGCTCCAGCCGGTGTGCGGCATGCTCAGGGGGTATTCCCGGGTGACCTGGCTGCACACCCTGCCGGTCTCATCCACCAGCAGGAATTTACAGGCCGAGGTGCCCAGGTCCACACCGATATACAGCATAGGAATTCCACCTTTCGCCCCTACTTTAGTAAAGTATTTTTATTGAAGTTCTTTTATCATCATACCCTGCCCGACGGTTGCTGTCAACCGCCAAAATTGACAAAAGATGTGACATTTTTCTATAAAAGACGGGCAAACCGCCGGCCCGTGTTGACTTTTTGTCCCGGTTCGGGTAGGATGAAAGAAACGATATTCCAGAAATAACATTTATAAAAGGTAAGGAGGTGTTTTTATGGAAAAGCTCCATCAGACAGCCACAGAGCGCCGCCGCCTTACCAGGAACAGCATTTACCGGTACCTGTATGATGCGCCGGGCGGGCGCTCCAAACAGGAAATTGCCGACGATCTGGCCATGAGCCTGCCCACCGTACACCAGAATCTGACCGAACTGCTGCAGGCTGAGCTGGTGCGCCCGGACGGGCAGAGCGCCTCCACCGGCGGGCGCCGGGCCATGCGGCTGACTGTGGCGGAAAATGCCCGATTTGCGGTGGGGGTATCGGTTTCACGCGATCATTTCCGTCTGCTGGCCGCCAACCTGCGGCTGGAGGAAATCGCCTACCGCAAGTGCAGCCATCCCCGCGCTGCCGGGCTGGAAGAATTGGGGCGGGATCTGGCGGTGGAGCTGGAAGCATTTCTCACGGATTTCGGTCTGAACCGGGACAAGCTGCTGGGGGTGGGCGTGGCCCTGCCCGCCATCCTCAACGCCGAGGGGACCCGCATCCTGGCCGCCCCCACCATGCATATGCAGAATGTAGCGCTCCAGCCTCTGACCGATGCCATCCCCTACCCTACCAGTTTCAGCAACGATGCCACCAGCGGCGGATATGCGGAATGGTTTGCCCGCAAGGAAACGGACAGCATGGCGTACCTTTCCCTGGAAGGCGGTGTGGGCGGCGCGGTGCTCATGAACGGCGCCCCCTACACCGGCCAGAACGGCCGCAGCGGAGAGTTCGGCCACATCTGTGTGCAGCCGGGCGGACTGCGCTGCCAGTGCGGCAGGCAGGGGTGCCTGGAGGCGTACTGTTCCTCCGCCCGCCTTTCCACCGACCTGGGCATCACGGTGGAACAGTTCTTTGAGGGCCTGGCTGCCGGGAACCCGGCCTACGAGACTCTGTGGCAGGAGTATCTGCAGCATCTGGCCCAGGGGTTGTGTGCCATCCGCATGACGCTGGACTGCAATATTGTGCTGGGCGGTTATCTGGCCCAGTATCTGCCGCCCTACCTGCCGGAGCTGCGCCGTCTGACCGCCGAGCGGGATCCCTTTGACGAGAACGCCGGCTATGTGTGCCTGTGCCACTATCCGAAGCACGCGGCCTCCCTGGGTGTGGCCCTGACCTTTATCAACCGGTTTCTGGAAGAGCTGTAACGCAAAAAACAACCGCCGCAGGCTTTGGGGCCTGCGGCGGCATTTTTTGTTTTGGTCAGAGGGCGGTGAGACTGTGGGCCAGATACCCGGCCACATCGAATTCGTCCAGAGGACAGTCCTTGCGCAGATACAGGGGATGATGGGGATGCCCCTTTTTGGAGCGGGCCCCTGCCGAGTACCAGCAGGCCCCCAGCTCGTTGCCGATGGCGATCATATCCCGCAGGCAGTCCGCCAGGTAAGGGCGCTTTTCAATGATGGTGCCCCAGGCAGCCCACACGGCGGGGGCGCCGTTTCGGGTCTGTTCCAGGGCCCAGCGGAAAGCCGCCATGTTCTCCCGGTGCAGGATCGGGTTGCATTCTTTCTCCATATCGTCAGGGCGGGTGGCACGCTGGGCGTAGACGTTGAACATGATGAAGCTGTCGTACCCGTTGCCCAGGGCGATGCGCTCCACCGACTTGAGGGTGTTGTCCAGGTCGTTGGGGGCGGCAGTAGACGGGTTGATGCCCACGCAGATCAGCGGTTTTTCCCCCGCTGTGCCCAGGATATAACGGTAATCACAGTACATACTGGGAACATACAGCCAGCGGGCCACATCGTAGTCTGCATGGGGCTGGCGGGCTTCGGCCAGGGCCTGGGCAAAGGGCTGGATGGACTGCTGGGCAGTGTCCCGGGTGGGAATGTGCATGGAATGGACCTCCTTGCGGGGCGGCTTGCACGCAGCACCGCCCGATGGTATACTCACCCTATCAGGATACAGGCAGGAGAGAAACAATGCAATACCAAACTGTCAAAGAAGGTCGATTTTTGTCCCGGCCCAACCGCTTTATCGCCCACGTGCTGGTGGACGGGGCCGAGGAAGTGGTCCATGTAAAGAACACCGGCCGCTGCCGGGAACTGCTGGTGCCGGGGACCACCGTCTACCTGGCCGAGGGCAGCAACCCCCACCGCAAAACCCGGTACGACCTGATTGCCGTGCAAAAGGGCCCCTTGCTGGTGAACATGGATTCCCAGGCCACCAACCGGGTGTTCGGGGAGTGGGCCGGAGCCGGGCTTTTCCGCCCTGGGCTGACCATGCTGCGCCCCGAAACGGTGTGGGGCCATTCCCGCTTTGATTTTTACTGGGAAGCCGGGGACCGCAAAGGCTTTGCGGAGGTGAAGGGGGTCACCCTGGAAGAAAACGGCCACGCCCGTTTTCCCGACGCCCCCACCCTGCGGGGGGTGAAGCATCTGGAGGAGCTGGCCCTCTGCCGGGCCGAAGGGTACGAGGCCACCGTCTGCTTTGTGCTGCAGATGGGCGGCATGGTGGATTTTGCCCCCAATGACGCCACCCATCCTGCTTTCGGGGACGCCCTGCGCCGGGCCGCCGCGGCCGGGGTGGAGGTGCTGGCCATGGAATGTGCCGTCACCCCGGACAGCCTGACCATCACCAAACCGGTGCCGGTACGGCTGTAAGCCCCGCCACCAAAAATCCATACAAAAACAGCCGCATCCCTTTTGGGGGTGCGGCTGTCTTGAGTTGCTCAGGAAATCAGGCCAGGGCCTGCTCCATCCGGGCGCGGATCTCCTTCAGGAATTCCAGAGAAGTGACCTTGCGAGCCGGGGTCTCCCCTTCCCACATGGCGCACAGGTCGCCGGTCATCACGCCGGATTCGATGGTGTCGATGGTGGATTTTTCC
This sequence comes from uncultured Gemmiger sp., assembly GCA_944382785.1. Lineage (GTDB taxonomy): Bacteria > Bacillota > Clostridia > Oscillospirales > Ruminococcaceae > Gemmiger. The sequence goes on along the minus strand of CALWNO010000037.1, from coordinate 20,915 downwards.
AGCACATCGGCAAACTTGCCCAGGGCGTCGATGCCGTCCAGCTCGCCGCGCTTGCGCAGAGCGCCGGACCAGGCAAACAGGGTGGCCACCGGGTTGGTGGAGGTTTCTTCGCCCTTCAGGTACTTGTAATAATGGCGGGTGACGGTGCCGTGGGCGGCCTCGTACTCATAGTTGCCGTCCGGGGAAACCAGCACCGAGGTCATCATGGCCAGGGAGCCGAAGGCGGTGGAGACCATATCGCTCATGACGTCGCCGTCGTAGTTCTTGCAGGCCCAGATAAAGCCGCCCTTGGAGCGAATGACCCGGGCCACGGCGTCGTCGATGAGGGTGTAGAAGTATTCGATGCCCAGGGCCTCGAACTTGTCCTTGTATTCGGCGTCGTAGATCTCCTGGAAGATGTCCTTGAAGGTGTGGTCGTACTTTTTGGAGATGGTATCCTTGGTGGAGAACCACAGGTCCTGCTTGGTGTCCACCGCGAACTGGAAGCAGGAGCGGGCGAAGGAGGTGATGGAGCTGTCCTTGTTGAACTGGCCCTGGATCACACCGGCGCCGTCAAAATCGTTGATGGTCTCCCGGAAGGTGGTGCCGTCCGCCCCGGTGAAGACCAGTTCCGCCTTGCCGGGGCCGGGGACACGGTACTCGGTGGCGCGGTAGACGTCACCGAAAGCGTGACGGGCGATGGTGATGGGCTTCTGCCAGGTGCGCACCACCGGAGAAATGCCCTTGACCATAATGGGCGCACGGAAGACGGTACCGTCCAGAATGGCACGGATGGTGCCGTTGGGGCTCTTCCACATCTGGGTGAGGTTGTATTCCTGTACCCGCTGGGCGTTGGGGGTGATGGTGGCGCACTTGACAGCCACGCCATACTTCTTGTTGGCGTTGGCGGCATCCACCGTCACCTGGTCCTTGGTCTCCTCCCGGTGGACCAGGCCCAGATCATAGTATTCGGTCTTCAGGTCTACAAAGGGCAGAATGACTTCGTCCTTGATCTGCTTCCACAGAATGCGGGTCATCTCGTCGCCGTCCATCTCCACCAGGGGAGTGGTCATCTTGATCTTTTCCATTGGTACTCTCCTCACTTCTGTCGGACCGGCAAAGCCTTGTCCGTTACTGGTTCCGGCCGCTTGGCACGGACAGGATACAGGTTACGAATTTCCGATATATCCAATTATAATGCGCAAAACAGGATTGCGCAAGCCAAAAGGGCGCGCAGGCTGCTTCCTTTATTCCTGTTTGCGGTAGAGGTGAAGGGCCACGGCCCCCAGCAGGATCGGGAAAACCACCGAGCCGTAATTGACCCCCCACACCCCGCGGGCCGCAATGCCTGCCGCCACATAGGGGATGCCCCGCAGAAACAGCGTCATCACCGCAAACACCAGCACCACCAGGCAAAGTTTTTTCTTCATGGGTCCGCACCTCGCTTCCCGGTTTTCTTGCCAGAATTATACCACACCCTGCAGGCGTTGTCATTTGTTCCGGTTATAAAATCTTGCGTCCGGCGGCCAAAACGCCCCCATTGTCCCCGTCCGTATGTTAAAATAAAACAAACAACACAGAACCCCGTCTCTCATCACGCAAGAAAGGAAAGAACCATGCACAAAAAGATGTTCCTGTTGCCGCTTTTCCTCGGACTGGTGTTTCTGGCGTCAGGGTGTACCCCCACCGAAAGTGAACCCTCCCCTGCCCCATTGGAGTCCCCATCGCCCGCAGCCTCCGCCGCACCGGAAACCCCGTCGGCACACCCCCTAACGGGTGCACCGGATAACGCCCTGGTGTTTTCCAACACGGTCGGAGCCCAGACGGCGGACGGTTTTTACACCATCCACACCTATGACGACTGGACCGGCTGCCTGGTCTTTTACGATTACGCCTCCCGACAGGGGGTGCCGGTGTGCGCCCAGCCCAACTGCGAACACCACGACGAGACCTGCCCCGCCTGGTTCGGGCAGAACATTCCCCGCCTTCTCACCAACGGGGAGCAGCTGGTGTTCTGTTACCTGAATACCCCGGCCCGCATCGAGACGGCGAACCTGGACGGCAGCAACCGCGCCTTGCTGTATGAGTTTGCGGCCAACGAGACCCCGGGGGACGGATTCTGCCTGGATGAAAACGCGGTGTACCTCCTGTCCACCTCGGTGACCGACGGACAGGAGAGCAGCCAGAATCTGCTGCGCATCCAGCTGGCGGATGGCCGCTGTGACACACTTTGGAGTTCCTCCACCGCCGGCGGCAGCTATGCCTTCCTCACCGGGTGCCGGGACCATCACCTGGTCCTCAAAACCATCCGGCGCAACACCCAGGAACGGGACACCGCCGAACAGCTGGCCGACCAGACCCACACCCTGCTGCTGGCAGACCCCCGGGACGGCAGCACTGCCCCGCTGTATGAATGGCAGCAGGGCGCTGCCCTGGAATCCGCCCTGGCCCGGGATCTGTACTGTATCACCGCGGACCATCAGCTCTGTACCTTTTCTGGAGACAGGCAGCTGACCGAGCTGGCCCGGGATGACCGGTTCACCCCGTCAGTGACGGTGGTGCAGTATGCGGACGATGACACCCTCTGGTTCACCGCCCCGGAAAGCGGGACGGAAGGGTCCACCTGCCTGTATCAGCTGAATACGGCCCAGGGTGTGATTGCTCCGGTGCCCCTGGCTCAGGGACGTTCCGTGACCGTGCTGGGAGAATACGGCGGCCAGGTTTTTGTGCGGCTGTCCGCCGACGACAGCCTGCAGGCCTCCCTGGCCCCACGGTATGCCCTGATCGACAAAGACCGCCTGACCGATGAGGACGGGCAGGCGGCGCTGGAAGAATTCACCGAACTGTTCTGAAGATTGCCCCGGGCGGTAACATGCCGGATACAATCGTTTCCTACAATCAAAGCAGACATTTTTTGACTGCGAGCCCCCTTACTCGGGAGGTGTCGGTTTCCCATGCCCCCGGCCGACCGGGGGCGGCTGCCTGCAGGAAAGGAGCATTGTATGAAAAGATCCCAAGTTTCCGCCCTGGCCCTGGCCGTGACCATGACCCTGGCCGGCTGCGCCGTTTCCCCGGCAGAGGATTCTTCCGGAACGGTTCAGTTTACCGCCCTGCAGCAAAGCAGCGGGTGGAACTATGGTGGAGCGGGTCTGGAGGGATTCTACTCCGTTTCCGCCCAATGCCGGGAGGATGGTTCCACCAACCTTCTGTATCTGGACTACGCCACCATGCAGCAGATTCCCCTGTGCAGCCAGCCCAACTGCAGCCACGATACCGACGCCTGCACCAGCTACCTGCCCTACTCCGCCGGCGGGATTCTCTGCAGTGTGGTGGGGGAACAGCTGGTGCTGGTCTTTCCGGGCAATCTCTACCTGGGCGATACCGGGACGGACACGGTGCTGCCCCACATCGAGACCATGGTTCTGGATGGCAGCGACCGGAAAACCACCGTTACCCTGGGAGCGAACCAGGAAATCAGCCGTCCCCTTGTGACCGACGGGCAATTTCTGTACACCCGCCTGAACACCACCACCCAGGACGGCAATACCACCGCGCAGCTGGTGCGCATGGACCCTGCCGGTGGGGAGCCCGAAGCCCTGTGCGATCTGAACCAGGAATGGCTCAGGGGCGGTGCGGGGTCCCGGCTGATTCTGTGGGACGCCGATCAGACCTACACTGCTTATGACCCCGCCACCGGGGAGCGCGCCGCTCTGTATCAGGCGGAGGATGCCCTGATTTACTCCAACCTCTTTGACTCCACCCTGGCTTATCTGCAGGACGGAGTCTTTCACCTGAAAGACCTGACCACCGGGGAGGACACAACGTTGGGCGGATACCGGGTCTCCGAGGAAGAAAAAATCGGTCTTTCTATTCTGGATGCCGATGAGGAGCACCTGATTTTCCGTCTGGAAACCGCCGATTCTTCCACCTGTTTCATGCTGACGGGTGACCAGGCGCCCCAGCCCTGGAACCTTGTCTATACTGCGTCTGACATGACCATGCCCTATGAGCGGGTCACCGCCGTGGGGGACGACCAGTACCTGGTGGTGACCGGACAGACCGCCCCCCAGGGTTCCGACTTGCAGGCGAACCCCTATGCCGTCACCGGTGCTCCGCAATACCGGCTGATGTCCCAGGCGGATTACTGGAACAGCACCGCCCCGAAATAACTTTGATACATGATTCCTGCATGGTATATACACAGAACTTGATCACAGGAGGGCCGGTTTATGCCCACACTTGTACTGGATACCCTGCGCAAAGCCTATCCCCTGCCCACCCCGCTGTTCCAGCGGCGCGACAGCCGCACTCCCAAAGTCAAACGGGCTCTGGACGGGGTATCCCTGACCCTGGGTCCGGGACTGTACGGGCTGTTGGGGCCCAACGGGGCCGGAAAAAGCACCCTGATCCACATCATCACCGGCACCTTGGCGGCGGATTCCGGCCGGGTGCTGTGGGAGGGCAAACCCGCCCGGGGCATCGCCTTCCGCCGGGTATTGGGATACATGCCCCAGCAGCAGGGGCTGTACGACAGCTACACCGGGCGGCGGTTCCTGGCCTACATGGCCGCCTTGAAGGAACTCCACCGCGCCGATGTTCCCGCCCAGGTGGACCGGGTGGCGGCGGCTGTGAACCTGACCGGAGAGCTGGACAAGCGGCTCTCCGCCTATTCCGGGGGCATGAAGCAGCGGCTGCTGCTGGCATCCGCCCTGCTGGGGGACCCCAAACTGCTGATTCTGGACGAACCCACCGCCGGGCTGGACCCCAAAGAGCGGGTCCGGCTGCGGGAACTGCTGGCCTCCATGGCCGCTGACCGCATCATTCTGGTGGCCACCCATGTGGTCAGCGATGTGGAGACAGTGGCCACCCGGGTGATTCTGCTGCGGGCCGGGCAGATTGTGGATGCCGCCCCCGTGCCCGCTCTCATTGAAAAATACGCCCCCGGCCAGGGGCTGGAGGACGTGTATCTGCATGTTTTTGGAGAAGGGGACGGGAAATGAGCCGTTCCCCTTACTCAAGGCTGGAAAAAGGAGAAACCATGATACAAAAAGCCAAGGCCGCCCCGTTGATGGCGTTGCTGCTGGCCGGGACCCTGTTCCTGTCCGGCTGCGCTGCCGCCCAAAGCACCGCACCGGCCACCCCGCAGCAAGCGGAGCCTGCCGGCAGCGGCGACCCCATTCCCATCACCCACATCGCCTACCAGGACTATCTGGGCAATTACGCTTTTACTCCGGAGGGGATGTATTGCTCCCATCAGATCTACCCCGCCAGTCAAAACCCGTTTTATCTGGACGCTGCCTCCCGCCAGGAGCTGTTTCTGTGTGCGGTGCCCAACTGCCGCCATGATTCGGATACCTGCTCCTCCTATCTGCCCCTGACCGATGCAGCCTATACCTACTCCCTGTGCTATCACAACGACGCCCTGTATCTGATTCAGTGCGCCACCGGGGACAATGTCCGCCCCCACATTGCCAAAATGATGCCGGACGGCAGCGGGTTACAGGAACTGTGCACGCTGGAGGACGGGGAGAACTTTGCGGGCAGGCTGTTCGAATACGGGGACTCCCTGCTGGTGGAACTGTACACCCTGTCCCCCGACGGACACACCACCAAACAGCTGGAAGCCATCAACGGGACCACCGGCAGCCGGGAGACGCTGGTCACCTACCCGGACGGCGGGCGCTACATCGTGATGGGTACCGCGGACAACAAGCTGATTTTCCTGTGCACGGACGAACTGGGGTATCAGTACTTCTGGGTGGACCCTGCCCGGCCCGATCTGTCCCTGGAAAGCTGTGCCCGAGAGTTTCCCCTCACCGAAGTATTTGACGACCAGACTCTGCAGTACTCCATCCAGGGGGACTATCTGTGCAAGGTGGACCAGGACCGGGAAGAGCTGTCCGCCACCAACCTGGTGACCGGCCAGGTGTACGAATTTGACTACCCGGCTTCCGACCCGAACATCACCTGGGTGGGGCTGCAGTACCTGTTTGACGACCGGTTTGCCCTGTCCTGCGATGAAAAGAACGGTGACACCGTCACCACCGTCTGTACCGTTCTGGATACAGACACCGGCAAACCAACCGATGTCCGCTACACCGTGACCCGGGAACAGAACCGTCAGATTCTGGCCGTCTACGGGGATCAGGTCCTGTACAAAGACCACACTGCGGAGGTCCCCCTGCGCAACCAGACCGAATACGGGCTGGCCAACGAGGTAACCTATGTGGACGTTTTCCGGATGGCCGACAAAGACACCTTCCTGCAGGGGCTGGAGGGGGAAATCGTTACCGGTCCTCTTGACTGACGGGTCGGGGATCACATTGTAAGCAAAGGGGAGAAGCAAAACCATGAACCTGCTGTTTGCCGAGCTGCGCAAGGTATGGGGCAACCGGGTCTTTCCCCTTTTGCTGGCAGTGCTGGCTGCCGCCAACCTGCTGTTGCTCTGGATGGGTACCCGCCCCACCGCCAGCCAGCCCCCCGCCGCTGCCTACAAGGCAGTGGGGGCGGATATGACCGGCATGACCATGGAAGAAAAAGGGAATTTTCTCCATGACAAATTCACCGAGTACGAAAGCCTCCTGCGTATTGCCAACTATTACCGGGAACTGGCTTACTGGGGCAGTGCCTATCTGCAAACCTACCGGGAAGAAAATGCCGCCCTGTTTGACGAGTACGATCAGGAATATCAAGACAAAAGTTACGATTTGTATGCCGACAATCTGACCCTGGAATACCAGCTGTTCAACCAGCTGTGCAGCGAATACGACACGGTGGCCGGGTACGGGGAATTTCTGGACAGCGTACAGACCAAGGCCACCCAGCTGGCGGGCATCTCCATCTTTCAGAAGGATTCCACCGGTTACGATCTGAAAAACATCGAACTCACCACCCGGGTCTACGCCGGGCTGAACGATACCGCCATCGACTACGCCCCGCAAAAAGGTCTGTACACCGCCCTTTCTTACGCTTTCACCGACCTGATTCTGCTGGCGGCCATGCTGCTGTTGGCTCTGTTGCTGGTACGGCAGGAGCGGGACAGCGGGCTGCTGGCCCTGGTGCGCAGCCTGCCCGGCGGGCGGCTGCAAACCGCTCTGGCCAAGCTGGGGGCCTTTGCCCTCAGCCTTCTGGCGGTGCTGATGGTCCTGTACGGGGTGAATCTGGTCTACTGCAGTGCCGCTTTCGGTCTGGGTCCCCTGGGCCGCACCATCCAGAGCGTGCCCGCTCTGATGCGGTGCACCATGCAGATCACGGTGGGGCGGTATCTTTTTCTGTTTCTGCTGGCCAAATGGGCCGGAGCTTTCGTGATGGGGCTGTGGGTCATGCTGGCAGCCCTGCTGGCCCGCCGGGCCGCCCTGGGATGGGTGGGGGCTCTGGCCCTGCCCCTGGCCATGTACGGTATCCGGGCGGTCATTCCGGCCACCTCCCGGCTGAACGTGGTGAAATACGCCAATCTGGCCAGCCTGCTGCAAACCAACGAATTGTTGGGTAACTACCGCAACCTGTACTGGTTCGGTTCCCCCATCGGGCTTCCCCTGGTGGAATGGACCGCCGCCGTGGTGTTCGGGTTGGGGTTTGCGGCGGCCTTCGGCACTGTCTTTGCCCGGGCCCAGCTGCTGCCCGCGCCCCGGCGGAGCTTTGTGTTGGGCAGGAACCGCCGGACCCGGGCTACCACCGTCTTTTGGGAAGAGAGCCGCAAACTGCTGGTGCTCAACGGGGCGGCGGTGTTTCTGGCCGCCTTCCTGGGGTTCGGTCTCTGGCAGGGTATTTCTGCGGAAAGTTACCTGAGCGCTGACGAAATATACTACGCCTACTACATGAAGGAGATCTCCGGCCCCTACACCCAACAGACCAAGACCTGGCTGGAGCAGCAGGGGGAGGAGTTCGCCCCCATGCTGGAGGTGCAGCAGAAGGTGGCCGCCGGGGAACTGAGCGCCGACGCCCTGCTGGCCTACTCGGCCTTACAGCAGAAGTACAGCATTTACCAGCAGATCATCCAGCAGAACATCAATGCGTATCTTGGCGCACATCCCAAAGCCTGGCTGGTGTACGAAAGCGGCTACCGGGAACTGTTCGGGTTCCACGGCACGGCGGACATTCAGGACACTTTGTATGCGGGACTGTTGTGTGCTTTGTGTTTTTCCGGGTTGTTCGCCATGGAGCGCAAGGGCGGCATGGAAGAGATTCTGTGCACCACCCCCCTGGGCCGCCGCCCCACGGTGCGGGCCAAGCTGGCCGCCGGGGCCGGGGCTGCCGTGGTGATTGCCGCCGCCAGCTGCCTGCCTCATCTGATCCAGGTGCTGCGGGATTACGGGTTACCCACCCTGTTCGCCCCGGCCATCAGCGTTTCGGAGTTTGCCGGGCTGCCCGCCGTGTTCACTCTGTCGGACGTACTGCTGTTCTGGTTCCTCTGCCGGACGGCTGCCTGCCTGTGCATGGGCTGCCTCACCCTGTGGCTGGGACAGCGGCTGGGCAGCCTGCTTCCCACCCTGTTCATCAGCGCGGCGGGGTACTGCCTGCCGGCCCTGCTGAGCCTTTCCGGCATGGAGGGCGGCATCGAATGGCTGGGCTTCTGGCCGTTGTTCCACGCCGCGGCACTGCTGGCCTCTCCCTTTGCCTGGATGGCTCCAGTGCTTTTGGTGGTCTCCGTTGCGGTGGGGCTGGGGTTGGCGGCAGATCTGGACTTCCGCTATGAGCAGAAAGGGCTTGCACCCGGAAACTGAAAATCGTTCAAAACAAGGCCCCCGCCTGCCCCCCCAGAAGGGCATGGTGCAGAGTTGGGGGTTCTCATTTTACTAAAACATACAATGCAAAAAGAGCACAAGCGGAGCCATTCCGCTGTGCTCTTTCTTCTGTCTGGTTTATGGCTTTGGAATCATCCGCCATTTACAGAAAAAGTTCGTTCTCCTTGCGGCCGGCACAGGGCTTTTTCAACGCCGCTCCGACCAGGGCCAGCATCAGTCCGTTGGCCTTGCGGGCCTGCCGGGGACAGACCGACACACAGCGCATACAGGAGATACAAGCCTTGCTGTTCACCCGTTTGGGATTTTGGGGGTCGATGGCTCCGGCCGGGCATTCCCGGGCACAGACACCGCAGCTGTCGCAGGCCGCCGTGGGTTTTTGTAGGGACGGTTGCCGGGCACCGACGGCCGGGAGTTTCCACCATCGGCCAGTTTTTGGGCGATCCTGCGGGCAAAATCCCCCAGCTGCTGCTCGTCGTCGGCATCGGGGCGCCCTGCCCCGTACTGCCGGGCAATGGAATGTTCCGCCACCGCGGCAACCCCGGCCACTGTCCGGAACCCGGCCTTCTCCGCCAGGTCCTGCAGTTCCACCAGGGTATCCTCATAGGCACGGTTGCCGTAGACACAGACCAGCACCGCCCGGGCGCCGCCGCCCTGCACCATTTCCAGCCGCCGGGCTGCCAGGGCAGGCACCCGCCCGCCGTAGGAAGGCACCGCCAGCACCACCGTGTCCTCCTCCTTCAGCGAAAGAGCCCCTGGTTCCCGCACCGTCAGGTCCACCGGGACGATCTCTCCCGGCAGGTTTTTCGCAATCTGATCCGCCACCCGCCTGGTACCGCCGGTGGGGCTGAAAAAGAGTTCATATACCTTCATCTTGCATTCCTCCCATGCCGCCAATCACAGGATGCACCTGCCCTGGCTCTGTGGGGGCTTGTGTTTTTGCCCCGAACCGGGTAGAATGGGTGTAAACAATCCCATTACATCCAATGCCACTATACCATGGGACATATGTAATGTCAAGAATTACATTAAATTTCGGTATACCGGAAGGAAAGGAAGCTCTCATGCAGCTCAGCATGAAATGTTCGGTGGCTATACACTGCCTGATCTTTATCTGGGAGGCCCGGGACAAGATCCGGGTGACCAGTCCCCTGCTGGCCCAGAGCACCGGGTGCAACCCGGTCATCATCCGCAATCTGCTCAGTGCGCTGAAAAAGGCGGGACTGATCACGGTGGACCGGGGCCCGGGCGGCGCCAGACTCTGCCGTGACCCCGAGCAGATCACCCTGTACCAGATCTATATGGCGCTGGAACCCAAAGGACTGACCTCCCTCATCGGGATTCATCCCTGCCAGGGACGTTCCTGCCCGGTGGCGCAGAATATCCGGGCGGTGCTGCAAAAACCTTACCATCAGGTGGCGGATGCCATTGCCGGAACCATGCGGGAGATCACACTGGCTTCCATGATCCGGGACTTTGAACAGTTGGCCGGCGGGTCCCAACCGGACTGAGGCACCGGGATTTCCGGTCCGCCGCCCCACAAGGAGTGTATGAGATGGACAACCAAACCTACCGGACCTGCATTGCCGGAGCCAACCTGAGCGATACCGGCTTCAGCTATACCCTGTCCCTGATTCAGGGCAAGTACAAGATGACCATCCTGTACACCCTGATGTGTTTCGGGGTGGTGCGATTCAACGAGATGAAAAAGTACATCGGGACCATCTCCTATAAAACCCTCAGCGCCGCTTTGAAGGAGCTGGAGGCGGACGGTCTCATCCACCGGGAGGAATACCCCCAGATCCCGCCCAAGGTGGAATACAGCCTCACCGACCGGGGCCGTTCCCTGATTCCCATTCTGGACCAGATGTGTGACTGGGGCGAAAAGAACCGGCGATAACTGATCTGCCCAAAACAGTTTCCACCATCTTGTGGAAACTGCCCGTCTGACCGGCGACAAGAGACAAAAAAACTCCCCGACCTGCTACGGTCGGGGAGTTTTTTCTTGATGAGATCACGCCTGGTTCTGCTCTTCCGGGCGGGAGAAGTGCAGGCGGCTGAGCGCCACATACACCCCATCCTGGTCATTGGTGGAGGTGATGAAGTCGGCGGCGGCCTGCACACCGGGGGCGGCGTTTCCCATAGCCACTCCCAGACCGGCCAGGCGGAGCAGTCCGGCGTCCACCTCTCCGTCTCCGCAGGCAACGGCCTGCCGGGCACTCAGCCCGTAATACTCCATCACGGCGACGGCGGCCCGCTCCTTGCAGACACCGGCGGCCACCACTTCCAGATAGGTGGGGTTGGAGCGCAGTACCGTCAGTTCCGGGAACTGGGGTTTCAGCCGCCGCTGCAGGTCGGTGACGGCCTGTTCCGGACCGATGCACAGCAGTTTGTGTACATCGCCCAGCCGTTCGGCCCCCTTGCCCAGAGAGGCCGCCAGCGCCTGGCAGCCGGTGATGGAAGCCTCGTTGCGGATGGCTGGATGGTTGGGATCGGGGGTCAGCCAGGCGTCGTACAGATAAGCGCTGAGGGCGATCTGAGGCCACCCGTCCAGCACCGCCTGCTCAAACCGGGCGGCGGTGGCGGCGGGGATGCCCTGGTCATACAGAATATGCTGGTCGGGCATGACCGCCAGGGCGCCGGCACAGCAGATGGCCGGTCCCTGAAACCCCAGTTGCTGATAGATGGGTTCCAGCCCTTTGGGCGGGCGGGCACTGGCCAGTACCACCGGAACCTTTTTGCGGTTCAGACGCCGCAGCATGTCCCGGGTTGCTTCCGACACCCGGTGGCTGCTGTCCAGCAAGGTCCCATCCACGTCCAGAAAAACAATGGAATAATGTGCCATAAAACTCACCCCTCGGAAGGCGTTTTGGAACCCGGTTCCAGCGACGCCAGAATAGCTTCCACGTTTTTCTGGCCGCGGACGATGCTCAGGTGCACCAGCATGGTCAGCACCATAAAAGCCACCCCCAGCACGGCTCCCGCAATGCCCGCAGCCAACACCCCGGCGGTGAATCCCCAGGCGGCCAGGGCCACAAAGCAGGCTGTGAGCACAAAAAGGATGGTCCGCCAGCCGCTGATGGTGCGCAGGGCTTTTTCCTGGCGCTGCGCTTCGTTCAAGGCCTGTTTGGTTGTGAGCATGGGAAAAACCTCCTTGGTGAGACCCGACAAAAGGCGGGGCGGCCGGCCGGATGGCTCCTGGCCGGCCGCCCCTTGTTGAGAGATGACGGGATGTCTTTTCAGAATGGATACGGGATCAGTAGCTCAGACCCGGATCGAAGAAGCCGACCAGAACGCCGACAAACGCGATGACAACCAGCAGAAGCATGACCACGATGGGGCTCATCTTCTTCTTGCTCATCAGCCACCAGCACAGCAGCACGAACAGGGCGGACAGGATGTGGGGATACACGGTATCCAGGGTGCTCTGCAGATCGACGATGGTCTCGCCGTTGCTGCCTACCATCTTGAAGGCGGTGCTGATGGAAACCCAGCTGGCGGTGACGCCGCCGATGACCATGGTGCCGATCATGACGATGGCTTCACGGATGGCGTTGGCTTTCTCGCCTACCAGGAACTCCACGGCTTTGCCGCCCATCTCATAGCCCTTGAAGTAGAGCAGACGCATGATGAGGAACATGCCGATGTTCCACACCAGGATGTAGAAGATGGCGCCCAGGGGAGAACCGCCACCGGACAGGCTCAGGGCAATGCCCAGCAGGATGGGGATGACGGTGCCGACCACCAGAGAGTCGCCGATACCGGCCAGAGGGCCCATCAGACCGGCGCGGATGCCGTTGATGGTCTCGCCGTCCACCGGCTCGCCGTTGGCGCGGGCTTCTTCCATGCCGGCGGTGATGCCGACGACAACCGAGCCGACCTGGGGTTCGGTGTTGAAGAAGGCGGTGTAGGTCTGCATCTTTTCGGTCTGTTCTTCGTTGGTCTCATACAGATCCTGCAGGATGGGCAGCATGGCCAGCATGTAGCCGAAGGTCTGCATGTGTTCCTGAGAGAAGCAGGTCAGATGGCCGTAGAACCAGTTCAGGAACGACTTGTTCAATGCCTTTTTGGAAAGCTTTTTCATGGTCAGATATCCTCCTCGTCATCATCGTCCCCGGAGGCGGCACCAGCAGTGGCCGGACGCAGGGCAGCGCAGCTGATCTGGTACTTGATCAGGGCGAAGAAGCCGGCCACGATGGCGCAGCCGATCAGGTTCAGGCCCATGCAGCCGCACAGGGTAAAGCCAAAGAAGAAGGTCAGGAAGTCCTTCGGGCTGGTAACGACCTGCTTGAGCAGGATCGCAACACCGACGGCCGGCAGCAGAGAGCCGACAGTGAACAGGGTCTTCATGATGATGCCGTCCATGGGCAGGTAGCTCTGGATCAGCTGGACCATGTTGGAGCCGAAGTAGCAGATGATGAAGGTGGGGATGAAGGAGCACAGGATGTGGGAGATCCAGGGGAAGACCATATCCACCAGGTACAGGCTCTTCAGGTTGCCCTTTTCCACGTTGCGCCAGCCGATGTGCTGCCACACCAGGTTGACGGTGGCGGTGCCGTAGAAGAGCACGGTGCCCAGAGTGCCCACGGTGGAGGCCAGGGTCACGGCCATGTCCTGGGCAGCGGAGGTGGCGGGGTCAAGCCCGGCAGCGCTGACGTACAGCATGGCCAGAGGGATGCCGATGTAGGAGATGGCGCGCACGTCCGCAGAGACCGTGCCGCCGGGGGTGACCAGCGCGATGTAGACCAGCTGCACCGCAGCACCCAGGAAAATACCCATGGGCACATTGCCCAGGATCAGGCCAACGACCAGACCGGCTACCAGCGGACGGCCCAGGGTATAGTTACCGAAGGTCGTGCCGCCCATGCCCGGCATGGACGACAGGCAGGCGCACAGACCCAGCAATGCCGCCTGAAATACATTGATCGTCATGGAAATTCCTCCTCAAGAAATGATTATTTGTAGCCGAACTGGCCGCGGAACTTCTTCCAGTTGCCAATGGCTGCTTCCTTGATGAGAGCAAACTCGATGTCGTAGCCGGCGGCCATCAGCTTCTCAAAGGCAGCGGCCTCTTCCGGGGTGACACTCTGGTTGTTGCCCAGCTTGATGGCCCCGGGGCGGTCGTTGCAGGGGCCGACGATAATGGTGTGGATGCCGGGGTCAAAGGGCTGATCCAGCAGGACCTTGGCCATATCCACCGGGTTCTTGGTGATGAGGAAGTACTGGTCCTTGCTGGCAACCACCTTGTCTTTCTTCTTCTGCCAGGCGTCCAGGGTCCAGACGAAGGTCTTCTTGTCGCAGGCGTTCTTGTACGCAGCGGACAGGATGGAGTTGTTGGCGGCGGCGTCATTGACCGCAACCAGACCGGTGCAGGGGTATTCCAGCGCCCAGCGGGTGCAGGTCTGGCCATGGATCATACGGTCGTCGATACGAATGAAGCTGATCATAACGGGATTTCCTCCTTCTGAATTGTGTACGGGGTTGAGGGGCCGGGTCAGATGTCGTCGTCCGCTTCGGAATCATCCGCCGCAGCAAAGGGACGGATCTGCTCGGCAGCTTCGGCCATGATGGCGGTGACGGCCTCATCCAGGCCCATGTCCTCGGCTTCGCAGGCCGAGATGGCCATGGGCAGATTCATGCCGCCGATGGCCCGGACCTTGCCAAGACCCACCTTGGCGTCCAGCTGCTCCATCAGGCCGGTAAGGGGCGAACCGCCCATGAGGTCAGCCAGGATCAGCACCTCATCGTCGGCGGTGACGGGTTCGATGACCTGCCGGATCTCGGCCTTGAAATCGTCCTGGGTCATCCCGTCATGGAAGGGAATGTCCAGCACATCGTCGCGCTCCCCTTCCAGCATGTTGAGCGCCGTGTGCAGGCCCGGGGCAAACTCGCCGTGGGCCACCAGCAAAAGATACCGCATTACTCATCTCTCCTTTATTTTTTTGCCTTGCGGCGGCTTTCTTTTGTTGTCTTTATTGTAGAAAATCCCGCCGCCGATCACATCTGAAGTTTGTCACGACTTATAGGTGACAAATGTCACGCTTTTTCCGATTTTTTCCGTGAAAGTGCCGGATTGACTGCATTTCGCCTCCACTTTTTATGCACAATGCACATTTAAAAGCCAGAGTTATACAAAAAAAGAAAGTCCCGGTTCCTTTTGCGGTACTCACAAAAGGAACCGGGACTTGGATATATTCGATTTTGCGGGCGGTCTCAGCCCGTATTCTGCAGATAGAGGTTGATCTGCCGCTGGGCGGTGGCCAGGGAGGTGGTCAGGGACTGGTTGTCGGCCAGGGCGCTGTTCACTGCGGTTTCCGCCATGGCAGTGGCCTGTTCCCGGGCGGCAAACTGGGGCACCGTGACCGCTGTGCGCATGATCTCCCCGATGGCAGCGCTGTTGAAGGTGCTGGTGCCCTGGGTCTCGGCGAAGATGCGGTCCAGCAGGTCGATGTTCTCGGTCACCGCCCGCAGGGGAGAAATCCCCTGGGACTGCAAAAACAGCTGCCCCTGAGTAGTTTCGTCAGCACACAGGGTGCACAGCAGGTCCCAGGCCAGTTCGGCGTGGGTGGTGCGGGCACTGATGCCCACCTGCACTGTGTGCAGTTCGCTGGTGTTGCCCCCCTCCGGCCCGGCGGGCATACGCAGGCAGTCCCACACAAAGCTGGAGTATTTTTTCACCCGCCAGGGATAGGGCTGGTAGGCCCGGTACTCACTGAACAGGAAGGGCCGGAAGGCCACGTGGCCGGTGTCGAAGTCCTGGGCGGTGACGGTGTATCCGGCATCCAGGCTGTCCAGTTCCTGCACAAACTGGATGGCCGTTGCCACCCGGCTGTCGGCCAGGGTGCACTGTTTGCCATCCTCCGAAAACAGCGTGCTGCCGTTGGAATACAGGGCGTTCTGCCAGGTATAGCCGTAAACACCGTAGTCCCGCTGGACACTGTCTGGCTGCGCCGCCGCGATGGTGCGGCAGATATCGTACAGATCCTGCCAGGTCCAGTCGTTTTCCGGCATAGGAATATCATAAGCTTCCAGCAGGGTGCGGTTCACAAACATAACCATGGCCGCACTTTCATAAGGCAGGGCCAGCTGGGTTCCCTCATACATGCCCGCCTGCAGGCAGGCGTCATAATAGATGCCGCGGTCCAGGCCCTTTTCTCCGTTCATCATCCAGTCCAGAGGGGCCAGGGCCCCAGTCTCGGCCAGCAGGCCGAAATCGTCCGGCAGTATGAAAAACACATCCGGTTCTTCCCCGGTAAGCAGTTTGCCGGCCAGCCATTCGCTGTACTCATCCACGGGGATGCCGCTTTCATATTCCACCGTAATACCGGGGTGGGCAGCCTCAAACCGGGAGATGGCATCATCCAGCACCTGGTAGCTGCTTCCGTTGGGGGTACCCCAGTAGCTGCCGGAAAACACCCCCACCCGCAGGACCGTCTGGTCCCGGGGCCAGCAGAGGGCGGCCACCATCCCCGCCACCGCAGCCACCGAAATGCCCAGCAGGGCTGCCACCTGCCGCCTCACGGAATTTCCCGGCGCCGCAGGCCGGTTTCCACCGCCCAGATGGCCAGCTGGGTGCGGTCACGAAGCCCCAGCTTGCCCAACACGGTGCTGATGATATTGCGCACCGTTCCTTCCGACAGGCAGAGTTCCGCGGCGATCTCCTTGTTGGAAAGCCCCCGCCCCACCGACTGCACCACCGGGATCTCCCCCTTGGTCAGGCTGGCAGCCCGCTGATCCTCCACCGGCATGCCGGACTCCCCGTGGGCCATGCTGGAAAAGAGCTGGATCATCTTGCTGGCGATATTGGGGTTGACCATAGCCCCGCCGCTGTGGGCCACCCGGATGGCCTCGGCCAGTTCGGTGACACCGGCGCCCTTGAGCAGGTATCCGCTGGCACCGTTCTTCAGGGCACCGAACACATATTCATCATCCGCAAAGGTGGTCAGTACAATGACCTTGGTGGCAGGGTACTTTTCCTTGATGGTACGGGTGGCTTCCACCCCGTCCATCACCGGCATGCGGATATCCATGAGCACCACATCGGGGCGGTGTTTGGCCACGCTTTCCACCGCAGCGCCGCCGTCCCCCACCGTATCCACCACTTCCATATCGGGGTTGACATTGAGAACAATCTTCAGGCTCTGGCAGAACAGTTCCTGATCGTCCGCAATCACCACACGGATCATATGTTTTCCTCCCCTTTCTGCCGCGGCTGCAGCCGGGCGGTCAGTTCAAAGCCGCTGCCCTGGTCCGCCGGGCGGTTGCCGTACTGCAAGCTGCCGTGGAGCAGTTCCAGGCGTTCCCGCATATGACGCAGCCCGAACCCTTCTTTTTTGCCTGCCGGCATCCCCATACCGTCATCCCGGACGGTGATGGTCAGCTGATCGCCCGCCCGGTCCAGGCACACTTCTATGTTGCGGGCCTGCCCGTGGCGCACCGCGTTGGTCAGGCTTTCCTGAATGACCCGGTAGATGGCTTCCTCCTCATCGGGGGCAAAATCCAGCTTGCCGGCGTTCTGGGTATAGGTGACCTTGGCCGAGGTGGTCAGGCAGAATTTTTCAATGGTATTTTCCAGCGCCTCTGCAAAGTCGCTGTGTTCCAGGGCATCCGGGCGCAGGGCGTTGATGGACCGGCGCACGTCGTTGAGTCCATCCCGGGCCGTCCGGTTGGCCAGTTCCAGCTGTTTCTTGGCCTGGTCGGGGGCCGCATCCATCAGCACCAGGCTGGCGTCGGTGGTCATGATGATGCCGGTCAGGGTGTGCCCCAGGGTGTCGTGAATTTCCCGGGCCAGCCGGTTGCGCTCCCGCAGTTCCGCCATGTGTTCGGTCTTGTCGGCGTAATCCTGCAGCTGACGGTAACTTTCCTGCAGCTGGGCGTTCAGCTGCTGTACCCGGGTATTTTCTGCCTTCTGGCCCAGGAACAGCAGCACCAGAAAGACCACAAAGAGCAGCACATGCAGAGAAGTCAGCAGACTTTCCACCCCGCTGAACCAGCTGTGGAAGGCGTCGGTGTAATAGGAAAGGTACTGCCGCACCGGAATGCTGGGGAACAATACCGAGGCGATGCTGTAATCCGCCAGGGCATACAGCAGGGTCAGCACCGCAATGGTGCACACCCGCCCGTATTTTTCCTGGGCGGTATAGACCAGGTCTGCCAGCACCATGAGGAAAAAGCCCCGGTAATAAAAATCCAGGCTGACCACCTCCGCCGCCGCCAGCAGGATCTCGGCGGAAAAGACAGTGGCCCGCAAGGCCGGGCGGTCCGAAGGCAGATAATCCTTGCCCAGGATCAGGGCCGCCAGCGGCACAAACAATCCCAGGGAGAGGATCGCCATCTGCCAGGGCGGCGCCGGGATCTGACCCGCTGCGGCCAGAAAATCCCGGGCTTCAAATCCCGCAGCCACCCGCAGGGGGGTCAGGCCGCGGATGAGGGAATAATACAGCATCAGTGCCAGGTTGATGGCCAGCATGAGCCCGCGCAGGGTGCGCAAGATCTTATCCTGTTCCATCATTGCCACCCGCCTATTCCGTAGTTGGCCACATTCTCCTGGGTCAGCAGGGTGACCGGCAGCACGATCTCCTTTTCCGGTGTGCCGCCGTCCATGGCCAGATAGGCCTGTTCCACGGCAGTTTGGGCCATCTGGCCCAGCATCTGGGCACTGGTGGCGGTCATCAGACCGTCCGCCACCAGGACTTTGCCTTCCGGAGACCCGTCCACCCCGTACACCAGGAACTTGTCACTGAGCCCGGCCCCCTCAATGGCCGCCAGCGCTCCCAGGGCGCTGGGGTCATTCAGAGCCATGACCACATCCGCCTCGGGATGTTCGGCCAGCAGCTGTTCCATCACCGGCATGGCATTTTCGATCTGACCGTCGGAGGAACCGGCCCCCACCACCTGAAAGCCTTCATGCCCGGCAATGGTATCCAGAAAGCCCTGGATGCGGTCGGCGCCCGACCGGGCCGTGATATGCTCCAGCAGCAGAATATTGGCGGAATCCCGCACGCTGAGCAGATGTTCGGCACACTGCACCCCGGCCTGGTAGTTGTCCGACAGAATGGTGGAAGCCACCAGGCTGTCGTCCTTCACCGGGGCGTCGATGACGATGACCGGCACACCGGCTTCCGCCGCCATCTGCAGTCCTTCGCTCACCTTTTCCCAGTCCACGGGGTTGAGAAGAATGGCCGAGACCCCCTCCTCCAGCAGATCGGCAATTTCCTGGTTCTGGCGATCCTGGTCCATGACCCCGTCACGGGTCAGCAACACATCCCCTTTTGCTTCCACCGCCGCCTGCAGCCGCACGTCCAGTTCCTGATAAAACGGGTTGTTCATGGTCATATAGGTGGCCCCGATGCGCCGCTGGCTTTCGATCTGGTCGGCGGAATGATCCCCCGGCATCCACAGCAGCGGTATCAGGGCCGCGGCCAGCAATCCGGCCACCAGCACCCCGCCAATGGCCGACAGTGTCTTGTCCAGTCTCATCTGCCGTCCCCTTATCTGCAGTTCCGGCCTTACTCCGGCCGCACCATACTTTCTTTTTATTATAGTACGCCGGGCAGGAAATGCGCAAGGGTGTTCTTTTGCCCGGTCGGCAGACCCGTCCGGGGGCAAAAGGAAACAGGCAGGGAGCGGTTCCCTGCCTGTTTGGTTTTTGGATGGTCAGTGGCCGGAGGGTTTCTGTTCCACCAGAGCCCGCTCGGTGGTCAGGTCTGCGTGGAGGAGGGTGACGAAGATGATGCACAGCGGCACCAGCGTCACCCAAATGGACCGGCCGCCGATCAGGTTGCCGCAGACGGTGCCCACCACGGCCCCCGTGATAAAGAAGAAGAGCATCCCCCCATGGCGGCTCCACTTGCGGCGGTGGGACTTGTCTGGATTGCGGCGGTGGCGCAGCTCAATGGCCAGCCCCACCCCCACCTGACGGATGTGGTTGGTGACAAAGGTGGTAGCCACCGCCACCCCCTCCGCCTGACGGAAGGTGTTGTACTGCATGGAGGCGATGAAGTTGATGATGATCTGGGAAATCTGCACCGGAGCGGAATCGGGAATGAATCCCAGCACCAGCACCGCCAGCATCTCGATGAGGATGAGAATAGTGTCCCACCGGATATTCAGCCGGTGTTTGAGGGGATTGGGCAGCAGTTCGGACACGAAGGCCCCCAAGACATACGCCGAAATAGGCACCAGATAATACAGGGCTTTTTCCCACTGGGCCGACCCCAGTGCCAACCCCATGAGCACCACGTTGCCGGTCTGGGCATTGCAGAAAATGCCCCCGCGCAGCAGGTAGGTGTAAGCTCCCCAGAACCCGCCCACGCCGATCAGAGTAAAATAGACCCAATTTTTTTCGCAGGTCAGAAAATGCTTTTGCATATCGCTATTTTTTACCACAGTACGCCCCTTTTCCAAAAAATATACAGCTTTTTCATTATACACTTTTTTACGGCGAACGCAAATTTTTTCTGGTCTGCCGGGAGCACCCGTATGGGATAAATTTTGAAAAATGCCCCGGTTTGGAGTATGATAAAGGGGTTCTGAGAGAAAACGGTCATCCGCCCGCAGGGGTTTGGAAAGGAGCACAACCATGGATACACAGTTGATTGATACTTTGTCCCGTAAAATGTTTGCCTTCAACGCCGGGGATGCCAAGCGCATCCAGCATCTGATGAAGGTGCATCGCTTTGCCCAGCTCATCGGCCGCATGGAGGGACTGGACGAACACACCCAGACGGTGCTGGAATGTGCCGCCCTGGTGCATGATATCGGCATCCGTCCGGCGGAGGCCAAGTACGGCAGCTGCACCGGCAAGCTGCAGGAGCAGGAAGGCCCCGCCTATGCCCGGCCGATGCTGGAGGAATTGGGGCTGGACCCGGCGGATGTGGACCGCATCTGCTATCTGGTGGGGCATCACCATACCTACACCGGCATTGACGGGGCGGACTACCAGATTCTGGTGGAAGCGGATTTTCTGGTCAACCTGTACGAGGACGGAGTGGGACCGGAAGGCATCCGACATGCCCGGGATGCCATCTTCCGCACCAAGGCCGGGCTGGCCCTGTGCAATGAAATTTACGGCATCCAGTGATTTTTTTCACACAAAATCAAAGCACCCCCGTCGGGCGTGGACCGCCCCAGATTGTGCAGACAGCACAAAAAGAGCCCCTGAGTAGGAATATTGAATTTTAGCAGGAGTGGCGC
>CALWNO010000036.1 GCA_944382785.1 uncultured Gemmiger sp. | reverse complement strand
TCCGTCACCTTCACCGCCATGCCGGTGGCCTTCCCCTCCGACGACGGCGTGCCCGAACTGTGCGGCGGCATCTGGGGCTTCGGCCTGTTTGACAACGGCGACGACGCCAAGGCCGCCGCTGCCAAGGAGTTCATCAAGTTCCTGTGCGACGACGCCGAGCAGGGCCCCGAGAGCGTCCGTCTGACCGGTTTCTTCCCCGTCCGTTCCTCCTTCGGCGATGTGTACGCCGGCACCGAGGATGAAGCCCGCATGGCCCAGTTTGCCAGCTTCATGCAGTACCTGGGCGACTACTACAACGTGGCGCCCGGCTGGGCCGAGCAGCGCACTGCCTGGTGGAACATGCTGCAGCAGATCTTCAGCGGTGTGAGCGTGGACGACGCCACTGCCACCTACCAGCAGAGCTGTGCCGACGCCATCAACGGCGCGGCCTGACATCAACTGATACGCAAGGCGGCATGACCTGCCGCCGGGGACATCTCCCACCCGGTACCTGACAGCCGGCGGGACGGCCGCCCCCGCTCCATCGGGTCAAACAGGTGGAGCGGGGGCTTTGTTTGTATCCGGCTCATCCCCCAACCGGGACCGATCTAGTAAAGGAGGGCCTTTTCATGGCTTCCAAAACCAAGGCAGCCGCCGCCGGCGGCGAAACCCTGACCTACAACCAGGGCACCTTCCGCAATTCCGCCCTGGTGCGTCAGCAGACCCTGGCGGCGTATCTGTTCCTGCTGCCGGCACTCTTCTTCTTTGTACTCTTCGTGGTGGTGCCCATGGTCATGTGCCTGGTCACCAGCTTCCTGGACTACCGCATGGGCAAACCCCTGACCTTTGTGGGCTTCGCCCAGTATGTGAAGATGTTCCAGGACCCCATCTTCCTCAAGGCCCTGCAGAACACCTTCATCCTGGTGGTCGTGGCCGTGCCTGCCGTCACCGCCTTCTCTTTGTGGGTGGGCTCGGTGGTGTACAAGATGACCTCCTTCAAGCGGAGCTTCTACCGGTGCGTCTTCTACCTGCCGGTGGTCACCGGCACCGTGGCCGTGGCCGTGGTGTGGAAGTGGATGTTCAACAAGTACACCGGCCTGATCAACTTTGTGCTCAACGCCACCGGCATCATCCATGAAAACATCAGCTGGCTGGGCGACGCCCGCTTCGCCCTGGGGTGCATCACCCTGATCCTCTTCACCACCTCCATCGGCCAGCCCATCGTTTTGTACATCGCGGCTCTGGGCAACGTGGACCCCTCCCTCATCGACGCGGCGGAGGTGGACGGCGCTTCCAACTTCCAGGTCTTCTGGCACATCAAGTGGCCCCAGATCATGCCCACCACCCTGTACATCCTGGTCATCACCACCATCAACACCTTCCAGTGCTATGCGCTGATCCAGCTGTTGACCTCCGGCGGCCCCAACCACGCCACCGACACCATCATGTACTACATCTACTACCAGGCCTTCAAACTGAATGACTACGGCTACGGCAACGCCATGGGCGTGGTGCTGGCCATCATCATCGCCATCCTCAGCGCCATTCAGTTCAAGTTCGCCGGTTCGTCTGACTAAAGGAGGGTCACCCTATGGAATCCAGCGTCAAAAACAAAGCCCTGACCCCCGGCAAGGTCCTGACCAACATTGTTCTGGTACTGCTGGCCATCTTCTTCATCTTCCCGCTGTACTGGATCGTCACCGGCTCCTTCAAGGACCGCATCGCCGTCAACGCCAGCCCGCCGGTCTGGTTCCCCACCGAACCTACCCTGGACAACTACATCCGCCTGCTGGAAAACCCCGCCCTGCGCTGGCTGGGCAACACCGTCTTCATGGCGGTGGCGGCCATGGCCCTGACCTGCATCACCGCCGCCATGGCGGGCTACGTGCTGGCCAAAAAGCGCTTCCCCGGCCGGACCCTCATCTTCAGCATCATGATCTGCGCCATGGCCCTGCCCAAGCAGGTCATCCTGATCCCCCTGCTCAAGGAAATGAGCTTCCTCCACCTGCACGACACCCTGTGGGCGGTCATCTTCCCCACAGTGGGCTGGCCCTTCGGTATCTTTTTGATGAAGCAGTTCAGCGAGACCATCCCCGGTGAGATGATCGAGGCCGCCCGCATCGACGGCGCCGGCGAGATCCGCACCTTCACCGACGTGGTGCTGCCCATGGTCACCCCGGGCATCGGCGCGTTGGCCATCTTCACCTTCATCAACAGCTGGAACGACTACTTCCTCCAGCTCATCATGCTGAACTCCAGCGAAAACCTGACCATCTCCCTGGGCATTGCCAAGATCCAGGCGGAAATGTCCAACGACTTCGGCCTCATCATGGCCGGTGCCGCCCTGGCTGCCATCCCCATCATCATCGTCTTCCTGGCGTTCCAGAAATACTTCACCCAGGGTATTGCCATGGGCGCCGTCAAGGGCTGATCGAACATTCACCATCACACAAGGAGTGTTTGAAGTTATGAAAGACATCACCAAATACCGCGGCGTCATTCCGGCCTTTTATGCCTGCTACGCACCGGACGGCTCCATCTCCACCGACGGGGTGCGGGCCCTGACCCGCCACCTCATCGCCAAGGGCGTGAAGGGCGCGTATGTGGGCGGTTCCTCCGGCGAGTGCATCTACCAGCATGTGGATGAGCGCAAGGCCGTGCTGGAAGCGGTCATGGAGGAGGCGGCGGGCAAGATCACCGTCATTGCCCATGTGGCCTGCAACAACACCGCCGACTCCGCCGAGCTGGCCGCCCATGCGGAAAAATGCGGCGTGGACGCCATTGCCGCTATCCCGCCCATCTACTTCCACCTGCCGCCCTACGCCATCGCTGCCTACTGGAACGCCATGAGCGCCGCGGCCCCCAACACCGAATTCGTCATCTACAACATTCCCCAGCTGGCGGGCACCGGCCTGACCATGCCCCTGCTGGAAGAGATGCTCAAGAACCCCAACGTCATCGCGGTGAAGAACTCCTCCATGCCCACCCAGGACATCCAGATGTTCAAGGACGCCGGCATGGCCGCCCGGGGTGAGGAAGGCTTCGCGGTGTTCAACGGCCCGGACGAGCAGTTTGTCTCGGGGCTGGCCATGGGCGCCGACGGGGGCATCGGCGGCACCTACGCCGTCATGCCGGAGCTGTTCCTGAAGATGTTCGAGCTGGTCAAGGCCGGGGAGATCCCCGCCGCCCGCAAGATCCAGTACCAGGCCGACCGCATCATCTACAAGATGTGCGAGGCCAAGGGCAACCTCTACGCCGTGCAGAAGGAGATCCTGCGCCGCCAGTACGGGCTGGAGCTGGGCGGGGTGCGCGCCCCGCTGCCCAA
This sequence comes from uncultured Gemmiger sp., assembly GCA_944382785.1. Classification (GTDB taxonomy): domain Bacteria; phylum Bacillota; class Clostridia; order Oscillospirales; family Ruminococcaceae; genus Gemmiger. Next base: position 23,265 of record CALWNO010000036.1, on the reverse strand, counting down.
CCTGATGCCCGGGGACGAGGCCGTGGTGGCCGAAGCCCGGAAGATGATCGAGGCCGCCGTCCAGGCCCTGTAAGGCCCCGGCGGGACCCTTTTGGAAAGGAGCTGCGCCATGATCACCGATACCCTTGCCAACCTGGCCCGGTACCGCGGGCTGCACAAGAACCTGGATACCGCCATCCGCTGGCTGGCCACCCACGATGTGGCCGCCCTGCCCCTGGGGCGCACGGTCATTGACGGGGATGCGGTGTTCATCAACGTGATAGACGCCGAGCTGCGGGATGCCGAGGGCGCCGCCTTTGAGTATCACCGCCGCTACGCCGATCTGCAGATCGACCTGACCGGGGCCGAGCGGTGGGACTGGGCGGCCGACGGCACCTACCTGGTGCCCAACGCCCCCTACGACCCGGACAGCGACGCGGGCCTGGGCACCGCCAAGGAACAGGCCACCGGAACCCTGGGAGAGGGGCGGTTTGCCCTCTTCCTGCCCGGGGAACCCCACAAGCCCAGCTGCCAGTGCGGGGTGTGCACCCACCTGCGCAAGGCGGTGGTGAAGATCGAGATGGGCTGAAAGGACGCTATGATGGAGAAAGAAAAACTGTTTGCACAGATCAGGCACGGGCTCATCGTCTCCTGCCAGGCGCTGGAACATGAACCCCTGTACACCCCCGAGGGGGGCATCATGCCCCTGATGGCCAAGGCCGCCGCCATGAGCGGGGCGGTGGGCATCCGGGCCAACACGGTGCGGGACATCACCCAGATCAAGGCGGTGGTGGACCTGCCGGTCATCGGCATCATCAAGAAGGATTATCCCGGCACCCCCATGTACATCACCGTCACCATGGACGAGGTGGACGCCCTGGTGGGCTGCGGGGTGGACATCCTGGCGGTGCAGGGCACCAGCGCCCTGCGCCCCGACGGGTCCACGGCGGCGGAGTTCATCAAAGCCGTCAAGGCCAAATACCCCGACCAGCCCCTGATGGCGGACATTGCCACCTTTGAGGAGGCCATGGCCTGCGCCGAAGCGGGCGCCGACTTTGTGGGTACCACCATGCGGGGCTACACCCCCGAGACCACCGGCATCAATGACATTGACTTCGCCTTTGTGGCCAAGCTGGCCAAAGAATGCCCGGCCAAGGTCATTGCCGAAGGGCACATCCACGATCCGGAACAGGCCCGCAAGGCGCTGGAAGCCGGGGCCTTCGCCCTGGTGGTGGGCGGTGCCATCACCCGCCCGGCGGAGATCACCGCCCGGTTCACCGCGGCCATCCGCGGCCTGGGCTGAGAGGGGGGCCGGATGGAAAAGGTCTATCTGGGTGTGGACATCGGGGGCACGGCGGTCAAGCTGGGCCTGGTGGACACAGAAGGCCGGGTACTGGCCCGGGCCGAGGAGAGCGTGAGCTTTGACGGCTACAAGACCCCCATCCTGGACACGGTCACCGGGGCGGCCGCCCGCTTTCTGGCGGGGCAGAGCATCACCCCGGCAGGGGTGGGCGTTTCGGCCACCGGGCAGATCGACAGCAAAGAGGGTGTGGTGGCCGGCACCTGCGGCAGCCTGCCCGGCTGGGACGGCGCCCCCATCCGCGACACCCTGGAGCGGGCGCTGGGCCTGCCGGTGACGGTGGCCAACGACGCCAACTGCATGGTATTGGGTGAAGTGTGGGCCGGGGCGGCCAGGGGCTGCACCGATGTCATCGGCATCACCATCGGCACCGGCGTGGGCGGCGGCATCCTGACAGGAGGCCGCCTGCTGGAAGGCGCCCGGGGCCTGGGCGGGGAGATCGGCCATTACCGCACCCATGTGCGGGACGGCGTACCCTGCACCTGCGGGGCTGTGGGCTGCTGGGAGCGGTATGCTTCCACCACCGCCCTGGTGCGTGCCGCCCAGGAACAAAATCCCGGCTGGGACAGCGGCCGGGCCATCTTTGCCGCTGCCGAGGCGGGGGACAGGGAAGTGCTGGCCCTGCTGGAGTCCTGGATCGACGAGATCGCCCAGGGGCTGGCGGGACTGGTGCACATCTTCAACCCCCAGCGGATCCTGGTGGGGGGCGGCGTGTCCGCCCAGACCGACCTGCTCATCCGCCCCCTGGCGGACCGGGTGGCGGCGTCGGTGATGCCGGCCTTCCGGGTCGGCCTGGACCTGCGGGCCGCCGAGCTGCGCAACGACGCCGGCCTGGTGGGCGCGGTGTACTACCTGCGGCAGCAGAAACCCCAACTGGTGTAAGTGCGGCTGCCTTCCCATCCTGCGCGGGAAGGCAGCCGGATACAAAAAAGGACTCCCCTTGGAAAAGGGGAGTCCTTTTTTATGTGGTAAGGGGGGCGGGGGTCACTCCTCCCGGTAGACGAACTCCCGGAAATCGGCGTGGCTGGTGTGGGCGTCCATGTCCTGGGCGCAGATGCCCACCATGGCCCCGGTGAAGGCACAGCGGCCCCGGCGGGTCTCCACATAATCGTCGCTGATGTGGTCGGCGGGCTGTACTCCGCCCAGGTCCTGCCAGGCCCCGCCCGTTGGGGCAACCGCAAACCGGGCTTCGGCGCCCCGCACCTGCACCCGCAGCCCCACCGGGCCTTCCGGCAGGGAGAGAGCCTCGCTGCCGTAGGCAAAGTCCTTGTAATCGCAGCGCATCACCCGGGCCACCCGGCAGTTCCGGTCCTCGTCCCAGGTCACATAGGCGTAGATCCAGTTGCACACATCGTAAAAGAGCACCAGCCCCGCCACCTGCTGGAAGTTTTCGGGGGCAAAATCCAGCAGGGTCTCGGCGGTGAAGGAGACACTCTGCCACCGGCGGGCCAGCAGGGTCTGCTTGTGGTGGCTGGACAGGGTCTGCCCGCCGTACAGCCGCAGCCAGCCCGGCCGGGCGGTCAGGCTGTACTCCCGCTCCGCCGTCAGGGGGGCCCGCAGGGTCTTGAAGCTGGGCGGCAGGGGAACCCCCGGGGCAAAGGTCACCCGCTGGCTGTGGTCGGTGTTCTGCACCGCCCCGGCCGCCGCCGCAGGCATGGGCACCCGCAGGTCCGGGTGGTGGGTGCCGTTGGCCAGCCGGGGCCAGCCGTCCACCCACTCGATCTTCTGCAGCGCCGTCTCCCGCCCCAGGGGACAGCAGCCCCGCCGGGTCAGGGGCCGGGCACACAGATGGGTGATGTACCATTCCTCCCCCACAGAGAGAAAACAGGCGTGGCCGCTCTTTTGCAGGGGATTGTCCGGGTCGTCCCGGGCGGTGAGCAGGGGAAAATAGGGGGATTCCTCAAAAGGACCGTCCAGAGTGCGGGCCCGGGCCACCGTGGCCGCGTGCTGGTAGCCGGTGCCCCCCGCTGCGCAGAGCAGATAGTACCACCCGTCCTTTTTCAGGATCTGGGGGCCTTCGCACACACCCAGCGAGGTGCCCTTGTAAAAATGCCGCCGCTGCCCTACCAGCCGGCGGGTCACCGGGTCAAATTCCTGGATGACGGTGCCCGCAAAGCCGGGCCGGTCCAGCCGCCAGTCAAAAAGCATGTTGAGGAAGTAGTGGCGGCCGTCGTCGTCATGGAACAGGGAAGGATCAAAGCCGCTGGCGGACACCAGGGTGGGCTCGCTCCAGGGACCGGTGATGGCGGGGGCGGTGATCAGGTAGTTCAGGGTATCCTTGAAGGCGGTGGAACTCTTCACATCGGTGTACACCAGCCAGAACAGCCCGTCGGCATAGGACAGATGGGGCGCCCACAGCCCGCCGGAATTGTAGTTGCCCTGCAGATGGCTGGGGACCAGACTCTCCCGGTCGATGGGAGCGGCCACCCAGGTCCAGTTCACCAGATCCCGGGAATGGTAGATGTCGATACCGGGCCACCACTCAAAGGTGGAGGTGGCAATATAGTAGTCCTCCCCCACCCGCAGGGCGCTGGGATCGGGGGCAAATCCGGGGATGATGGGATTGCACAGTTCCTTCATGGTTCATTCCTCCAGCAGGACGGCCACGCCGTCAAAGTCCCGCAGGCCGCGCAGGCGCAGCACCGGGCCGCTTTCCACCGCAATGCCCGGCCGGGCCAGTACCCGGCGGACGGTGCCCGGCCCCGGCAGCTCGAGGCTGTCGGGGCCCTGGGCAAAGGTGTGCACCACCACCAGGGCGGCGGCGCCGTCCCGGCGCACCACCCCCTGCCAGTCCCGGGGTGCCCGGTAGCTGGCCACGGCAGGCCCCCAGCGGCGGCTTTGGCCCCGGTCAATGAGGGGGGCGGCCATGCGGTAAAAGTCGATGCCCGCCTGAATCACCGCCCACTGGGCGTCGGACAGGGCGTCCGGCTCCCCCGAAAGGCAGAGCCGTCCCAGCAGGCCGCTGCACAGCTGGTAGTACAGCTTGGACAGGGGCTGCCCGGCCTTGACCACCGCCCAGATCTGGCTTTGCCGGGGCAGAAGAATCCGGTGCATGTTGGCCGCGATGATGGGGATCTCGTCACATTCGTGGGCGTCGGAAAAGCTGGCCATGCACCCCAGTTCCAGGAACTGGTGGCACAGCCGGTGCCCGCCGGAGGCGCAGATCTCCACCACCAGGTCGGGCAGTTCCCGGCGGATGCGGGCAAAGAAGGCGGCGCTGGCTTCGATCTGGCAGCGCAGCCCTTCCCCCAGGCTCTCGGCACCGTCGCAGCCCAGGCCGATGGTCTCGTTGTAATCCACCTTCAGGTAGTCCAGGCGATTTTCCCGCAGGAAGTCGATCACATGCCGGGCCAGATAGTCCTGCACCTCCGGCATGCGCAGGTCCCAGAACCGGCGGTCGCCCACCGTGATGGGGATGCCGCCCCGCCGGAGCAGCCGGTCGGTGCGGTGGAAGCAGTCCGGTTCGTCCCGGCCGGCCATCTCGAACTCAAACCAGATGCCCGCCTTCATGCCCGCGGCATGGATGGCATCCACCACCGGCCCCAACCCCTGGGGAAAGCCCTTGACACTGACCTGCCATCTGCCCAGGCGGCAGCCGTAGTCAAAGGGGCGGTCGTCGTACCAGCCCGCGTCGATGACATAGTACCCGATCCCCCGGCCCTGAAGGGCCTTGAGCTGGCGCAGTACGCTGGCCTGGGTGGGACAGCCCCAGGTGGAGCAGAATTCGTTGAAGATCAACGGCAGTGTCCGCTCACAGGGGGGCAGGGCGGCCTCGATGGCGGGGCGGGTGGTCTCGGCCAGGGCCCGGGCGGCTTCGTCCACCCCGCCCTGCACCACGGCCACCACCCCTTTGGGGGCGGTGAAGGTCTGCCCCGGGACCAGGGACTTGGTCCAGGCGCCGAACTCCCGGTCCGCCAGACCGCCGGACAGGGAAAGGCCGTTATCCCGGCGGTACAGTTCCATCTGCCAGCTGTACCCCTGGGTGGTGGCCGCCGCCCAGGTCACCCCCCGGGCGGTGTCCTCCACGGCGCAGAAGGGAACATACCCCCGCACCGGCAGGCTGCCCACACAGCCGAACCGCAGACTGTTGGCGGAGGCGGGCTTCCAGCTGGGTTCCAGCTGCAGGTCCTCCGCCGGTTCGCTGACCAGCCGTCCCTCGGCGCTCCAGTGGGAGCGCATGCGGTGGATGACCAGGGTCTCGGGGTCCAGCCCCTGCCCGAAGGGGGACAGGCTGCCCAGGGTGAAGGAGGAAAGCATCTCCAGGGTCTGGGGCTCCGGGCCGGTGTTGCACACGGCGGTGTGCACTTCGGCGGCGGGAAGATGGGCAAACAGCACCAGGGTGTGGGTGAAGGTCAGGCCCCGGTCGTTGGTCAGGCGGCTCACCACCCGGGTGTCCCGGGGGGATTCGGCCACCTGCTGGTCCAGCAGGCGCAGCCCCGCCACCGTGGGGCTGTTGCGCATGGTCCGCCCGCCGCTGAACCAGGTGGGGGCGGGGTCCCCGGCTGTCTTGACCTGTACCAGGGGCTCGGGTTCACAGTCCTGCCGCACCACCCGGTCCTGCATGCCGTCGGGCACCAGGACCAGTTCCACAAGACCGGTCTCTTCCTGCCGGTAGAGGGCACACAGCCCTCCGCGGCAGACTTCACGCAGGATCCTGCGCATGGCAGACGCCTCCTTTTGGTGTTGAAATCAGGTTTCCCCGGCGGAGCGGAGCAGCAGCACCGCCCAGGGGGGCAGGTCCAGCCGGGCCTGCAGGCATCCCTGCCCGTCCGCCTGCAGGGCGGTGCCGGCAGTGGTTTCTCCCGCCCGGCGCAGCCGGTCGGTCTGGGCGGGGGTGAGATTCTCGGGGGCGCCCATCCGGCGCCAGGCTTCCACGGCGTTCCCTGCCTGGGCGTCCACCCATTCCGCCAGCACCACCTCCCCGGGCTGCAGTCCGCACAGATCCAGCTGCAGCCGGGCCGGGGTGCCCGCTGCCAGCACCCCGGCGGCTTCCTCCCGGTGGGGGAAGCCGCACATGGGCACCGCCCGGGGCTCTTTGTCCGAATAGTTCCACACCAGGGCCCGCAGACCGCGGCCCTGGCGGGTGAGGATGCTGCTGTCCGTCTGCTGGAGCAGGGTGTCCCCCAGCTGGTGCAGCATCCGGTAGGTGTGGTAGACCGGCTTGGGAATGCCGTTGAAGTTGAACATCCCGAACCCGCCGTGGAAGGGCAGATGGCCGCCGCCCTCCTCCTCAAAGATATCGGTGAAGGTCCAGTAGGACAGACAGCTCACCCTCTCGTTCACCGACAGGGCCGCGTCCGCCACATAGCAGGCGGCGGGCAGCTCGTCGTGGCAGCAGTCCCGGCTGGAAGGGGAGGAGCTCCACTCGGTCAGGCAGAGCTCGGCCCGGGGGTAGGCGCTGCGTTCCACCACCCGCTGCAGCCAGGCCACGTCCTCGGCCAGACTGTGGCGCTTGCGGGTGCGCTTGCAGGTGTTGCCCTGGCCGTCCAGGGCCCAGTCGGTGGGGTAGGGGTGGACCGAGACAAAGTCCACCGGCAGGTCCTGCCCGGCACAGTAGGCCAGAAACTCCTCCACCCACACCCCGTGCCAGTCCAGGGCGTCCAGGTCCTGCACAAAGGGGGTGATCTGGCGGGAAACGTCCTCCACCTCCCCGGCAAACCGGTCGTCGGGCACAAAGTTGCTGGTGGCCGGACCGCCTACCCGCAGGGCAGGGTCCGCCGCCTTCACCGCCCGGGCGCTCACCCGGTACAGGTCGAAATACCGGCTGCGGGTGCTGTTCCAGAAGGCGTTCAGGTCCGGTTCGTTCCACACCTCAAAATACCACCGGCGCACCTCCCGGGGACCGTACCGGTCCAGCCAGTGGCGGCAGGCGGCCTCCACCAGCTGCCCCCAGGCCTGCAGATCGGCGGGCGGGTCCACCCGGCCCTGCCACCAGAACTGGGTCCGGGTGCCGGAAGCCAGCACCCCCGGGCAGAAGCCGAACTCCACAAAGGGGCGCACCCCCATCTCCAGCAGGGCGTCAAAGAGGCTGTCGATGTACTGCCAGCTGAAGCGCAGGGCGCCGGTGTCGTCCCGGTAACAGACGTGCATGTCGTCGGTGAACAGGCCGTGAAACCGCACATACCGGAACCCGCATTCCCGGTGGGCCCGGCGCAGCTGGGCCTGCCAGTCCGCCCGCAGCCCCTCGCAGGCCCGGCCGGCCCCCACGCAGGCGGAAAAGTTGTGGGCAAAGGGGCGGCCCGGACAGCGCAGGTCACCGGTCACAGAGATGGTTTTCATACAGGGAAGACTCCTTTCCGTATCGGTTCACCACAGATACAGTTCCTGCCCGGTCAGCTTGAGCAGGGCTTCATAGAAATAGTAGTCGCCGTAGGTGTAGTTCACATTGTGCAGCGTTCCGTGGTAGTCCGCCGAGCAGTTGCACAGATATCCGTCCTGCCCTTCGTCCCAGCAGGCGGTTTCGTCCAGATGGTGCAGCAGCACCAGGGCGGGGGGCAGGTACACCCCGGCCTTGCCGGGCACCAGCCCCGCCAGCTCGATGAGACCGCAGGCAATGACCGCCGCCGCAATGTCGTCCCGGTAATCCGGCTGGGCGGGCTGGCAGAAATCCACCGGCATCCGGCCGTCCGGGGACAGGTGGGCCAGCACATACTCCCCGATCTTCTGGGCGGCGGCCAGATACCGCACCGCCCCGGTGTGCTTGTAGCTCATCACAAAGCCGTACAGCCCCCAGCCCTGGCCCCGGGTCCAGCTGGAACCGCGGGCGTAGCCCTGGCCGCCGTAATCCCGCACAAAGGCTCCGGTCTCGGGGTCAAACTCCACAATGTGGCGCACGCTGCCGTCCGGCCGCACAAAGTGGCGCAGCACCGTGTCTGCATGGGTCGTGGCAATCCGGGTGAAGCGGGGGTCCCGGGTCTCCTCCCCGGCCCAGTAGAGCAGGGGAATGTTGAACATGCAGTCGATGATGGCCCAGCCCCGGGTGTCCGACTCCGACCCCGGAATGTCGTTCCAGGCCCGGATGTACCCGGCAGGGTTGAACCGCCCGGCCAGCAGGATGGCGGCGTGCAGACCCCGGCGGCGGGCGTCGGCATCCCCGGTCAGCCGGTAGTCTGCCACCGCGCTGGGCAGAAACATGAACCCCACGTCGTGGTGCAGGCCCAGGTAGCTTTGCAGGGCCTGGTCCAGGCGGCGCTCGGTGTAGCGGGCGATCTGCCCGTAGGTCCGGTCCCCGGTGGCGTGGCCGGCCTGCCACAGCATCCCGGCCCAGAATCCGTTGGTCCACCAGCACAGCCCGTCGTCCGGGTTGCGGGGGGCGCCGTCCCCCTTGTCGTCATGCACCCCGTCGATGGCCCGGGCGGGCAGTTTTTCGGCGCTGCGCAGACGCACCGCCTGCAGCTTGTGTTCAAATCGCCGGGCAGTCCGCTGTGCCCAGTCCAGGGTTTGGGGGTCCAGATGCAATTCCATGAAAATGCGCTCCTTTATCCGTGGTTTGCCTTCATTATACGGGCGGGTGGGGGCGTTTGTCTTGTGCGTGTTTTATCAAACCGGGGTCTGTGTGGGATTTTGGACCTGAAAGCCTGGGTACAAAATCCCACCCCGGGTCCCAGGATGCAACCCCGGCCTTTACACCGGCCTCCGCCGTGATACACTGAAAAGAAAAGGCAGGTGGACCGGATTGGACAAACATATCTTTACCCCCTGGGAATGGGGCGCGGCAGGGGACGGCCGCACCGACGACACCCGCGCCGTGCAGCGCACCCTGCAGCAGGCGGCGGACGCCGGGGGCGTCGCCCTGCTGGCGGGCGGGACCTTTTTGTGCGGCAGTCTGCGCCTGCCTGGCAACCTGACCCTGCGCATCGAGGCGGGGGCGGTGCTGCTGGCCAGCCCGGACATCACCCGCTATACCGCCGACACCCACCACAACCGCTACCGCAATGAGCCGGAACTGGACCGGTGCTTCCTCTTTGCCTGCGACGCCGAGAACATCACCCTCACCGGGCGGGGGATCATCGACGGAAACGGGGCGGCCTTTGTGGGGCAGGCCCAGCGCCCCATGCTGTTGCGGATGCTGCGCTGCCGCCGGGTGCTGGTGGAGGGGCTGGGTCTGTACAACGCCGCAGGCTGGACCACCGCCTTCCTGGACAGCAGCTATATCCGGGCGGTGGATCTGGATATCCGCAACCGGGACAACTACAACGGGGACGGGCTGGATTTTGACGGCTGCTGCCATGTGTGGGTGCGGGGCTGCTCCATCTGTGGCACGGACGACAACCTCTGCCTGCAGAGCAGCGGTCTGCCGGTGCGGGATGTGCACATCTCCGACTGTGCCTTCACCTCGGTGTGTGCGGGCATCCGGATCGGGCTCAAATCCATCGGGGAGATCAGCGGGGTGGTCATTGCCAACTGCACCCTGCGGGATGTGTGGCGGGAGGGCATCAAGCTGGAATGCACCGAGGGCGGGTCCATCACCGACATCCTGGTGACCAACCTGACCATGCACAATGTGCGGCGGCCGATTTTTGCCATCCTGAACAATCGGTTCTGCCCCGACGGCCTGGGCAGCAGCCGGGAACTCACCGCCATGCCGGCTATCGGGCGGATGGAACGACTGCGGTTTACCGGCATCACCGCGGTGGATGACGAGGAGATGACCCGCACCCAGCGGCGGTTCGGCCGGGACATCATGGGCAGCCCGGCTTTCGGCGGATGCCGCCTGGACGCCCACCCGGACCATCCCATCCGGGACGTGGCCCTGGAAGGGTTCTGGTACACGGCGGCGGGCGGGGTGCGCCTGGACGACCTGCCCCGGGAGTATCCCCCGGTGCCCGACCGCCGTCAGGACCCCCAGGTCCCCGGCAGTGAAAACTACTGGCCGGACTGGTCCCGCACCACCCACCTGGACGCCCGGTGTGTGCAGGGACTGCGGCTGCGGGACCTGCGGTTCCGGCTGCTGCATCCCGATCAGCGCCCGGCCCTGCTCACCGAGGGCTGTGCGACCGAATAAACAAACCCCCTGCCGCCGGGGCGACAGGGGGTTAACTTTTTGTATAAGATGAAGGAATTATACAAAGAGGCTTTCCGCCAGCAGCAGGGCCAGCAGGCCCACGTTGCACAGGGTGAACCACAGGAAATATTTCGGCCGCAGTTCCGGGTACTGTTTGGCCACCAGCTTGTAGGAGATCAGGCTGGCCATGGAGGCAATGAGGGTGCCCAGCCCGCCCAGGTTGCAGCCCACAATGAGCTGGGGCCAGGCGCTGCTGTATCCCGAAAGGAGCAACGCCGCGGGCACGTTGCTGATGACCTGGCTGGCCAGCACCGCCACCGCCACCTCGTGCCCGGCCAGGATGCCGGACAGGAAATTCTGGAAGCTCTCGATGTGGCCCATGTTGCCGATGAACACAAAGAAGGCGATGAAGGTGCCCAGCAGGGAATAGTCGATTTTCGCCAGCAGCTTGCGGTCGCCGATCACCAGTACCACCGCCGTCAGGGCCGCCACCCCCAGGGGCGGCAGGATTTTCGCAATGCACCCCAGGCAGAGCACTGCCCCCACGGCGCAGAAGGCCAGCTTGCGCTTGTCCCCCAGTCTGGTTTCGGGCAGGTCGGCGTGGACCGGCACGCTGCGGGGCAAAGCGCCCAGAACCCCGATGCACACCCCGGATACCACCACATAGGGCAGCATCAGCAGGCAGAATTCCCCGAAGTTCATCCCCGAACGGTTGTAGAGATACAGGTTCTGGGGATTGCCCATGGGGGTGAGCATGCTTCCCAGGTTGGCCGCCGCCGTCTGCAAGACCACGGTGGGGATCACCAGCCGGTCCTGCCCGGCCATGTGCAGCACGGTCAGCGCAAAGGGTACAAAGGTGATGAGGGACACATCATTGGTGATGAGCATGCTGAACACAAAGGGCAGGAACACCAGCACCAGCACCATCCGGCGGGTGGTGGCCATCCGCCGCAGAAGGGAAGCCCCCAGCGCGTCAAACAGCCCCAGCTGCTGCAGCCCCTTGGTCACCGCCATCAGGCTGAAGAGCAAAGCCAGGGTATCCCAGTCGATGTACCCGGCCCAGGCCGCGTCCGGCGGCACCGCAATGGCCGAAAGCAGGGCCAGCACAATGGCGGCACTGAGCACCACTTCCCCTTTGACAAACGCCTTGATCCGCTGCCAGGCCAGCAGGACCCGGCCCCATCCTGTCGCTTTCAAAAAACATCCGCTCCTACTGTACCAGAAATCACGCCGGGAGCAACTCCCGGCGCGCGTTCTCTATTATACCAACCTGCAAGGCGGGATGCAAGGCGGAAAGCCTCGCTTTTTTCGGCGTTTGGGCGGCTATTTTGCCCCGCACAAACCAAAAGCCGGGCGGCCTTTGCGGGCCGTCCGGCTTGGATGCTGTATATAGGATGGACAGGGGGTCATTCCTGGGGCGCGGGCTGTTCCGGTTCCAGCAGGGTCAGGCGCACCTCCTGCACCCGGCGGTGGGTGGTGCGGGTGACAATGCCCTCGTACTTGCCCCACCGGAAATGGTCGCCCACCTTGGGCAGGCCGCCCAGCTTTTCCTGCACCAGGCCGCTGATGGACACCGCCTTGCTCTTGTCCCGGATGTGCAGCTCCTCGGCCACATCATCCACACCGGCGTCGCCGGCAATGAGCCAGCTGCCGTTGCTCTGGGCGCGGACTTCCTCCACCACGTCGTCGTGCTCGTCCCAGATCTCGCCCACCAGCTCTTCCAGGATGTCCTCCAGGGTGACGATGCCGGCGGTGCCGCCGTACTCATCCACCACAATGGCCATGTGATGCTTGCTCTCCCGCATGGTGCGCATCAGTTCGGAGATGCGGCTGCCGGAGGTGGTGTACAGCGCCGGGGCAATGAGCTTTTCCAGCTCGGCATCCCCCCGGCGGGCGGCCACGAAGTAGTCCTTCTCATGCACCACGCCGATGATGTTGTCGATGGTCTCGTGGTAGACCGGCAGGCGGGAGTATCCGCTCTCCGCAAACAGGTCGGCCACCTCTTCCAGGTCGGCGTCGTCGGCCACAGCCACCACGTCCACCCGGGGGATCAGCACATCCTCCACTTCCACGTCATCAAAGCTGATGGCGCTGCGGATCAGTTCGCTCTCCCGGTCGGTGATCTCGCCGTCTTTCTCGGCTTCGCTCACCATGGTGACCAGCTCGCCTTCGGTCACGGTGTCGTGCTCGTCGGAATGGAACCGGCGGGCCAGAAAATCCTTCCATTTGCCGAAGAGGAAGTTCAGCGGGGTGAACAGGGTGGTCAGGGCGCTGAGGATCGGGGAAAAGGAAACGGCAAGGGTCTCGGGCATTTCCTTGGCCAGACCCTTGGGGGTGATCTCACCAAAGATCAGCACGATCGCGGTCAGGGCGACCGTGGAGGCAGTGGGGCCGTACACCGGGCCCAGCAGGTTGGTGAACAGCACCGTGCCCAGCGAAGCCGCTGCAATGTTCACGATGTTGTTGCCGATGAGGATGGTGCTGAGCAGACGGTCGAACTTTTCCGCCAGGTTCAGGGCCTTGCCGGCGGGCTTGTCGCCCGCCTCGGCGCGGGAGCGCAGGCGGATCAGGTTCAGGGAAGAAAAGGCGGTCTCCGAAGCGGAGAAAAAGGCCGACATCGCCACCAGTGCTACGATCAGAATGATGGTGATAATACTGTCCTCGTCCATGGGGGGAAAGATCAACTCTACTTTCTGTATTAAATTTTCCAGGCGCCGATACGCAGGTATACAACGCCAAAATACTTACCTATTGTATCATATCCGGGCAGGGAAGGCAATTGCTTTTCCCGGTCCGGGTGGATTTTACCTGTTCTTTATATTGTAATTGTATTGCAACATATATCAGTAATATGATACAATAAAACAATATTGCTTCTGCAAATGCTCTGGATATCGCTAAAATTGGGCGTTTCTCAATGGTGGTCCATGAAGTTTGAGTGTGGATGTGTATGCTATGACGTTTACCGATGTTTCTTTCTTTATTTTTCTTCCTGTAGTATTTTCCTTGCATTGGGCTTTGCCAAACAAGTTCCGGTGGGTATTGCTGCTCGTGGCCAGTTTGTATTTTTATATGAGCTGGAATGCAAAGTATATTGTCTTGATTCTTTTTACTACGGCCATTTCTTTTGTCTGCGGGGTGCTGTTGGAACAAGCAAAGTCACAGTTTCAAAAAAGGTGTTGCCTTATAGCCTGTTTGACCGCCAGCTTGGGCGTTCTGTTTGTTTATAAATATCTGTCATGGCTGCTGGAACTTTTGAATCAATTCTTTGCGCTGGTACGTTTTCCTGTCGCACCCATGTCAGTATCCTTGGTGCTGCCGGTAGGAATATCTTTTTATACATTTCAGACACTGAGTTATGTGATTGATGTTTACAAGGGAAAAATCAAGGCAGAACGGCATTTTGGAATTTATACAACGTTTATAACTTTTTTCCCGCAGCTTGTAGCCGGCCCTATTGAAAGAACGAGTGCGTTATTACCGCAAATCCGCGCCAATCGGAACTTTGATTATGAACAGGCAGCTTACGGCATGATTTTGATGAGTTGGGGCTTTTTTAAGAAAATACTAATTGCCGATAAGTTGGCTCAATATGTGGATCCTGTCTTTAACGCCGCAACAGAACAAAGCGGTTTTGTCATTATGTTTGCAATGGTAAGCTTCACACTGCAAATATACTGTGATTTTTCAGGCTATACGGACATAGCGATCGGTACAGCTAAACTTTTTGGAATCGATTTGTGCCGTAATTTTCATGGGCCTTATTTTTCCAGGTCGGTAAAAGAGTTCTGGAGCCGATGGCATATTTCTCTTTCTACATGGTTTCGTGATTATGTGTATATTCCCTGCGGAGGCAACCGATGCTCTCTCATCAAGCAGTTCCGGAATTTGCTGCTCACCTTCTTCTTGAGCGGTTTATGGCATGGTGCAGGACTGCACTTTATTGCTTGGGGGCTTATACATGGAATTCTTCAATGCATAGAAAAGGCACTCAACATTTTTAGAAGAAAACCGGAAAAGAATTCACGGGTGGCTGTGATATGTCAGACACTACTGGTGTTTGTGTTGTGTAATTTTGCATGGATGTTTTTCCGCGCAGAAACCATTAGGGATGCGCTGTGGTTGATAGGACACATGTTTGATGGGATTGGTGCTCCGATCGAGTATTTACGTGCAGGATACCAAGCAAGTGCGTTCACATATAAGGAGCAGATAATAGGTGTAATTTTGCCGGTTGTGCTATTGGGAATCTTCGACTATATAGATTTGAAACAAGATTGCATCAAGCTTCTTAGAAAACAGAAAAAACTGCTTCGCTGGGGCATATATGTAAGTGTGACAGCCGCTTGGGTCATTGGATTTATTGCTTCTCTAGCAAGTGAGACGACAAATACTTTTATCTATTTTCAATTTTAGGTGTTTTCATGAAAGAGTACTTAAAAAAGGTCTTTATTGCGGGCTTGCTGGTTGCCTGTACGGTTGCAGGTGTATTTGTCTTTCAGCTGCTGGCATTCGCACCGCAGTACCTGATGAATTATAATGCTTCCATTTTGGACAAAATAGATCGCTTGAAAGAGATTGATGAGCCCGCTCTTATTCTGGTCGGCAATTCGAATCTGGCTTTTGGTATTGACTCCGAGCTGATTGAAGAAACCTTGGGTATGCCGGTTGTCAACCTGGGATTACATGGCGGTTTGGGCAATAAATTTCATGAAAATATAGCAAAATGTGATATCGACCCGGGTGACATCGTTGTTGTGTGCAATACAAACTATGCGGACCCAAATTTGAGGGTGGCGGATTATTCGTTGGTTTGGATTACGATCGAAAACCATTTTGAGTTGTGGCCGCTTGTTCCGCCGGAAGAATGGCCAAAGATGATTGCAGCTTTGCCCTCTTATCTAGATCGTATAAGACATCTCTGGCTTTCTGGAGAAGGAAATCGGGATGATGGTACCGTCTATTCAAGAACGGCATTCAATGAGTACGGCGATATTGCATGGGATCGGCCGGAAAGTATGTATGTCTGGGAAGCGTCTTCTACCCCTCAATTTGATGTTGGGGATAAAACGATAGAAAATCTGAATCGATTTAATTCTTTCTGCGAGAAACGTGGCGCGACGCTTTTAATTGCGGGGTTCCCGGTGGGCAATGGCAAATTTACTGGCGATACAAAAAAATATACAAAGCCGTGGGCTAAACTGAAAGCCTCTGTTGACTGTCCGGTCATCTCAGATATTGAAGATTATTTTTTTGATTACTCACTTTTTTATGATACGAATTATCATTTGATTGATCGAGGCGCTGAGCTTCGTACGATGCAGCTGATCAGAGATCTGAAAGAGTGGCAGGGTTCGGCGAACTAAAAATATAAAAAGTCCCGGTTGGCAAGGTTGCTGACCGGGACTTTTCGGCTGTTTTTGGCAAAAAACATCTTCATTATGAGTAAATGGCGAAACCGCGCGGACCTGTTGGGGCTCAGCTTTCGGCCACGCCGAAGAAATACCGGTTCAGCCGGTGCTTGTTGGCTTCGTACAGCCCCAGATCCCGGTACAGATCCTTATAATAGGTGAGCAGCTCCCACCGGGTGGTGAGCACCTTCACCGGGTTCAGGTTGTGCACCAGGCTGTCCGGGTTCTGTACATAGTTATAAATGGGGGTGGACAGGGCGTAAAACCGCTGGGCGTACCGGATGAAGCTGAGGTTGAAATAAAAATCCTCGCTGTAATCCAGCTCCTCGCTGCACACCACATCGGGGTGTTGGCGCACGATGTCCGCCCGGTAAAGCTTGTTCCACATGACCCCATAGTAGAAGCTGGCGGGCTCCTGCATGAGCCCGTAAGCAAACTGGGCCTTGCCCATGGGGCCTTCCATCAAAAAGCCGAAGGTCTGTACCCTGGTAAAGGGGTCAAAGCCCGGGTCCACCTCGTCGGGCAGAGGCGGGGTGCGCTGGGCCTGCCGCTCGGTGGGGGGCTCCACCCGGTTGTAGTGGGCGATGACCATATCCGCGGCGTGCTCTTCCGCCTTCTGCACCAGCAGCTGGGTGGCGTAGGGCTGGAGGGTGTCGTCGGCGTCCACAAACTGCAGGTACTTGCCTTTGGCCGCCCGCATACCCAGATTCCGGGTGGCGGATACCCCGCTGTTTGCCTTGTCCATGAGGGTGATGCGGTCGTCCACCTTGGCGTACATGGCGCACACCGGGCCGCTCACGTCGCTGCTGCCGTCGTTGAGCAGCAGAATCTCCAGATTCCGGTAAGTCTGGCGGCGGATGCTCTCCACACACCGGGCAATGTGGTCCTTGGCATTGTAGATGGGCACAATGATGCTCACCAGCGGCTGTTCGGCTCCGGCCATACAAAAACGCCCCTTTCCCTATATAAAAGGATGGATTTGTGTTTACCATACCACAAAACCGCCCGGGACACAATGGTCACCGGGCACAAACCGTGGTATACTGAGAAAAGAATTTACTGCAGGAGGACCCCACCCATGCCCAACACCATTCAACAAAAACTCCGCACTCTGGAGGACAAGCTCTACGCCTGCCACTACGCCCAGGCCCTCATGGGCTACGACGAAGCCACCTCCGCCCCCGCCCGCAGCGAGGACGGCCGGGCCAAAGCCGCCGAGGTGCTCAGCCGGATCTCTTTTGACGCCCTGGTCAACCCGGACACCGAAACCCTGCTGAAGGAGGCCGAATCCGCCGGCCTGGACGAGTTCACCGCCGCCGAGGTGCAGGAGCTGCGCCGCCAGTATGAGGAGATCGCCCGCATCCCCGCCGACGAGTACGCCGCCTTCACCGGGCTGGTGCAGCAGGCGGTGCCCGCCTGGGGCCGGGCCAAGCGGAGCAATGATTTCGAGGCCTTTGCGCCCTATCTGGAAAAGATCGTGGACGCCCGGCGGCGCCAGGCCGGGTACTTTGCCCCGGACAAGGACCCTTACGAAGCCTGGCTGGACCGGTACGAGCGGGGGCTGACCATCGCCCAGTGCGACGCCTTCTTCGACGCCCTGCGGGCGGAAATCCTGCCGCTGCTCAAGGAGATCCAGACCCGGGGCAAGCCGGTGCGCACCGACTTCCTGGACCGGGACTGGCCGCTGGACGGCCAGCGGGAGCTGGCCCGGCGGGTGATGGCCCTGTGGGGGCTGGACCCCGACCACTGCGTACTGGATGAGAGTGAACACCCCTTCACCGAAGGGTTCTGGCACGGGGATGTGCGCATCACCACCCATTATATGCCCCGGGATGTGCTGAGCAGCCTGTACAGCGTGGCCCACGAGGGCGGCCATGCCCTGTATGAGCTGCATGTGGACCCGGCGTATGACTTCACCGTCCTGGGCGGCGGGGCCACCATGGGCCTGCACGAAAGCCAGAGCCGCCTGTTTGAGAACATGGTGGGCCGGTCCCGGGCCTTCCTCCACTGGCTGTGGCCGGTGCTGCGGGAACTCTTCCCCAGCGAGACCTCCGACTTCACCGAGGAGGAACTCTACCGGGCGGCCAGCCGGGCCGAGGCCAGCCTCATCCGCACCGAGGCGGACGAGCTGACCTACGCCTTGCACATCATGGTGCGGTACGAGCTGGAAAAGGCCCTGCTCCAGGGCACCCTGGCCGTACGGAACCTGCCCGAAGCCTGGAATGCCAAATATCAGGAATACCTGGGGGTGGAGGTGCCGGACAACGCCCACGGGGTGCTGCAGGACATCCACTGGGCCGGGGGCGATATGGGCTACTTCCCCAGCTATGCCCTGGGCAGCGCCTACGCCGCCCAGGCCTGGGACGATATCACCGCCAGCCTGGGGGAGGGGGTGCTGGAAGCCCACATTGAAAAAGGCGACCTGAGCCCGTTGAAAGACGCCCTGCGCACCCGGCTGTGGCAGTACGGCAACAGCCGGGAACCGGCGGACCTGGTCAGGAGCCTGTGCGGCGGGGCCTTTGATCCGAGCCACTACACCCGCTACCTGCGCCGCAAATACACCGATCTGTATGCCCTGTGAGTTCTCTGCGCTGCATAAAAATACAGAAAAATGCCCTGCAAATGCAATCTGACTGCAATTATATGGAAATTTATACAAAATTTTGGCCGGAAGTGGGGTGGGTTTGTGGGAAATTCCGCCTTGATTTTGGCAAAATGGCGTGTATAATAGGAACCATCAGATGAATAAATATTCAGCTTCACGCTGTGCAGAGAGAGAAAGGGTGCTCACCATGAAAAAGAACAAGAAGGACATCAAAAAGGTCGTTCTGGCATACTCCGGCGGTCTGGATACCTCCATCATCATCCCCTGGCTGAAGGAAAACTACAACAACTGCGAAGTCATCGCCGTTTCCGGCGACGTGGGCCAGGGCACCGAGCTGGACGGCCTGGAAGAGAAGGCCAAAAAGACCGGCGCTTCCAAGCTGTACGTGCTGGACCTGAAGAAGGATTATGTGGAAAACTACATCTGGCCCTGCCTGAAGGCCGGCGCCAAGTATGAGGACTACCTGCTGGGCACCTCCCACGCCCGTCCCTGCATCGCCAAGGCTCTGGCGGACATCGCCATCAAGGAAGGCGCCGACGCCATCTGCCACGGCTGCACCGGCAAGGGCAACGACCAGGTCCGGTTTGAGCTGACCCTCAAGGCCTTCGCCCCGGATATGACCATCATCGCCCCCTGGCGGGAATGGGACATCAAGAGCCGTGACGAGGAGATCGACTACGCCGAAGCTCACCAGATCCCCCTGAAGATCAGCCGGGAGACCAACTACTCCAAGGACAAGAACCTGTGGCACCTGAGCCATGAGGGCCTGGATCTGGAAAACCCCGCCAACGAGCCCCAGTACAACACCCCCGGCTTCCTGGAGCTGGGCGTCAGCCCCGAACAGGCCCCCGACAAGCCCACCTATGTGACCATCCACTTTGAAAAGGGCGTGCCCACCGCCGTGGACGGCAAGGAAATGGGCGCCGTGGAGATCGTGGAGACCCTGAACAAGCTGGGCGGCGCAAACGGCATCGGCCTGCTGGACATTGTGGAAAACCGGCTGGTGGGCATGAAGAGCCGCGGCGTGTATGAGACCCCCGGCGGCGCCATCCTGTACAAGGCCCACAACGTGCTGGAGACCATCACCCTGGACAAGGAGAGCGCCCACTTCAAGGAGATCGTGGCCCAGAAGATGGCCGATCTCGTCTACAACGGCCAGTGGTTCACCCCCCTGCGGGAAGCCATCAGCGCCTTTGTGGACCAGCTGGAAAAGACCGTCACCGGCGATGTGACCCTCAAGCTCTACAAGGGCAACATGATCAACGCCGGCGTCACCAGCCCCTTCACCCTCTACGATGAGCAGACCGCTTCCTTCGGTGAGGATGAGGACTACAACCAGGCCGACGCCTCCGGCTTCATCAACCTGTTCGGCCTGCCCATCGCCGAGCGCGCCAAGCTGGCCAAAAAGTGGCCTCCCATCGACTGATTTCTGAAAGAAAAACCCAACAGCCAACCCGCCGCCGGGGAGGAATCTGCCTCCTTGGCGGCTTTGGCGTTCCTTATCAAAACCTGATTTTACCGAAAGAGAGGTTATCTCCATGCCCCAACTTTGGCAGGGCCGCGCCAGCAAGGCGGTGGACAGCCGCGTCAACGACTTCAATTCTTCTATCCGTTTTGACGCCCGCATGATCGAACAGGACATCCGCGGCAGCCTGGTGCACTCGGCCATGCTGGGCGCCCAGGGCATCATCTCGGCCCAGGATGTGGAGGATATCCACAAAGGACTGCACTCCATTCTGGATGATCTGCACAGCGGCAAGCTGGAGATCGACCCCGAGGCCGAGGACGTCCACACCTTTGTGGAGCAGACCCTCACCGCCCGGGTGGGGGATGCGGGCAAGCGGCTGCACACCGGCCGCAGCCGCAACGACCAGGTGGCTCTGGACATCCGCCTCTATCTGCGGGACGCCGCCGCCACCCTGCAAAAGGAGATCAAGGACCTTATCGACGCCATCTGCCGGAAAGCCGAGGAGAGCGCGGGCTGCGTCATGCCCGGCTACACCCATCTGCAGCGGGCCCAGCCGGTGAGCTTCGGCCACCAGCTCATGGCCTACGCCTGGATGCTGCTGCGGGACCTGGGCCGGATGCAGGACGCCGTGCGCCGGATGGACGCCGAGTGCCCCCTGGGTTCCGGGGCTCTGGCCGGCACCACCTACCCCCTGGACCGGTTCTACACCGCCAAAGAGCTGGGCTTTGCAGCCCCCTGCCACAACTCCATCGACGGGGTCTCCGACCGGGATTTCTGCATCGAGCTCTGCGCCGCCATGGCCACCTGCATGATGCACCTCTCCCGCCTGTCGGAGGAGGTCATCCTCTGGTGCAGCTGGGAGTTCCGGTTCGTGGAGCTGGACGACGCCTTCACCACCGGGTCCTCCATCATGCCCCAGAAGAAGAACCCCGACGTCACCGAGCTCATCCGGGGCAAGACCGGCCGGGTGTACGGCGACCTGAACACCCTGCTGGTCATGATGAAGGGCATCCCCCTGGCCTACGACAAGGATATGCAGGAGGACAAGGAGGCCATCTTTGACGCGGTGGATACCCTGGATCTCTGCCTGCGCACCCTGACCCCCATGCTGGCCACCATGACCCCCAAACCGGAAAACATGCGCAAGGCGGCGGCCCACGGCTTCATCAACGCCACCGACTGCGCCGACTACCTGACCAAGAAGGGCATGCCCTTCCGGGATGCCTACAAGTGCACCGGCACCATGGTGGCCGCCTGCATCCGGGAAGGCAAGACCCTGGAAGAGATGTCCCTGGAAGAATTCCAGCGGTACAGCCCCCTGTTTGAGCAGGATGTGTATGAGGCCATCGACCTGACCAACTGCTGTGAGGGCCGCACCAGCTACGGCGGCCCCACCAAGGCCAGCGTCCTTTCCCAGATCGCCGACGTGCGCGCCGCCCTGGCCCAATAAAAACCGAAACGGGTGTTTGTTGTGAAAAAGTATCGTATTTTTGTGGACGGGTCCTCCGGCACCACCGGCCTGCGCATTGCGGACCGCCTGGCCGCCCGCCCGGAATTTGAACTGCTGACCATCCCCGAGGCCGACCGCAAGGACCCGGACGCCCGGGCGGCGGTCATCAACCAGAGCGACCTGACCTTCCTCTGCCTGCCCGACGCGGCAGCCCGGGAGATCATCCCGCTGGTGAAAGAGGAGGTCCGCATCCTGGACACCTCCACCGCCCACCGCACCGCTTCCGGCTGGCTGTACGGCATGCCGGAGCTGGACAACACCCGCAAGGCGCTGAAAACCGCCACCCGGGTGGCGGTGCCCGGTTGCCATGCCTCCGGGTTCATTGCCCCGGTGGCGCCCCTGGTGCGCCGGGGCCTGCTGGCGCCGGAGGCGGCCCTGTGCTGCTTCAGCCTTACCGGGTATTCCGGCGGCGGCAAGTCCATGATCGCCCAGTATGAGGCTGACCGCACCGACGAGGAACTCTACGCCCCCCGCCCCTACGGCCTGACCCTGCACCACAAGCACCTGCCCGAGATGATGGCCGTCTGTGGCCTGCACACCGCCCCGGTCTTCTGCCCGGTGGTGGCCGACTACTACGCCGGCATGGAGACGGTGGTCCAGCTCCAGCGCAGCCAGCTGAACGGCGATGCCAAAGACCTGGCCGCCGCTTTGTCCGACTACTACGCGGGCAGCCCGGTGATCACCGTCCACCCCTTTGACCCCGACGCCCTGCCGGGGTTCCTGCCGTCCAACGCCCTGGCAGGCAAGGACAGCATGGAAATCTTCGTCACTGCCTCCCCGGACGGCGGCCAGATCCAGCTGATCAGCCGCTTTGACAACCTGGGCAAGGGGTCCTCCGGCGCGGCGGTGCAGTGCATGAACCTGATGCTGGGCCTGGAGGAAACCGAAGGTCTGGCTCTGTAATCCGCGGCAGCGTCCGCAACCTGAATGAGGGGGAAAAAGATGAACTTTACCACGATCGAGGGCGGCATCTGCGCGCCCCGGGGATTTTCCGCCGCAGGCATCCACTGCGGCATCCGGCATAACCACGCCAAGCCGGACCTGGCCCTGATCAAAGCCGACGTGCGCTGTGCGGGCGCCGCCTGCTACACCACCAACAAGGTCTACGGGGCCCCCATCACGGTGGACCGGGAACACCTGGCCGACGGCTACGCCCAGGCCATCCTGGTCAACTCCGGCAACGCCAACACCTGCGCCCCCGGCGGGGTGGAGCTGGCCCGGGAAACCTGCCGTCTGGCCGCCCAGGCCCTGGGCGTGGATGAACAGGACGTCCTGCCTGCCTCCACCGGCGTCATCGGCCAGGCCATGACCATCGCGCCCTTTGCCTCCGGCATTCCGGCCTGCGCAGCCCAGCTGGACCACAGCCCCCAGGGCAGCCTGAACGCCGCCTTTGCCATCATGACCACCGACACCCACCCCAAACAGGTGGCCGTGGAGTTCACCCTGGGGGGCAAGACCTGCCGCATGGGTGCCATCGCCAAGGGCTCCGGCATGATCCATCCCAACATGGCCACCATGCTGCTCTTCATCACCACCGACGCCGCCATGGAGCCCGCCGTGCTCCAGAAGGCCCTGTCCAGCGTGGTGCCCGCCACCTTCAACCAGATCTCGGTGGATGGGGATACCTCCACCAACGATACGGTGATGCTGCTGGCCTCCGGGCTGGCGGGCAACGAACCCGTGGCCGCCGACAGCGAGGAGTACCACACCTTCGTGGCCGCCCTGACCCAGGTGGCGGAACAGCTCTGCCGGGAACTGGCCGGCGACGGGGAAGGCGCCACCAAGCTGCTGGAGTGCGTCGTCACCGGTGCCCCCACTTTGCAGATCGCCCGGGATGTGTCCAAGAGCGTCATCCACTCCACCCTGTTCAAGGCCGCCATGTTCGGCGCCGACGCCAACTGGGGCCGGGTGCTCTGCGCCATCGGCTA
>CALWNO010000035.1 GCA_944382785.1 uncultured Gemmiger sp. | reverse complement strand
TAGTTGCATTGCCGGGGCTGAAAGAGTGCATTTGGTAAGCATTGATATCTTCTTCCCAGTAGGTAAGTGTTACTTGGGGGGAGAGTATGAGAGGGGGGGAGTAGCGCACCGTGCTTCATGGGCAAAATAGACGCACCTCCCCCTGGGTGTAATGAGGAATTTCTGCCCATGTATGAAGATGTTTTCGGGGAATAAAAAAGCGCCTGTTTGGACGAATCCAATACAGACGCAAAAACCAGAATTTTCGGCATCCTAAACAAAATTAAGCCGATTATTTCTACAACAAATTTTTCTTAAAAAGGGGGAAATTGGGGACTAATCTAGTGGAGCTGAGTAGCTACTTGTGATTATTTCAAAAAGTTCATAATTTGTTTACAATTTCACCGGGTCAAAAATCGGAAAAACCGATCCAAACCAGGCAAAATAAGCCACAAAATCGGTAGTCGTTAGTTCAAGTCCTCACCAAAGCCCGAAAAGGGCGAAAAATATCTTTCAAACTGGGACCTAATTTTTGGCACGAAAAAACCCCGTAAACGGCTTGTTTACGGGGTTTTTCGGTCTTATATCTTTTTTGTTAAGACAATATGGTTGCGGGGACAGGACTTGAACCTGCGACCTCCGGGTTATGAGCCCGACGAGCTACCATCTGCTCTACCCCGCGATATTTTGTTGTGTCTCTTTCGAGATAGCTTAATCAATATACCATGCACACTAGGATTTGTCAATACTTTTTTCTTGAAAAAATAAAAAAATTATGGCGTAGGCTCTTCTTGCCATAAAATGACATATAAAGATCGACCCCTTTCACGCGGAGTGCTGTAGTACAGGAGGCTTTGGGACTTGTTTGTAAAAGACGATACAATTCTCTTGACATTACAATAATTGCAATGATATAATTCATGTAACGAAGGGGGCATACAAATGAACAAACGCGATACGCACAAGGAAACTTCCTGCAATACCACTTCCAAAGCGACTGGTGCACAGAAAAGAGACTCCGCCGCTGAAAAGTCGTCTGCAGCGGAAACTGCGGAGCAGGGGACACTGGCGGAAGCCCGGAAAGCCCGCAAGCCGCCGTTCCGGGACGATATGCTGATCCTCAGCGATGAGGAAGACGTGGCCATCTTCATGCATCCGCTGCGTCAGCGCATGCTGGAAAAAATGATGATCCTGGCGGAACCGGTGACCTCCAAGCGGCTGGCCGACGAGCTGGACATTGCGCCCAGCTCCGCCCGGCACCACATGCTGAAACTGGCCTCCATCGGGGTGGTGGAGAAGGACCACCAGGAGCTGATCCACGGGATCCTGGCCACCTACTACCGCCTGACCGACAAGTGCATCGCGCTGGATGTGTGCAACACCGGTCTGTGGGACCCCACCCGGATGCTGCTGGAGGAAAACGCCCGTCAGGTGCGGGAAGGCGTCCTGAAGATGATGAAGGACTGGCAGCAGAACCCCAGCCAGGACTGGGACGACGCCTGGGGCTTGCTGGAAACCAACGGTGTCATCCACCTTACCCGGCAGGAAGCCCTGGAACTGCGGGATCTGATCGCCGACTATCTGCAGAAACACAGCCAGCCGCGCCCGGGTACGGCACCTATCCGATTTGATGTGATCTCCTACCGGGCAGGGGAGGTGAAAGAAGATGACGGCGAACACTGAAACTGCACCCCGCCGCCGGTTCAACCGCAACTTATTTCTGGTCTGGCAGGGCATGGCCGAATCCAAAATCGGCAGCGTACTGTATTCCATTGCCATCGGGATCTGGGTGTACGACAAAACCGATTCCGCCGCCTGGATGAGCATGACCACCGCCATCAGCTATTTCGGCAACATGCTGCTGCAGCCGTTGGGCGGGGTGCTGGCCGACCGGTTCAACCGCCGCAATCTGGCCGCCGGCAGTGACGCCGTCTGCGGTGTGACCATGCTCCTTTTGGGAGCGCTGGCCCTCGCGGGCAAGATGCAGGTCTGGCAGGTGCTGGCGGTGGCGGCCATCAGCTCGGTGTGCAGCGCGGTGCTGTTCCCGGCCCTGAATGCCCTGCTGCCCCAGCTGGTGGAGCAAAACAACCTGATGCGGGCCTCGGCTCTGCTGCAGAGCACCCAGTCCACCATCCAGATGGTGGGCAACGCGGCGGGCGGCTTTCTGGTGGTACTTTTCGGCGTGCCGGGGATCATTCTGTTCAACGGGGTTACTTTCCTTTTCTCCTCTGCCACCGAGTGGTTCATCCAGGCCCCCGAGACTCCACGGGAACAAAAAGCAGAGTCCCAAAGTTTCCTCCGGGATTTTGCCGACGGATTTACCTATCTGAAACATCACCGGGACCTGACCGTTATGATGCTGACCGGTGCGGCCGTCAACCTGACCTGCGGGGGATTTGTGGGCATTGTGTATGCCTGGTGTCTGGAAAAGGGGATGGATATTCCTCAGTACGGGCTGTTTTTGGGGGCGGAAAGCGCCGCCATGCTGGCAGCCACTGTCCTGATGGCTCTGGTGCCTATTCCGCACCGCCGCCGCTGGCTGGTACTGGCCCTGTCCAGCCTGGGGTATAACCTGCTCTATCTGGGAGCCATGACGGTTTCCGGATTTTCAGTCTGCACGGTACTATATACCGGGTATGCCTTTTTCAATTCCATATCCAACGTGTTTTTGTATCCGGCGTTGATGGAAGCCATCGAGCCGGCCTACCATGGCCGGATCCTGGCCCTGTTCAATGCAGCCACGGTGGGCACCACCGCCTTTTCCATGGTGGCATACGGGTTCCTGGGGGACGCATTCGGGGTGGCGCCGGTTTCGCTGGCGGGCGGTGTGCTGACCCTGATCCCGGTATTCCTGTATGTGATGAATCCCACCTTGCGCCGCCTGCTCACCCGGCCATAAAGAAAGAGCCTCTCTTCCCTATGAGAAAGAGAGGCTCTTTTGGGTGATAATAGAAAAGGAAGATTCACAGATGCAGCCGCTTGGCAAACTCCGACCACAGAGCCCGCCACTTGAAGATGACCAGCCCCAGAAAGGTGATGACGCTGATGATCAGGCAGATGGCCCAGGGCAGGGCGGCGCGGGTGTGGCGAATGGTCAGCACGATGTAAGGCACGATCCCCACCCCGATATTCAGCAAAAGGTAGATGAGACCGTTTTCGGTAAATTTCCGGTTGATGAAAGCAAACAGAAAATTCAGCACCAGGGTGACGGTACACAGGATGGGGATGACGATATCCAGTGCCACGTTGTCCCATCCCAAAAACCAGTCGCAGAACCACACCAGCAGGGAAGCTCCCACCAGAATCTGAAACAGCAGCTTGGGGGCGTTGTGACTGCCCAGCATCAGGGCGCGCAGCAGCAGAATGGCCGCAACTACGCAGGCGATCACCACCAGGCTCCAGTGCAGGTGAGAATCCTCCTGCAACAGAAAGTCGATGGCGGCGCATACCACCACCCCGGCCAGCAGAAAGAAGATCGCAAGTTTGAAGAACAAGGGCAGGCGCCGTCCCGGCGGCGGGGCAGGGGGAAAATAGGGGACATCCGGCTCCCCGGCATCGGGCAGGGGACTTTGACACAGAGGGCAGTAGGACCCGCTGCCCACCCGGATATGACAATGGGGGCAGGTTTTCATAGGCTTTGCACCTCGCTGGCATACAGCGTGACGGACAGTCCGGCGTCGGCCAGACTGCGGTAAAAGTTTTTCAGTACATTGGTGCTGCGGTAGGCGGAGGCGGTACCCAGAACCAGGTCGTCCCCGTAGGAGCAGACGGTGGTGAAGAGGGATGGCGTGCTGCAGTAGGCGGCAAACCCGTGAATGTACGGCTCCAGGGCGTGAGGGACCGTGACCCGCCCCATGTTGGAGATGGTCAAAGTCACTTTGCGGGCCTCCACCCAGTTGCACAGCCCCACCACCCAGTTCTTGAGGAGGAGGGGCACCGGCCGTACGCCGGGAATCCGTTCAAACCGTTCAAAGCCGTCCATCTGGGCCTTGATGCGGTCAGGGGAAAGTGCATCCCGCATCTTGGCGTCAAATTCTTTGGCCAGCCCCTCCAGAGTTTCCTCCCCGGTAAAGATATGGGCCACCCGCACGGTGTTGAAGAAGTTGCGGGCAGTGTCGGAGGGAAAATAGTTGCGCAGGTTCACCGGCAGGCCCACCGCCACAGCCCGGCCCCGCTCCATGGAAGGCATCTCCCGCCATACGGCCAGCATCTGGGCCGCCGCCAGATAGCTGGTCAGGCTGACGCCCATTGCACGGGACTTGGCCAGCACTTCGGAGGCAGAAAGGTGCCCTTCAAAGAACTGGGTCTGATCCAGAGGCAGGCGAAGTCCGTGCAGTCGGCTCACACGGCGCTTGTTCGCCGGGTCCGGAGTAGAGCGGGAAGCCCGGCGTGCCTCGTAGAATTTGGAATAGGAATTCTGTTCCATATCCGCCGCCGAAGCCCCCTGGTCCCGGGCCACACCGGCCAGGGCGTCAGGGTGTTTCAGCTGCAGATAGTTGTGTACCAGACATTTCAGGAACATCAGCCCGCCGTTGCCGTCGCTCAAAGCATGGAGCATCTCCACATTGATGCGGGCACCATAGTAGCTCACACGATACAGCAGGGCGTTCTTCTGGTCCGGGCCGTACAGCGCCGCACAGGGCTGCTTGGTTTCCAGCTCGGGCACCGGCAGTTTGTCGGTGGCCTCAAAGTAATGCCAGAACAGCCCCCGATGCAGGGTGACCTGAAAGTTGGGCAGTTCCTTGGCGGTGCGCTCCAGCGCCCGGGCCAGGACCTCCGGGTCGATGGTCTCGTTCAGCGTACAGCTGATGCGGAACACACGCGGGTCGCGCCGATTCATGGTAGCCAAAAACAGTTTGGCCACGTTATCGACTTTATACCAGTTTTCCGGCACGGCAAAGCCCCCTTTCTGCGGTTAAAGCTGCCGTTGGATAAACCGCCCCACGCTGTCCATGGCCTGGGCGGCACTGCGGATGGGCATCTGTTGGAACACATGCCAGCAGTCCTCATACACTTCCAGAGTGCTGAACACATTCTGCTCCTGCATCTTCTGGTGCAGCTGCTCGGAGTCGGAGAAGAGGATCTCGTTGGTGCCCACCTGGATCAGGGTGGGAGGCAGGCCGCGCAGGTCGGCGAACAGGGGAGAAAAGCAGGGTGCTTCAAAGTCGGTGCGGGTGCTGCAATAGGCAGCGCGCACCGATTCAATATACTGCATAGTGAGCATGGGGTCCCGGGCAGCCCGCTGGGTGTAGCTGGCGCCGGAGGCGGTCATGTCGGTCCAGGGGCTCATGAGGATCAGGGCCCGGGGTTGGCGGCGGCCCTGTTCTTTCAGCCGCAGAGCTAGTTCCAGAGCCAGGTTGCCCCCGGCGGAGTCCCCGGCCACAAGGATGTCCCGGGCGCCGTAGCCCATGTAGGCCAGATGATCCCACACGGCCAGGGCATCAGTGAGGGCGGCAGGGTAGGGGTGTTCGGGAGAAAGGCGGTATTCAAAAGAGAGCACGTCACATCCGGAAGTCAGGGCCAGCTTGCTGGCCAGTACCCGGGCATAGCCCAGCTGGCCGCAGGTGTAACCGCCGCCGTGACAATACAAAACCACATGGCGCCGGTCATGTCCGGTTTCCAGGCGCACCCATTCGGACGGCACCGGGATGGGGCCGCCACGGATAGCCAGAAAATCGGTGCGCAGCCCGGAGGTAGGGCTGACCAGACGGCCGAACAATTCCTGCCCGGCGCGCTGCCGTTCCAGGTCGTCCGGGTTGGTGGAGTCGGAGGAGGTAACGCTGTGCACCGCCTTGATGGCGCGCATCATGGGGGTGAGCTGGTCGGTCTCGGCAGGGCGTTTGCGCCGTGCGTGGTGCAGCTTGCTCCGGTTCACCGAGAGCGGGCTGCGGGAATTCTTGGGCAGATCAGCCATATTGCAAAAAAATCCTTTCAGGTATAGGGGAAAAGCATTCAGTCCGGCAGGGCGGACAGCAACCGCACCCACAGGGTGTTGAGCAGAGGCGGATGGGCTGCGGGCATGCCGCACAGCCGCCAGACGGCTTTCCGATCGGGAAATGCCCCTCCCCTGGTATAATGGCGGTACAACAGCTTCAGCTGACGGTTCTTGCCGCTGCCCGGCAGATGCAGAATGCAGATGGGGACCAGGCAGTAGTTGGTGGAAACAAAGTAATGCCGGGCTCCCAGCCAGTATCGCCAGATATAGGCGTTGGCCGCCCGCACCGGCTGGCCGCTTCGCAGCGCCCGCCAGGCCGCGATGCACAGGATGACCTCGTCCCCGTCCTGGGGCAGTACATTCCGGGCCTGCATCTGATCATAGATTTCCCGGCACAGGTCCAGAAATACCCGCAGCCGGGCGGCACTTCCCGCCACCAGCTCCCCGCCGAAGTGGGTCAGCACGTGGGGGGCGGTTTCAGGATACAACGCATCACAGCAGCCGCTGATGGCAGCTGCCATGGGCTGACTGGCCGGATGAGGGACCTGGTACAGCAGCACCGCCTCCTCCGCTTCCCGCCACAGGTCGGTCAGAGGATATTGGGTATAGGTGTCGGTATCCAGCAACACACACCGGTCAAAGGTCAGGTGGTTCAGCACCCAGTCCAGGGCGCACAGCTTGTAAAAGGCCAGGGACCAGGGCAGGTCGGCCCCGAACCGGAACCGGTCAAAGGGGCACTGGTACAGGGTAACACCGGCCCGGACCAATTGTTGGTCGAAAGGAGCAGGCAGCGGGGCGTTGGTGACAAGGGCCACCTCACAATCCGGGTTTTGCTGCTTGGCGCTGACCAGCGCCACCACGATGCAGCGGTAATAAACCTCACGCCCTCGGTTGGTGTCGGCATTTTCCCGGTATCCGTCCAGGGTGGCAAAGGCGCTGAAGATCAGATCCATGGCAGGTCCTTTCCGGTCAAGTGTCTTATTATAGGTAAAAGGTGCCCGTAAATACACCGGGCTTTCGGCTTCATTATACCCCGGCGGGGGCAGGTTGTCCACCGCTCAGGTCTTGCTTACCAGACCCAGGTCGTGCAGAATATCCGCCCGGGTCTCCAGCGCAAGGGTACTGATGCGCCGGATGCGTTCTGCCGTCATGTAGGGGGCCAGCCCGCTGATGGAGAAGGCACTGTCCGCCCGGCCGCCCGGCCCCGGAATGGCCAGGGCTACACAGCGGATTCCCAGCTCGTTTTCCTCGTCGTCGATGGCATACCCGCAGCTGCGTACAGTCTGCAGCTGTGCCCGCAGCTGGTCCAGGTCGGTGACGGTGCGGCCGGTCAGCTTTTGCAGCCGGCTGTGGTGCCAGATTTGCTCCACCTCCGCGTCGGGCAGGGTGGCCAGGATGGCCTTTCCTACGCCGGTGCAGTACAGCGGACTGCGCAGCCCTACCCGGCTGGACATCCGCATGGGACCGCTCTCGGTTTTATAAATGTAAACCACATCCGCCCCGTCCCGGATGACCAGATGCACCGCCTCCGCCGTGCGCTGGGACAGCCGTTCCAGATGCAGTTTGGCCACGCTCATAATGTCCATGCTGTTGACAATGCCGGAAGAGATTTCGAACATCTTCAGGGTCAGCCGGTATTTGCCGGTCTGGGCATCCTGCACCGCATATCCCAGGCTGACCAGACTGCCCAGCAGCCGGTGGGCGGTGCTTTTGGCCAGATGGGCTTCGGTGGCCAGATTCTGCAGCCCGGCCCCGGCGGGATGGGCGGCCAGTACCTCAATGAGCTCAAAAATCCGCGAAACGCTCTGCACGCCGCCGCGGTCGGTTTCCTTTTCCTGCATGTGTGGCATCCTGGGCCTCCTGCCTAAAATTTACAAAAAATTCATAATTGAAAATAAATCAAGCCATACTGGAATGTGAGTCACGATTGTTCCACAATATGGAACCAGTATAGCAGGAAGGACCCGATTTAGCAAGAGGCATGCCGAATGATGGAACGGGTGCAAAAACCACAAAAAACAGCCGCGAACGAATGGCAATTTTGCTCGATTGACGCGGGGAAGAGGAATTTGTATAATAAAATCAGCAAATTGCGGAACGGCGTTCCGGCATATGGAACCCCCAAAAACGCACATTTGACACGGTAAACAACCCAGGAAATTTCATAACGAAGGAGAAATGTGCTATGAATCCGGTAGTACAGCGCGTTTACGAAATCGGTATTATCCCTGTTATTGCTTTCAACAGTGTGGACGAGGCAGTGCCCCTGTGCAAGGCCCTGGTGGCCGGCGGCCTGCCTGCGGCGGAAGTCACCTTCCGTACCGCCTGCGCTGAAGAGTGCATCAAGAAGATCCACGACGAAGTGCCTGAGATGCTGCTGGGCGCCGGCACCGTTCTGACCGAGGATCAGGCCGACCGCGCCATGGCTGCCGGTGCTTCCTTCATCGTTGCTCCGGGCTTTGACCCCAACGTCACCAAGCACGTCATGGATAAGGGCGGCCTGATGATGCCCGGTACCTCCACCCCCGGTGAGATGCAGCAGGCCATGAACCTGGGCTGCGAAGCCATCAAGTTCTTCCCGGCCGAGGCCAACGGTGGCGTCAACATGCTGAAGAACATCGGCGGCGCCCTCAAGACCGCCAAGTGGATGTGCACCGGTGGCATCAATGCCAAGAACGTCAACGAGTACCTGGCCAATGACCAGATCTTCGCCGTGGGCGGCACCTGGATGTGCAAGAGCGACAAGATCAAGGCCGGCGCCTGGGATGAAATCACCGCCATGTGCAAGGAAGCTGTCGATGTCATGCTGGGCCTGGAGCTGGGCCACATCGGCATCAACTGCGCTGACGATGCCGAGGCCGCCAAGACCGCTGAGACCCTGGGCAGCCTGCTGAGCATGGTCGTCAAGCCGGGCAACTCCAGCATCTTCGTGGGCAACAAGGCCATCGAAGTCATGAAGAAGCCGGGCCGCGGCACCCATGGCCACATTGCCATCAAGACCAACAACGTGGACCGTGCCATCTATCATCTGGGCCTGCGCGGCGTGAAGTTCGATATGGACTCCAAGGTCGTCAAGAACGGCAAGACCACCGCTATTTATATGGCGGACGAAGTGGCCGGCTTTGCCATCCATCTGGTCCAGAAATAAGAAGGACTTTCCCGAAGGGTTCCAAACTGAAAAAGTTTTTGATAAAAGGAGAAAAATCCAATGAATGTCGTTACTTTCGGCGAACTGATGGTCCGTCTGCAGCCCTACAACTACGAGCGCTTTGTGCAGGCTGATCACCTGGAATTCACTTTCGGCGGCGGCGAAGCCAACGTTGCGGTCTCTCTGGCCAACTACGGCGCCCATGCCATCTACGTCACCAAGCTGCCCGCTCATGCCATCGGCCAGGCCGCTGTGAACAGCCTGCGCCGCTACGGCGTTGACACCACCAAGATCGTCCGCGGCGGCGATCGCGTGGGCATCTACTACAACGAGAAGGGTGCTTCTCAGCGCGGCTCCGTCTGCATCTATGACCGTGCCCATTCCGCCATCCAGGAAGCCACCACCGCCGATTTCGACTGGGATTCCATCTTTGAGGGCGTGGACTGGTTCCACTTCACCGGCATCACCCCGGCCCTGGGCCCCAACGTTGTGGACATCTGCCGCGAAGCCTGCAAGGCTGCCAAGGCTCATGGCGTCAAGATCAGCTGCGACCTGAACTACCGCGGCAAGCTGTGGACCCGTGAGGAAGCCCGCGCTGCCATGACCGATCTGTGCCAGTATGTGGACGTCTGCATCTCCAACGAGGAGGACGCCAAGGACGTGTTCGGCATCGAGGCCGAGGCTACCGACATCTACGCCGGCGAGATCAACCGCGAAGGCTACAAGAGCGTTGCCAAGCAGCTGGCTGACAAGTTCCACTTCGAGAAGGTGGCCATCACCCTGCGTGAGAGCCATTCCGCTTTCGACAACGGCTGGAGCGCCATGCTCTACGACGTTGCTTCCAACGAATACTGCTTCAGCAAGAAGTACGACCTGCACATCATCGACCGCGTGGGCGGCGGTGACAGCTTCGGCGGCGGCCTGATCTACGCTCTGCTGTCCGGCAAGAGCACCCAGGATGCCGTGGAGTTCGCTGTGGCGGCTTCCGCTCTGAAGCACTCCATCGAAGGCGACTACAACATGGTCTCCGTCTCCGAGGTGGAGAAGCTGGCCGGCGGCGACGGTTCCGGCCGTATCCAGCGCTAAGAGATAATCCCCTATACGGTTTACCTTCCCAATGGGAGCCCCGGCTTTGGTCGGGGCTTCTTCCTTTTTGTCTTGAGTGTTGCTTCTGCGGTTGACGTAACAGGGCCCGGTGGGCTATACTGGACAAAAATGCCGTTCGCTCTGCCGGCGCGCGCAAGGAAAGAAGGAATGACCTTTATGCATACCACCACCCATCTCCATCTGCGCAAGATGATTCTGTGCGCATTGTTCACAGCCCTGACGGCTGTCTGCAGCCAGATCCAGGTCCCCATGCCCTGGGGGGTACCCATCAATCTGGCGCTGTTTGCCTCTTACATGTCCGGTCTGCTGCTGGGCGCTGTGTGGGGGGCGGGCAGCCAGCTGGTGTATCTGCTGCTGGCCGCTGTGGGGGTACCGGTCATGGCCGGGCTCGCTGGCGGTCCGGCGGTGCTTTTCGGCAAGACCGGCGGGTATGCCATCGGCTTCCTGCTGGCGGCGCTCCTCACCGGGGCGCTGGTACAGGTCTGGGGCCGGAGCTTCTGGCGTATGTGCGCCGCGATGGCGGTGGGATGTGTGGGGTGCTATGCCTTGGGGACCCTCTGGTTCATGATCATTACCGGTACCGGGGTGTGGCAGAGCCTGGTCTGGTGTGTGCTGCCCTACCTGCCGGGGGATGTGCTCAAGATCCTGCTGGCTGCATTGCTGACCCGGCGGCTGGACAAGCGCCTGCCCCTCTGATTGTCTTGTGCACAGGATTCACAGATGGTATACTATACGAAAAGGCGGCCCCTGTGCCGTACCACTTACCATGGCTCGGGAGGATTTTCCAATGAAATGGATCGCAGTGGATTACGGGGATTCCCGCACCGGACTGGCGGGATGTGACGCCACCGAACTGGTCTGCGCCCCCATCACCCCGCAGATTGAGGAAAAAAGCATGAACCGCGCCGCCCAGGCTGTGGCGGCGGTAGTCTGCCGGGAAAAAGCCGAGGGCGTGGTCCTGGGTCTGCCCAAAAACATGGATGGCACCGAGGGTTCCCGCGCCACCAAAAGCCGTCGGTTTGCCCGGCGCCTGGCCGATGCCTGCGGCATGCCGGTGGTGCTCTGGGACGAACGCCGCACCACCGTATCGGCGGCGGCCATCCTGGCCCAGAATGATACCTTCGGTGCCAAGCGCAAGGAGCGGCTGGATTCAGTGTCCGCCGCGGTGATTCTGGAAAGCTTCCTCAACTGGCGGCGCCAGCATCCCGGCGAAGACGCCCCCGAGACCGTACATCCCCAGACCGCCCAAGAATGAAAAGGAGTTGCCCATGCCTGCCATCGAAAAACGGATTCCCAATCATGTCGCCATCATTGTGGACGGCAACCGCCGCTGGGCCCGCCAGCGTCTGATGCCCGCCAGCCTGGGCCACAAGGCCGGGTTCGAGCGGCTGAAGGAGATCACCCGCTACGCTGTGGGAGACTGCGGTGTCAAGGTCCTCAGCCTGTATGTCTTTTCCACCGAAAACTTCGCCCGGGATGCCAAGGAAGTGGGCTATCTCATGGACCTGTTTGCCAACAACTTCCGCACCATCGCCGATGAGATGAATGAGCGGGGCTGCCAGGTGCTGTTCAGCGGACGCCGGGACGGCCTGCAGCAGCGGGTGCTGGATGCCATGGACTACATGATGGACCTGACCAAGGACAACAAGAAGGGCATCGTCAACTTCTGCCTGAACTACGGCAGCCATGCGGAAATCACCGATGCGGTGCGTGCCATTGCCGGGGAAGTGAAGGAAGGCAAACTGGACCCGTCCGCCATTGACGAGCGTACCATCGAAAGCCACCTCTACCGGGACCTGCCCCCCGTGGATTTTATGATCCGCACCAGCGGGGAGGAGCGGCTGTCCAACTTCCTGTTGTGGCAGTGCGCCTACGCGGAATTCTACTTCACCCCCACCCTGTTCCCGGATTTTGACAAAGCCTGCTTTGATGAGGCTCTGACCGAATACGCCCGCCGGGACCGCCGGATGGGTGGCAATACCAAAAAGAAATAAGCCCCCTATAAACAAAAGCCGCCTCCGCAGTTTCTGCGGGGGCGGTTTTGTCTGTGCGGGTCAGCGAGTTTGGGGAATGCGTCCGTTCAGGTGCTCCACATCCTGCCGGTCCTGCAAAGGAAAGGTGAACAGCCCGGCTGTTTCCAGGTCCTCCGCGTGGAGGTGCACCGCCCGGATGCGGTTATTGTCGTAGGTCTTGAAATAGTAGATGCCGTGTTCTGCATCGATGCAGCAGGAGTAGGTGGTAATGTCACACTTGTCCTCCGGCGTGCGCACGCTGCCCCGCACCATGGCCACCCCATCCAGAATGTGGAAGAACTGGGCCACAGCGCTCATGGGAGTGTCACCCCACACGGTGTTGGCCTTGAGAAAACAGGCTTTCACATACCGGGACTGGGGCGAAAAATCCCCCGGCAGCCCGATGGCTCCCATGCCCTGGCCGTAAGGCGCCAGGGGCAGGGTGGAGGCAAAGCGGTTTTCCGTCGGTTTGGGAGACAGATGCTGATAATTGTTCAGCGCCGTCAGCTGGTACGGGAAAGGCGGATTGTTGGTCAGTACGCCCACAGGGTCCTCGTACAGGTGCAGCCCATCCCGCATGGGCTCTGCCACCAGAGCTCCGGTGGCGTCGGCAATGTGCCAGTGCAGCGGTGCCAGGGGATAGCCCGGCGCAAAGGGAGTGGCTGTGAGCTGAATCGATGCCAGCAGCTCCTTTGCCTGAGCCAGGGTTTCGCACTGACCCAGAACCAGCGGAATCAGTTCATAAGGAGCAACCGCGTCGGAAGCTGCTTCCTCCGGCGGAGCATACCAGGCGTTGCCGGGAAAGTTCAGCCCCGCCATATACAACCCTCTCTCGTTCACGGCCTCGGCATACAGGGGTGTATTTTCCGCCACGTTGGCCATGCCGATCATGGCAAAGTGGCGGGGCAGGGAAGGACGGCGGTGAAAGCTGAATTCATATCCCCGGGGGGTGATGACCACCTGTTCCCCAAAGGAGTATTCCAGGTCCAGATTGCGCCCGTGCAGACACAGGGGCGAAGATACGGTGATGCTGGTGCACATGCAAAAGAACCTCCTTGTCGTGTTCTGCTACTTACAGTATGCCCGGAATCGAAAGAGAAAGCAAGCCTCTTGCACAGACAAACCCTAAAGAATGGAAGAGTAGTCTTGACAAACTCCTATATGAATGGTAGTATACTGGAGTTAGCGCGTTCTAACTTTGAACGCGCTTTTTGCTGACAGAACAGTTAGCTGAAACAAACTGCTCGGAAGCAATTTTCTTTTTGGGAAAGGATAGGGGATACAATGGGCAAAAAACTGATGTACGGCGCGCTGACTCTCAGCGGTCTTGTCACCCTGATGCAGCCGCTGACAGGCTCGGTGGTACATAAAATGGCGGCCAGCGTCTTTCTGGTCTTGTGTGTGGCGCATACGATTGCCGCCCGTCAAAAACTCACCGGGGCGGAGGTGGGACTGCTGGCCTTGCTGCTGGCCGCCTTTGCTACCGGTGTGCCCGCCCTGATGCAGGGGGGCATGGCTGGGGCAGTCCATGGGGTGCTGGGCATTCTGTGCCTGTGCGCCATGGTGTGCCACGGCTTTGTCCGCCGCCGCGCCCTGAAAAAGAAGGAAAGGAACTGCAAGCCATGATGATCAACAAGCGCCTCATCGCCACGGTGGGGGAAAGCAAACCCTATATCGCCGCCAACGTGGCGCTGCAGTGGGTGGCCTTGGGGGCCAATATCCTGATTATGGGCACCTTCTGCCGGGTCCTGGCAGGACTGTTTGCCGGTACGCTGGCCCCCGGCTCCCTGACCAGGGCCGCCCTGCTGGTGTTGGCGGCGGTGGCGGTGCGCATCGCCTGCGGGGTGGGGGCCTCCCGCATGGCCTTTCTGTCCAGCCGGGCGGTCAAACTGCGGCTGCGGGGGATGATTTACGATAAACTGCTGCGCCTGGGCGCTTCCTACCGGGAGCGGGTCAGTACCGGTGAGGTGGTGCAGGTAGCGGTGGAGGGGGTGGACCAGCTGGAAACCTACTTCGGCGCCTATCTGCCCCAGTTCTTTTACGCCATGCTGGCGCCCCTGACCCTGTTTGCGGTGCTGTTCCGGGTGAACCTGCCCGCCGCAGCGGTGCTGCTGGTCTGTGTGCCGCTGATTCCCGCGGCCATCGCAGCGGTGCAGACCTGGGCCAAAAAGCTGCTGAGCAAGTACTGGGGACAGTACACTGCTCTGGGGGATACCTTCCTGGAAAACCTCCAGGGACTGACCACTCTGAAAATCTACCAGGCGGACGAGTACAAAAACCGGGAGATGAACCAGGAATCGGAAAAGTTCCGCCGCATCACCATGAAAGTGCTGACCATGCAGCTGAACTCCATCACCATCATGGACCTGGTGGCCTACGGCGGGGCTGCGGCAGGCATTGTGCTGGCAGCCCTGGCCTTCCGGAATGGTCGGGTAGGGCTGGACGGCGCCCTTTTCATCATGCTGCTGGCGGCGGAATTCTTCCTGCCCATGCGGCTGCTGGGCAGCTACTTCCACATTGCCATGAACGGTATGGCAGCCTCGGAAAAGATTTTCCGGCTGCTGGATGCCCCCGAACCAGCCTCCGGCACCATGACCATCGGTCGGGACGTGACCGTCCGGTGTGAGGGGCTGACCTTCGGGTACACCACCGACCGCCCGGTGCTGCGGGGTGTGGACCTGGTGGCAGGGCAGGGGAACTTTGTGGCCATTGTAGGGGAGAGCGGTTGCGGCAAATCCACCATTGCCGGGGTTCTCACCGGGCG
Organism: uncultured Gemmiger sp.; assembly: GCA_944382785.1. Lineage (GTDB taxonomy): Bacteria > Bacillota > Clostridia > Oscillospirales > Ruminococcaceae > Gemmiger. The sequence continues at coordinate 12,030 of CALWNO010000035.1, read as the reverse complement.
CAACCGGGGCTGGTCCGGCCGGGTCACCATCGGTGGCATTCCCCTGGACCGCATCACCGAGGAAAGTCTGCTGTCCAAGGTGACCTATGTGGGCCACCAGAGCTATCTGTTCAAGGGCACCGTCCGGGACAACCTGCGCATGGGCAACCCCCAGGCGGATGACAAGGCCCTGTGGCGGGTGCTGGAGGAAGTCCGTCTGGCGGACTTCCTGCGGGCAGAGCAGGGCCTGGACACCCCCATCGCCGAGCGGGGCGCCAACCTGTCCGGCGGCCAGTGCCAGCGTCTGGCCCTGGCCCGGGCCATCCTGCATGACAGCCCCGTCTACATCTTTGACGAAGCTACCTCCAACATCGACGTGGAGAGTGAAAACGATATCATGGAACGCATCCGGGTCATGGCGGGCACCAAGACGGTGATCCTCATCTCTCACCGGCTGGCCAACGTGGAAACCGCCGACCGCATCTATGTGGTGCAGGACGGCAAGGTGACCGAAGCCGGGCTTCACCGGGAGCTGCTGGCCCGACAGGGCGAGTACGCACGGCTGTGGAACGCCCAGCAGGCCCTGGAAACTCTGAAGGAGGAACCCCAATGAAACAGCGAAGCGGCTTTGCCGTCATGCGCCAACTGGTCGGCCTGGTCCGGCCGCTGGCAGGCTATATGGTCCTGGCGGTGTCCATGGGCCTGGCCGGGCACCTGTGCGCCACTTTCCTCACCGTATTCGGCGTCTTTGCCCTGTGCCTTGTGCTGGGGCTACCGGCGCCTTTGGGCCTGGCGGGCCTGTTCGGCTGCATTGCCGCCATGGCGGTGCTGCGGGCGGCCCTGCGGTACGGGGAACAGGCCTGCAACCACTTTATCGCCTTCAAACTGCTGGCCCTGCTGCGGGATAAGGTATTCCGCGCCCTGCGCGCCCTGGCCCCCGCCAAGCTGGAAGTGCGGGACAAGGGCAATCTCATCAGCGTGATCACCTCGGATATTGAACTGCTGGAAGTCTTTTACGCCCACACCATCTCCCCGGTGCTCATCGCCCTGCTGTTCAGCGGGATTCTGACCGCGTTTATCGGCCGGTACCATCCGCTGCTGGGGCTGCTGGCCCTGGTAGCCTACCTCTGCGTGGGTGTGGCGGTTCCGCTGCTTGTCTCCCGGGCCAGCGGGGCTCACGGACTGCGTTTCCGCACCGAGTCGGGGGCGCTGAGCAGCTTTGTGCTGGACAGCCTGCGCGGTTTGCCTGAGACTTTGCAGTATGCCCAGGGTACCAACCGCCGCTGGGAATTGGACAAACGGACCCAGGCCCTCACTAAGGAAGAATCCCGCCTGAAGTGGACCTCCGGCTGGGGCATGGCTCTGACCAATGCCCTGATCCTGCTGTTTGACCTGGCTATGCTGCTGACGGCGGCAGTTTTGTATCAGCAGGGGCAGCTGGCCTTTGACGGTGTCCTGGTGCCCACTGTGGCCCTGATGAGCTCCTTCGGGCCGGTGGTGGCTCTGGCAGGGTTGGGCGGCACCTTGCAGAACACCTTTGCCGCGGGTAACCGGGTGCTGGACATCCTGCAGGAGACCCCGCAGGTGCAGGACGTCTTCGGGCAGCAGCCCACCGCCTTTTCCGGCGCCGACGCGCACCAGGTCAACTTTGCCTATGATGACCAGCCGATCCTGCGGGATCTGTCGGTGCAGGTGCCAAAAAACCAGATCCTGGGCATTGTGGGGCGCAGCGGCAGCGGAAAGTCCACCCTGCTCAAGCTGTTCATGCGATTCTGGGAGGCGGACAGCGGCGAGATCCGCCTGTCCGGCAAGCCGGTGGGGCAGATCAACACCGACGACCTGCGCCGGATGGAAAGCTACGTCACCCAACAGACTCATCTCTTCCATGACACCATCCGCAACAACCTGCGCATTGCCAGACTGGACGCCACCGACGCCGAGATCGAGGAAGCCTGCCGCAAGGCTTCGGTCCATGATTTTATCCTCTCCCTGCCCAACGGGTATGACACCCAGGTGGGGGAACTGGGAGAGACTCTGTCCGGAGGGGAACGCCAGCGGCTGGGGCTGGCCCGGGCCTTCCTGCACAATGCTCCCTTTATGCTGCTGGATGAACCCACCAGCAACCTGGACAGCCTGAACGAGGCGGTCATCCTGCGTTCCCTGCAGCGGGAACGGGCAGGCCGCACGGTGGTGCTGGTTTCCCACCGGCAGTCCACCATGCGTATCGCCGACCGGGTGCTGCAGGTGGATGCCGGGCGGTGCAGCTGATGACGGCGCAGCAAAAGCGGAAACGGGAACAGCGGGTGGTGACCTGCATGATCGAACTCTACTGCCGCAAAAAGCACCATACGAAAGAGGGGCTTTGCCCCGACTGCGCCGCCCTGCTGGCCTACGCCCTGTCCCGCAGTGAGCGTTGCCCTTTCATGGAACACAAGACCTTCTGTTCCCAGTGTCCCGTACACTGCTACAAACCGGACATGCGGGAGAAAATCCGGCAGGTCATGCGGTTTTCCGGTCCGCGGATGCTGCTGGTCCATCCGGTGCTGGCCTTGCAGCATATGCTCGAGACCCTGCACCAAAAACGAAAAAAGGAGATCCGACCATGAACCTGAAGAAGATCCTTTACCTGGCAGGCGGCTTTGCCGGACTGGGCCTGGGGGCGCTGGGAGCCGTGCTGCCCTTGCTGCCCGCCTTTCCCTTTTTGTTGCTGGCAGCCTTCTGCTTTGGCAAAAGCTCCGAAAAACTGGACCGCTGGTTCCGCTCCACCCGCCTGTACAAGAACAACCTGGAAAGCTACGTGGCGGGGCAGGGAATGACCATGAAGACCAAGGTGCGTATTATGGTGGTGGTCACCCTGCTTATGAGTGTCGGTTTCCTGATGATGCACGCGGTGGTGTTGGGCCGCGTTGTATTGGGGGTTGTCTGGATTTTTCATGTCCTGTATTTTCTGTTTGGGGTCAGGACCCTGCCGGAAAAGGAGAAAGAATAATTTCCTTTTTCCCTGCGGCACACCCCTTTACCCCCTTGCAAAATGAGCCATCTTTCTTTTATATCCTTCTGTCTCGGTGCTGGGCCTCCATGCGCTTGCATGGGGGCCTTTTTGCTGCAAAGTCACTGCAAGATGGCAGAGAAATTCTGATATATAAATAACGATACGCGGCCGAATTCTGATAAAATTGGGGAAATGGAACAAAAATTTTCAAAAAATATTGAATTATTGCAACAGAGTGCTATAATAACAAGCGGGGAAACCCGGTGAATCCATAGAGGAAAAACCATCCAGAGTCGTTTCAAACAGTACCGCGGACAACGGTGCTGAAATTATAATGGGAGGAATCTTTATGGTAAGTTTTGTTATCTGTCTAGCCATTTTGTTGATCGGCTACTTTACCTACGGTAAAGTTGTCGACAACACCTTCGGCCCGGACGATCGCGAAACTCCCGCCGTGCGCATCAACGATGGCGTTGACTACGTCGTGATGCCCCAGTGGAAGCTGTTCCTGGTCCAGCTGCTGAATATTGCTGGCCTGGGACCGATCTTCGGTGCCATGCAGGGTGCTCTGTGGGGACCCATCGTGTTCCTGTGGATCACCTTTGGTACCATCTTTGCAGGTGGCGTTCACGACTACTTCTCCGGCATGGTCAGTGAACGCAACGAGGGCGGTTCTATCGCCGAGGTCACCGGCAAGTATCTGGGCCATGCCATGCAGAACGTCATGCGTGTGTTCTCGGTGGTGCTGCTGATCATGGTCGGCACCGTCTTTGCGGTAGGCCCCGCCGGTCTGATCGTCACCCTGTGCAAGAACTTCGGTGCTACGGGCTTTTTGGCCACCACCCTGTTCTGGCTGGTGCTCATCCTCATCTACTACTTCATCGCTACCTTCATCTCTATTGACAAGATCATCGGCAAGATTTATCCGGTGTTCGGTATCTGCCTGGTCATCATGGCTATTGGTGTTATCGTCGGTATCTACACCAACCCCGAATTCACCATCCCCGAGATCTGGACCCACCTGTACAATATGCACCCCTCCGCCACCCCCATCTGGAGCTTCATGTTCATCACGGTGGCCTGTGGTGCTATCTCCGGCTTCCACTCCACCCAGTCTCCTCTGATGGCCCGCTGCATGAAGAGTGAGAAGCAGGGCCACTTCGTCTTCTACGGCGCCATGGTCGCTGAAGGCATCATCGCTCTGATCTGGGCTGCAGCCGGCTGCGCTCTGTACGAAGTCACCGGCGGCCTGAACACTGGTCTGGCGGCTGCTCTGGCGGAAGGTCAGTCCGCTGCCATCTACGACGTCTGCTCCCGCACCATGGGCGGTGTGGGCACCGCGCTGGCCATGATCGGCGTGGTTGTTTGCCCCATCACCTCCGGCGATACCGCTTTCCGTTCCGCTCGTCTGACGCTGGCCGACTGGTTCAAGATTGACCAGGGCTCCTACGCCAACCGCCTGAAGCTCTGCATCCCCGTGCTGGGAGTGGGTGCTATCCTGGGCATCGGCAATGCACTGGGCTACATTGATTACACCATCATCTGGCGTTACTTCAGCTGGACCAACCAGACCCTGGCCATGATCGTTCTGTGGGCTGCTTCCATGTTCCTGTATGTGGAAAAGAAGAATTTCTGGATCACCGCTGTGCCTGCTACCTTCATGAGCGCAGTTTCCAGCACCTACTTCATCCTGGCTCCGGAATGCCTGGGCGGCCTGGTCAACGGCAAGACGGCCGACGGCGCTACCGTGTACAACACCGCGGTTGCCTATCCCATCGGCATCATCTTTGCTATTGCTCTGCTCGTCATCTTCCTGATGGCTACCAAGAAACATTCGGCAAAGGCGCAGGCTTGAGTCCTGCGCGGCTGAGCCGGCAAACGTGCAACTCAAAGCCGGCCGCTGTTCAAAGGCGGCCGGCTTTTGTGTTGGCGTATCTTCCACACAAGCGAGGTTTTCCGTCATGATCTTCAAACCTTATCCTCTCAGCACCTCCCGCCTGGAACCCTGGGAGCTGGAACTGGACAGAAAGAACTGCCGCAAGATCGGTCCCTGCGGGATCGGCAAAAAGGCGCTGTACCTGAACAGCTTCTTTATTGACCGTCGGTATTATGTGCCCATCAAAGCGGTGCGCCGGGTGTTCAAGCGCGTGGCCATGAGCCGCGGCGGCTACACCGGTAAAGGGGTGTTTGCCAGCATGCCCTACCTGGTGGTGGAGTATGACAACGGCCGTCAAAAGCAGTGCAACTTCAAGCATGAGGAGCGGGTGGACGACTTCCTGGCTGTTCTGGCCAAGGAGCAGCCTCAGATCAAGCTGGTCAGTGCCGCGGCCGAGGAACGCCTGGCCGAGCGGCAGGCGGAAAAAGAGGAAGCCGAGCGCAACCGCCCGCCCCTGACACCTCAGGGCAAAAAGGTGGTGGAATCGCTGCAGCAGGCCATCGACTATCTGGAAGAAAAACCGGAACTGAGCAAGGCTCTGAGCAATGCAGCCCGGCGCAAGCGCGCCTACGAGCGTTCCAGCCCTAGCTACCGGTGGGTAGCCATGGCAATCACGGCTCTGGGGTTCTTTGGCATTGTGTATGGCCTGTGGTCCTTCCTCATGGGCAAGGGGGGCTTCAGCATTTATTTCGCTCTGTTCGGGCTGGCGGCGGTCTTTACCTTCGCCGGGTTCAGTGTGCTGCCCACCGCCCGCAACAACCGCAGGGACATTCTCAAGCAGGAGCAGGAGGCCCTTCAGGACATGGGACAGTATCTGACCTCCCGGCAAAACTTTCCGGTCCCGGTCCGATATGCCCATCCCATCGTGCTGCGGCGGATGCAGCGAGCGGTGCTGGACGGACGAGCCAACACCGCAGGCGAAGCCCTGGAAGTTGTCAAGCAGGACCTGAAAGCTCTGAATGCCGACGTACAGGTGGAGCAGGAAGAATACGATGAGGTCGTGGCCATCAAGTCCATGTTCCTCAACGCACAGTATCAATAAAAACGAACAGCCCCGCAGATGTTTGCATCTGCGGGGCTGTTTTTGTGAGCTTTGGGCATAGAAAAAAGGCCTCACGCCACTGGCGTGAGGCCTTTTGGTGCGCCCGCAGGAACTCGAATCCTGGACCCTCTGATTAAAAGTCAGATGCTCTACCAACTGAGCTACGGGCACAAAACCATATTGCTTTATACAGCTCTACTATTATAGCAAACGAGCGGGAGGTTGTCAACTGTAATTTGTGTCTTGCCTCCTCTGCTGCAAAATTGACAGGCGGGCGGCAGTTGCGGTATAATGAGGCAAATTTAGAGGATCGTCTAAATAGGAATCCCTTGCGGCGGTCTTTTCGGATGAAGAATGAGGTGTTTTGTATGCCCACATCGGTTTCCTTTCTCTCGGTGGCCTGTGCCACGCTCAGCCTGCTGGTGATCTTCGGCGTGCCGGTCAGCCTTGGCATCGGGGTCACCCGCAAGCATAAGGGCAGCGGTTATGCCATCATGATCGGCGCCTTCTGCTACATTGTCAGCGCCTATGTGCTGGAACAGATTCTGCACGGCCTGGTGTTTACCATGTTTCCCAATATCCGGGACAACATTCCGGTTTTTTGCCTGTACGGCGGACTGGCCGCCGGCCTGTTTGAGGAGACCGGCCGCCTGTTGGGCTTGCGCGTGCTGTGCAAGAAGGACCAATCACCTGCCATCGGCTTTGCCTACGGTGTGGGCCACGGTGGTATTGAAGCCATTTTGCTGGCCGGGTTGACCATGCTCAACAACCTGATTGTCATGTATGCCATTAACAGTGGCAATACCGACAGCCTGCTCACCGGCCTGGAAGGGGATCAGATCACCATGGCCCAGGATCAGCTGGCCCAGCTGGCGGCGGTGCCCGCTACCCAGTGGCTGGCTGCCGGGTTCGAGCGTCTGTGCGCCATCGGCTTGCATCTGGCTTTGTCCATGCTGATCTGGATGGTGGTCACCCGCCGTCTGCCCGCCTGGGGATATCCGGCGGCCATCGGTTTGCATGCCGTGTCCAACCTGCCTGCCATGCTCTACCAGGCCGGTGTGCTGAGCGTCTGGCCCACCGAGCTGGCCACTTTTGTGCTGGTCATTCTGATTGCCCTGCTGGTACGGCAGTTGTACCGGCACGCCGCACCCGCCCACCTGTAATCAACCGCTTCTTTCAGCTGCTGTCCTCGCCGCTTTGCCCGGCGGGGACACCTTTTTGTTATTGCAACAGGGGAATGTTTCATGCTGTTTAACTCGCTGTCCTATGCGGTCTTTCTTCCGTTGGCCGTACTGGTGTACTTTCTGCTGCCCCAGCGCTGGCGCTGGGTGGCACTGCTGGGCTTCAGCTATTATTTTTATATGAGCTGGAATCCGGAACTCATTGTGCTGATCCTGTTTACCACCGTAGTCAGCTGGCTGGCGGCTTTGGCGGTGCAGCATACCCGGAATACGGCCTTGCGTCGGGCGGCGCTGTGGGGCGGAGTGGGGCTGTGCCTGGCCTGTCTGTTCTTCTTCAAATACTTCAACTTTTTCTCCCAGAATGTGACAGCCTTGCTCCAGGCGGTGGGGCTGCCCCTGCAGCCCACCACTCTGGACCTGGTTCTGCCGGTGGGCATCAGCTTTTATACCTTCCAGACCCTGAGCTATGTGGTGGACGTCTACCGGGGTGACCTGAAAGCCGAACCCCATTTCGGCTACTATGCTTTGTATGTAAGCTTTTTCCCCCAGCTGGTGGCCGGACCCATCGAGCGTGCCGGCAACCTTTTGCCCCAGCTGCACCAAAAGCATGACCCTGACCGTGCCAACTTCAGCGCCGGACTGCGCAAGATCTGCGTGGGCATGTTCAAAAAAGTGGTCATTGCGGATTTTGTATCCACCTATGTGAACAACGTCTACAACGACCTGGCAGGGAAGGGGGGCCTGACCCTGATTCTGGCCACCATGCTGTTCAGCGTGCAGATCTATTGCGATTTCTCCGGCTACTCCGACATCGCGGTGGGCAGTGCCCGGCTGCTGGGCATTGACCTGATGGAAAACTTCCGCAGCCCTTACATGGCCCGCAGTGTCAAGGATTTCTGGCGCCGCTGGCATATCAGCCTGACCCGCTGGTTCACCGATTATGTGTATATCCCGTTGGGCGGCAGCAGGTGCAGCCGTTGGCGGCACCTGCGCAACCTGTTGGTGACCTTCCTGCTCAGCGGCCTGTGGCACGGGGCCAGCTGGACCTTTGTGCTGTGGGGATTGTATCACGGTTTGTGGCTGTGTGCCGAAACCTTCTATCTGCCCCGCATCGAAGCCCTGCAGAACCGTCTGCAAGGGGCCCGTGCTGCGGCTTTTTCCGTGCTGCGCACCGTCGTTACCTGCTGCATCGTGGGGTTCGGCTGGATCTTCTTCCGGGCCAACGATCTGCCCGACCTGGTGTATGTGCTGACTCACCTGGGGCAGGGGCTCAGTCCGGTGCACCTGCTGGCCTACGCCCAGGCGGCAGGCCTGCCCCCTGCTTTGCTGGGGCTGGCCTTTGCCCTGATTGCGGCCCTGCTGGTGTACGACTGGTACGCCACCTACCGCACCGACCCCCTGCACGCCATCTGCCGGGCCCGCCCCTGGCAGCGCTATGCCTTTTATTACGTGCTCTGCTTCGGGGTGCTGGCGGCGCTGTGCTCCCGGCCTTTCGGTGCCACCGCCGATTTCATCTATTTCCAGTTCTGACAGGGGGGCCACTATGACAAAACAAGCATTCGCCAAGTATCTGGGTAAAATACTGGTCTTTCTTCTGGCCCTCTGCCTGCCCTTTGCTCTGCTCATCGGGTGTATCGGCTTTGTGCCAGAAACCACCCAGCAAAGCCTGCTGTACACCCTGCATTACAAGCTGGACCTGCTCAGGGATACCCCCGGCGGCAACCGGATTCTCATTGCGGGCGGTTCTTCCACCGAGTACGGCACCGACTGTCAGGCCATTGCCGAGGCCACCGGCCATCCCACCTACTGTGTGGGGGTGACCGCCTATCTGGGGGTGGAGATGTATCTGAACATGCTGGACCGCTACGCCAAGCCGGGAGATACCGTCATCCTCATGCTGGAGCACCTGATGCTCCGGGATACCGGGGTAGACTATCTGGTGTTGTGGCAGGCCTGCGGCACCGACCCGGACGCCTGGGCCTGTGTGCCGCCGGACCTGTGGCTGGGGGCTGCGGCCAGTGCCGGGCGGTATCTGGCTCAGCGCTGGCCCAGCGACTGGACACCCTTGCAAGGGGTGCACTGGACTACCTATGATTTCGCCCCCGGACAGACGCCCCACAGCGACGATTTCGGCCCCTTGGGCAACGTGATCACCCCCCGCACCAACATCCTGGAACACAAGTACAACACCCAGGATATGGTGGCCCTCAATGCAGGCATCCTGGATCAGGACAACCTGCGGGCCATCCGCCGGTTCACCAAGACCATGGAACAGCGCGGGGTGACGGTGCTGTTCAGCCATGCCCCCCTCAACGCTTTGTGCGTGACCAGCAGTGCCGAGGAAAATACCGCCTACGCCGATGCGGTGCGGGCGGCGTTGGGCCTGCCGGTGCTGGTGGACTATCCTGACGCGGTCATGGACGCCGAATATTTCTACGACAGCAACAACCACCTGAACACCGAGGGCGCTGCTCTCTATACACAAAAATTGATCGAGAGCCTGGGTGCCCTGGGCCTGTCCGCTTGAAAACAAAAAAGCCCGTCTCTGCGCGGTTTGCGTGGGGGCGGATTTTTCTTTGGGAGAAAAAGCTTCCGGACGGGGGAGGGCAGACCTGTGTGAGAAAGGCAATTTTTACAATGCGAAAAAGCCCCCTTTCCGAAGGGGTAAAACACGGACGAGTTCCGCTGAGCGGAACACAAAGGAAAACGAAAATTCGACATGTGGAACGTGATTCCATACAGCGGAACTATATGCCTGCATAAGGGGCAAAAAGCGGTTGTCAACTCCCACAATGGTCAAGGGTATGCAGAAATGCTACACTGATATAGACAAAACAAGCACGGCATCCCCGAGGTGCCGGGAAAGAGTTTCGGGAGGTTCCATATGGCAAAAAATGCGATCGTGGGCCAGTCTGGCGGTCCCACTTCGGTGATCAATGCAAGCCTGGCGGGTGTGTTTGAAAGCTGCAAACGCCGCGGGGCGGAAAAGGTCTACGGCATGATGCACGGTGTGGCGGGGCTGCTGGAGCGCCGCGTCTGCCTGCTGGATGAAAAGCTGACCTGCGCCATGGACATTGAGCTGCTCAAGCGCACCCCGTCCAGCTACCTGGGCAGCTGCCGCTACAAGCTGCCCGACTGGCACACGCCGGAAGGGGAGCAGGTTTACCAGCAGTTGTTTGCCATCCTGAAGGAACTGGATATCGGCTACTTCTTCTATATTGGCGGCAACGACAGCATGGATACCATCGGCAAACTGGCGGATTACGGTACCCACATCGGCAGCGAGATTCGTTTCATGGGCGTGCCCAAGACCATCGATAACGACCTGATGGTCACCGACCACACCCCCGGTTACGGCAGCGCCGCAAAATACATCGGCGTGGTCATGAAGGAGATCATCCGGGATGCCACCGTCTACGGCACCAAGTATGTCACCATCGTGGAGATCATGGGCCGCAACGCCGGCTGGCTGACCGCTGCCGCTGCTCTGGCCCGGGCCGAGGACTGCGAGGGCGTGGACATGATCTGCCTGCCCGAGATCCCCTTCAATGTGGACCACTTTGTGGAAAAGGTGGCCCGCATGCAGGCCAAAAAGCCCAGTATTGTCATTGCCGTGTCCGAAGGCGTCAAGCTGGAGGATGGCCGTTATGTCTGCGAGCTGGCCGATGATGTGCACGCGGTGGATGCCTTCGGCCATAAGGCCCTGACCGGCACCGCCCGCTTCCTGGCCAACACCGTGGCCCGCCGCCTGGACACCAAGACCCGCTGCATCGAGCTCTCCACTCTGCAGCGCTGCGCCGGTCACCTGACCAGCCGCACCGACATCACCGAAGCGTATCAGGTGGGTGGTGCCGCGGTCAAGGCTGCCTTTGAGGGTCATACCGGCGAGATGGTCGCCATCAAGCGCATCTCCAATGCGCCCTACCAGTCCACCACCGAACTGCATCCCATCAGCGAGGTGGCCAATCTGGAAAAGAAGGTCCCGCTGGAGTGGATCAACGCCGACCACACCGACATGATGCCGGCCTTTATTTCCTATGCCATGCCTTTGATCCAGGCGGAGCTGACCCCCATTTATGTGGAGGGGCTGCCTCATCACATCTACCTGCCGGAATAAGCCGGCCGCACGAATCGTCCTCCCAATTTGTCCCCGCCCACAGCCTGTCTGTGTCGGCGGGGACATTTTCTTTGAAAAAAATCTTCCAACCGGCTTGACAAACGTCCACCCATGCGCTATAATAACACATGTCGTTACGGATGATTAGCTCAGCTGGTTAGAGCGCTGCGTTCACATCGCAGAGGTCGAGGGTTCGAGTCCCCCATCCTCCACCATATTGATTGGTCGATTTTACTGTCGGCCAATTTTTTATTGTTGTATCGTCAAAAATTGACGTTTTGGAGCCTGCTGAGCGCAGGCTTTTTCCGTTACTGTCACCACCGTTTTCAGTCGGTTTTGGCAGGCTTTTCCACACAAAACAGGCCGCCAAGCTCGCCCATTCCGGGAGCTTGGCGGCCTTTTTTTGGTTTTGGGCGAAAAAATCGCCGCAGAAGTATAGAAAATTTTCCGGCGGGATTTTGTTGGTTCTGCCGGTTTTCGGATCAAGGCAACAAGAAGTACAACAAATTTAATATAGCATCGTTATGTACGGCCCGGTTTCTGGTATCTGCTGGAGGCCGGGCCTTTTTTCGTTTGTTCACCCTGCTACCCGGCTGAGAAAAGCTCCAGCCTTGTAGATAAATCGATCGACGCAGCATTTCCGCTGTGGATAGTCGAGCTCACAATCTCATTCTATAAATGAAAGCGAGGACACCCCATGATTCTTGGCATCGACCACGGCTACTACGCCATCAAAACACGAAACTGTTCCTTCCCGGCCGGCATTACGCCTTTCGGTGACCG
>CALWNO010000034.1 GCA_944382785.1 uncultured Gemmiger sp. | reverse complement strand
GCAAAGCTGGAGGAGTTGGCGGTTTCCACTTCGCTCCAGGGAGCTTCGTTCACGTCGTACTGGCTGTTGGCGGCCAGAGCGTCGGCAATGGCGTCGGGCGTGACGCGGCTGTACTTGGAAGCGATGTCCTCGCTGGTGTACCAGTTCCACAGGGTCTCGTTGACTTCGATGCCCTCGCTGGTCAGAGCGTCTTTCAGGGTGGGGGCGGAGGAGGTATCGACAGCGCCGGAACCGGTGCCGCCGTACATCAGATCCACGGAACCGCGGCCGAAGAGGCTGACCTTGGCGCCGGAAGCCAGAGGCAGGGCGTTGTTGTCATTCTTCAGCAGGGAAGCGCCCTCGGATTCCACAGTGGCGCACAGCTCTTCTTCATAGCTTTCGCGCTCGTCGTCGGAGGCAAAGTCGCTGGTGAAATAGTTGGTGTCTTCGTCGGTCTCACCCTTGATGATCTTGTAGGTGGACGCATTGGTGGCAACGTTGATGGTGGTTTCGTACATGGGGGCCACAACAAAGGTGGCGACCATGGCGCCGGCGGTGAGCACCGCGCTGACGGCGGTCAGACCGGACCACAACGCAACTTTGGGATTTTTTTGCATGTTGTTTTCCTCTCTTCCGTTTGACTTGCCGCCCTGTCCGGCCGTCCTTGGGGGAACGGCAGGGCAGAACAGCCTGCGGGGCGCGGGTTCCGGGCCTTTCGGGCCTGTACCGGCTGCGCGCATGGCCGGCACCGGAATCCGGAAGAACCGGAGTCCGCGTCCTCTATCTTACCCTGCGGGATAAAAACCGCGCAGGGCCAAACCTTGTTCAGCGAGCCTTACACCCAGTTGGCGCTCTGGCTCTTGCCCTTCTGCAGCTTGTAGGCGGGGTTGGGGGAGTCCACCTTGCGGATGGTGGTCTGGTCGATGCAGTCACCGGCCACGGCCTTCAGCTCCACCTCGCCGCTCAGGGGCATCTTGAACCGGAAAACCTTGTCCCCGGTCTGCTCGCCCACCTTCTGGCCGTTGGCGTACAGGGCCACGGAAGGCTGGTTGGTGTAGACGGTCACGGTGGTGGTGGACTCGGTACGGTCGGCATAGCGGCGGCCCGCGATGTAGACGAAGGGGTCCTTGCTCCACCAGGCTTTATACAGATAGAAGCTGTCCTTCTTGGTTTTGCGGTCAAAGGTCACCAGGCCCTTGTGGTTCATGCCCGGTTCGCCGCCCTGGTCACGGGCGTCGGCTGCAAAGTCGAACATGTTCCACACGTGGGTGGCCCACAGCCATTTGTGGCGGTCAAAGCAGCGCAGCATATATTCGTGGTACTTGGCCTGGTAATCCTCGGTGTGGTCGCCCCGGCGGGGATGAGCACTGTGCAGGTTGGGCATGGCCTCGGCGCCGTACTCACTGTAACCCAGGGGACGGTTGGGGTAGACCAGATGGAAGAAGTCCATCCACAGGTCGTTGAGGAAGAGCCCCGGCACGTACCAGCCCAGGTAGAGGTTCCAGCTCACCAGGTCGGTGATGTGGGCCACCGGGTTGAAGGGGCCGCACATGGCGTAGCAGGCCAGGGTGGTCAGGCGGGTGGGGTCCATGCGGTGGCACAGGTCGTTGAGTTCATGATGGTTGTCCAGCATGTCCTTCTTGTCCTTGGTGGAGATGGTAATCTCGTTGGACACGCCCCAGCAGACAATGCAGGGATGGTTGTAGTTCTGGATGATCAGCTCGTTCATCTGGCTGATGGTGTTTTCCCGGCCGTTGTTCATGTGTTCCGAGATGTAGGGGATCTCGGCCCAGACCACCATGCCGGCCTCATCGCACAGATCATAGAAGTACTGGTCGTGCTGATAGTGGGCCAGACGGACGGTGTTGCAGCCCATCTCCTTGATGAGGGCCATATCCTCGTCGTGCATGGCCTTGGTGATGGCGTTGCCCAGGCCCTTGCGGTCCTGGTGGCGGGAGACGCCGTGCAGGGGATACTGGCGGCCGTTGAGCCAGAAGCCGGTCTTGGCATCCACCTTGAAGTCCCGCACGCCGAAGCGGGTGCGCACCTCGTCCACAGGCTGCCCGTTGACGTTCAGGGTGGCCACGGCGGTGTAGAGGTAGGGGCTTTCGATGCCGTCCCACAGGTGCACGCCCTGGATGGTCAGGGTCTGGTCGGTGCCTTTGCCCTCGGCCACCGTCTTGCCCTCGGCGTCCAGCAGGGTGACGGTGACCTCGGCGCCCTCGTGGGCGTTGTGCCAGGTCTCCACATGGACACTGCCGTCCTGGTAGTTGTTTTCCGGCTTGGGGGTGACCTTCAGGCCGGTGCCGCCGAAATGGTCCAGATCAAAATGGGCCTTGTTCACGATGACGAAGCTCACATCCCGGTAGATGCCGCCGTAGAAGGTGAAGTCGGCTTTCTGGGGATAGACGGTATCGTTGACGGTGTTGTCCACGATGACGGTGAGTTCGTTGTCCGTGTCCTTGAGCAGGGCGGTGATGTCCGCCCGGAAGGTGGAGTAGCCGCCGTCATGCCGGCAGACCTCCGACCCGTTCAGGCTGACGCGGGCGGAGGCGTTGACGCCCTCGAACTGGAGGTAGACGCATTCCGCCGCCTTGTCATAGGCGGGGGCGTCGAAGGTGGTCCGGTAGGTACAGGCGCAGCGCTTGTAGTCATTGCCGCCGTCCTGGCCGTCGATGTTGTTCCAGGTGTGGGGCAGGGTCACAACGGCGTCCGGCTGTCCGGGCTGGGAAAAATTCCAGGACTTTTCCAGGAGCAGGGTCTTTCTCATCAGTGTACAACCTCTTTCCGGGCCGGGGCCCATTTCTCGATTTTCTTCATGATTTTATCATATCTTATTCATTATTATTTCACAATGGGTTTGACGGAAGTGGTCGCATTTTTGCACCATCTGGAAAGCAATTTCGGCAACTTGTTAGGGATTAAACGATGTATTTTGTGCGTTTTGACAGTACAAAAAAGACCCCCGGAATTCGGGGGTCCTGTGCAGTCCCTGGTATGACCCAGGGGGTGTGCAAGTTTATGCAGTTTCCGGCAAAGGGATGAGGATCTTCAGGGCGAAGCAGCCATTCTCGGTGCTGACGGTGAGGTTGCCGCCGTACTTTTTCAGCACCCGCTGCACCCCCCGCAAACCGAAGCCGTGGTAGTCGCCGCCGGTCTTGGTGGTCACGGGCAGCCCGTTGCGGAACACCGGCTGCCGGGCCAGGGGGTTGGTGATGCTGATGACCAGGAACTGCTGTTTCAGATGCACCAGCACGTCGATCTGCCGTTTGTCCTTGTCCGCAAACTGCTGTACCGCCTCAATGGCGTTGTCCAGGGCGCTGCCGAAGATGGCATAGGTATCCGCCGGGTCCAGAAACCCCATCCGGCTGCCGTCGGCCACACACTGGATGTGGATGTCCTTGTCCCGGCAGAGCAGGCTCTTTTCGGTGAGGATGGTGTCCAGCACCTCGCTGCCTGTCTTGACGATGGCGTCATAGATGCCGATGGAATCGTCGATCTCGTCCAGGTACCGGCGGCGCTGGGTGCTGTCGGCCATGTCCCGCAAAGCGTAGATCTGCACCTTCAGGTCATGGCAGCGCTTGTTGATGAGGGCGATGTTCTTGCGGGCCAGCTGGTACTGTTCCTTCTGCCGGTGCCACAGAATGTCCAGGGCGTCCAGATCGTGCTGGATGGCGCTTTTGCGGAACAGGGCGTTCTGCAGGAACAGGATGGTCAGGCAGTAGAACTCACACATGAGGATGACCGCCCAGCTGCCCCTCAGGGAGACGATGCGGAAATCCACCACGATGGAAGCGGTGAGGAACTCGAACACCACAAAGAGCAGCAGGGCGGAGATGGTCTGCCGGGGTCCCACCCGGAACTGTCCGTCCACCGCCATGCCCCGCACCACAAGGACATACACCAGGGCGCTGCATGCCCCCGCAAAGACCACCACCGACAGCCAGGGGACCGGTGCACCGCCGTGGCGGACGTTCATCCAGGTGAACCAGGTGTTGAAGATCTGCACAAAGAACTGCTGGGCCATCATCATCCAGGTGGCGCAGTACAGGCTGCCGAACACCGGCTGCCGGCACAGCAGCAGCACCATGCCCGCCACATACCCGAAGACCACCACCAGCTGCCACCACTGCATGTGTTCGGCGGCCAGACCGGCGGCCCAGTAGGCGTAGCCCAGCACCGCACCCAGGACCAGGCTCAGGCCTAGGCGCAGGCCGTAGTTGTCCCGGTGGCGCAGGGGCCAGGTGTACAGGGCGGCGCACAGTCCGTGCATGAGCACCACCGCCATGGCCTGGACCATCAGCTCGGTGCCGCCCATCAGCTGCTGCCTCCCATATAGTCGGTGAGGGCGTTGAGGAAAGCGGTGCGGGCCCGGCGGCTGATCTCCAGCTCATGACCGGCCACCACCACCTTGTCCTTGCGCACCTGTTCCACATGCATCAGATTGACGATGTACCAGTGGTTGCACTTGGCAAAGTTGTAGGGGGCCAGCTGCTTTTCGGCGCTCTGCAAAGTGCCCCGCAGCACAAACTCTCCCTGTTCGGTGTGGTAGTGGAGCATGTGGTCCTGCACCTCCACATACCAGATGCTGCGCACCCCCACCCGCTGGAGCCGGTCGGGCAGGGCCAGCAGGATCTCCTCATTGCGGCGCTTGACCACCCGCTCGATGGCCCGGGTGAACTTGAGCTGGAAGGTGTAATAGCTCACCGGTTTCATCACAAAGTCCAGCGCATCCACCGAGTAGCCCCGGATGGCATACTGGGCCATGTTGGTGATGAACACCAGCACCACGTTCTCGTCCTGCTGGCGGATGGCTTTGGCGGCTTCCATGCCGGTGATCTTTGGCATCTCAATGTCCAGCAGGATGATGTCGTACCGGGGCTGGTAGTCCTGCAGAATCTCGCTGCCGTCGGAAAAGCGCAGCACTTCAAAGGTACGGTCGTTTTCCCGGCCGTAGCGCTCAATATATTCCTTCAGCTGTTCGGCGCAGGGCGCCTCATCTTCCACAATGGCGATGCGCAGCACGGGCTTCCTCCTTTGCGGCCGGGTATGGGTTCCAGGTGATTCTTGTGTTTATGATAACACAAAACCGCCGCCGCGGCAAGGGAAGGGAGCCGCCCGGGACGCCGGGGACCGGCAACGTGATCTTGTCACGGCCGCAGCGGAGCAAAGCGGGCCGGCGTCTCCCGCAGGAAGTTCGGAGAAACGAACGGTTTCCCGCCTGTTTTTGTTGTTTTTTCCGGGGTTTGTACCCGTTTGGCGGCTTCAGATGGGGTCTTGCTTTTCCCATACCCCCATGCTACAATTAGACATATCATACCACGGCATCTTCCCGGCGCTGTCCGCCCGGCGGCGCCCGGCTTTCACGGCCACGCATCCATCCACAAGGAGGGAATCACCATGCAACAAACCAACTGCCTGCAGGCCAAGATGTTCGGCGGGCTGCAGATCCATGTCGGGGATCAGTACCTTGTCGAAAAGGGCGGCCGTGTGAACAAGCCCATCGAGCTGCTGGTATACCTGCTTCTGAACATTGGTGCCCAGACCAACAACGAGCAGATCATGGAAGCGCTGTGGGGGGACGACGAGGTGGAAAACCCCGCCGGGGCGCTGAAAAATGCGGCCTACTCTCTGCGCCGGCAGCTGGCCAAGGCCGGGCTGGACCAGGAGTGCATCATCACCCGGGACCGGCAGTATGCCTGGAACCCGGAAGTCCCGGTGGAGCTGGACATCGACCGGTTCAACAAATTGTATGAGACCGCCATGCAGAACCCCGCGGCCACGGACGAGGAGATCGTCCGCAACTGCCGGGAGGCCATCGCCCTGTATGCGGGGGATTTTCTGCCCGCCCTCAGCGACCGGTACTGGCTCATGGCCCGGGCCAGCACCCTGCGCCAGCGGTACATCACCATGGTGCTGAACCTGAGCGATCTGCTGCTGGCCTCTGATGACCGGGCCGGGGCGGAGGAGGTCATGAACCTGTGTTCCCGCGCCCTGCTGTTTGAGCCCCTGAGCGAGGAGCTGTACCTGCGGCATTTTTCCGCTTTGCGCAAGATGGACATGAAGACCGCCGTGCTGAGCTACTACCCGGTGGTGGCCAACATGTTTTTGGACGAGGTGGGCCAGCCTTTGCCGGAATCGGTGCGGGAGATCTACCGCTGGGCCTCCGAGGGCGCCAACCTGCCCATGGAGGACATCCGCCACATCCAGAAGGACCTGGACGAGATCACCCGGGACGACCGGCCCATCCGGGGGGCGTATTTCTGCCCTTACGAGGTGTTCAAGCACATGTACCACATGGTGGTGCGCAGCGCCACCCGCAACTCGGAGGATGTCATCCTGCTGCTGGTGACCCTGGTGCCGCTGGAGGCCCCCAAGCAGGAGATGATCCGGGTGATGCTCTCGGTGAAGGAGCTCATCAAGAACATGCTGCGCAAGGGGGACGTGTTTGCCCGGTACAGCCGCAACCAGTACGTGTTGATGCTGTCGGTGAAGCATACCGACGACTACAAGGTGGTCCGCGACCGGCTGCTGACCCGCTATGAAAAGAGCGGCATGAGCCAGGTCCTGCGCATGCAGGTGACCATTGGGATTCCGGACCCCATTGTCTGATTGATAAAATCCCGGCTTTCCTCTACTGACCAGGAAAGCCGGGATTTTTTGTTGCCGATTTCCGGGGTAACGACTGCTTACCGGATGGTTCTTCCTTTTGTGACCAAAAGGAAGCGAAAAGTCCCACCGTTCCGATGCGGTTTTTCTGGCAAGCGGCTGCTTGCGGGAGTGTCCTTCCTTTTTGTCACCAAAAAGGAAGCGAAAAAGTGCCACCGTTCCGATGCGGTGGCGGTTTTTCCGTCGCTTTTTGACGCCAAAAAGCGACAACACCACGGCTGGCAGCCGTTTCCCCGACAGAATTCCGTCTGCCAAAAAGAAGAAACACCGCCCCCACCGGGAAAAATGCTCCCGGCAGGGACGGTGTTTCAATTTATGCGGGCTTGTTCAGCACAAACAGCAAACCATCACGCTGCCTTGTGCTTGGCCATAGACCGCTGGATCAGCTTGACCACTTCCACAATGGGAATGACCAGCACGGACAGGCCCAGAGCGATGAGGTACTCGGACAGGTCCACGGGGGTGAAGCCGAAGGCATTGGCGATGAAGGGCACTTCCAGCACCACGGTGGTCAGCACCAGGCTGCCCAGCATGGCCCCCCACAGCACCTTGTTGTGGCTGTGCAGGGTGAAGATGCTGCCCCGCTGGCTGCGCATGTTGAAGCTGTGGAAGATCTCGCACATGCTCATGGTCAGGAAGGCCATGGTCATGCCGTCGTCGGAGATGCCCTTGGGCATCTCGAAATAGCCCACTTCCATGCAGTGGCCGATGATATAGGAAACCAGGGTGATCACGGTGACCAGGATGCCCTGGTACACCACATCAAAGCCCAGGCCGCCGGCAAAGATGCCGTCGGTGGACTTGCGGGGCGGGCGGTGCATGATGTCGCTTTCGCCCTTTTCCATGCCCAGGGCCAGGGCCGGGAAGCAGTCGGTGATCAGGTTGATGAAGAGCAGGTGCACCGGGTTCAGCAGGGTGAAGCCCAGCAGGGTGGCGGTAAAGACGCCCAGCACCTCGCTCATGTTGGAGGCCAGCAGGAACTGGATGGCCTTGCGGATGTTGTCGTAGATGCGGCGGCCTTCGCTCACCGCGTTGACGATGGTGGCAAAGTTGTCGTCGGCCAGCACCATGTCGGCCACGTTCTTGGTGACGTCGGTGCCGGTGATGCCCATGCCCACGCCGATGTCGGCGGCCTTGATGGACGGGGCATCGTTGACGCCGTCGCCGGTCATGGCGGTGATGGCGCCCCGCTTCTTCCAGGCGGTGACGATGCGCACCTTGTGCTCGGGCTGCACACGGGCATACACGCCGTAGCGGGTGATGGCCTCGGCCAGCTGCTCGTCGGTGAAGTCATCCAGCTGGGAGCCGGTGATGGCCTGGTCGGCGCTGTCGATGATGCCCAGCTCCTTGGCGATGGCCACGGCGGTGTCCTTGTGGTCGCCGGTGATCATCACCGGGCGGATGCCCGCTTCCCGGCATTCCACGATGGCGGCCTTGACCTCCGGACGCACCGGGTCGATCATGCCGGTCAGGCCGATGAAGCAGAGATCCTGCTCCAGGAACTCCGGCTCATTGTTGTGGGGGTTCTGGGGCCAGGGACGCATGGCGGCGGCCAGCACACGCAGGGCCTTGTCCGCCATCTCCTTGTTGGCCTGCAGGAACTCCGCCCGCTTTTCCTCGGTCATGGGCACGGCCTTCTGGCCGTCCCAATAGCGGGTGCAGCGCTTGAGGATGACGTCCGGGGCGCCCTTGGTGTACTGGATGAAGGCATCGCCGGAGGCGTGCAGGGTGCTCATCATCTTGCGGCCGGAGTCAAAGGGCGCCTCGTCCACACGGGGCTGCTTGGCTTCCAGATCGGTCTTCTTCATCTCCAGGGCGGCGGCGTAGTTCACCAGGGCCGCCTCGGTGGGCTCGCCGATGGCGCCCTCCGGGGCGTACTCGGCGTCGGAGCACAGGGCCATGGCGGTGGCCAGCAGGGTTTCGTCCCCCACATGCTCCACCACAGTCATCTTGTTCTGGGTCAGGGTGCCGGTCTTGTCCGAGCAGATGACCTGGGCGCAGCCCAGGGTCTCCACGGCGGTGAGGCGGCGGATGACCGCATTGCGCTTGCTCATGTTGGTCACGCCGATGGACAGCACCACCGTGACCACGGTGGCCAGGCCTTCGGGGATGGCGGCCACGGCCAGGGAGACCGCCACCATGAAGGTGGACAGGATGGCATCCAGGCTGAACTCACCGTGGGTGATCAGGTTGAAGGCAAAGATAAAGACGCAGATGCCCAGCACCAGCTTGGACAGGGTGGTGCCCAGCTCGTCAAGCTTGCGCTGCAGGGGGGTCTGCTCGTCCTGGGTGGCGGCCAGGGCCCCGGCAATCTTGCCCATCTCGGTGTCCATGCCGGTGTCGGTGATGACCATCCGGCCGCGGCCGTAGACCACGGTGGAACCCATATAGCACATGTTCTTGCGGTCGCCCAGGGGCACGTCCTTGCCGCCCTCGGCGGGCAGCAGCTTTTCGATGATCTTGTTCACCGGCACGCTCTCACCGGTGAGGGCGGCTTCCTCGATCTTCAGGCTGGCGCTTTCCAGGATACGGCCGTCGGCGGGAACGCTGTCGCCCGCCTCCAGCAGCACAATGTCGCCGGGCACCAGCTCGGCGCTGGGCAGGCTGACGTGCTTGCCGTCCCGCAGCACCTTGCTGGTGGCGGCGGTCATGGTCTGCAGAGCTTCAATGGCGGCTTCGGCCTTGCTCTCCTGATAGACACCCAGCACCGCGTTGAGCAGCACCACCACCAGGATGATGATGACCTCGGCCATGCTTTCGCCCTCGATGAGGCTGGTCACGGCGGACACCGCGGCGGCACACAGCAGGATGATGAGCATGGGGTCCTTGAGCTGCTCAATGAAGCGCTGGAGCAGGGTGGCTTTCTGGGCTTCCTTGAGCTTGTTGGGGCCATGCTCCTCCAGGCGGCGGGCCGCCTCCTGGCTGGTCAGACCGTCCGGGTTCGCGTTTTCCTGCTGAAGAACTTCCTCAGCAGACAGTTCATAACTTTTCACGCTGGAACTCCTTTCAAATTCGGGCGGGGAAAAGGCCCCGCCGTCCCTCTCTACCTATTATATATAAAAATGAGACCCATACACCAGGGACTTTGGAAAAAAGCCGATGGCGTATGAGTCTCATTCTTTGCGGTATGCACTGCAAAGGCGGCACCGGGCGCCGAAACGCCGGGGTGACGATGCCGCCGCACGCCCCGTACGGGGCGCGGAACTACTCCCTCAGACGATGGAAGGCCTTACAGGACCAGAATGCCCAATCCTTCCAGCAGAATTTTCAATCCCATCAGAATCAGCACTACGCCGCCGGCCCGCTCGGCCAGGGCCTTGTACTTGGTACCGAAGAGGTTGCCGATCTTGACCCCCACGGCCGAGAACAGGAAGGTGATGATCCCGATGAAGCCCACCGCCGCGCCGATGTTGGCGCCGGTGGCCGCAAAGCTGACCCCCACGGCCAACGCGTCGATGGAGGTGGCCACTGCCAGGGGCAGCATGGCTTTGGGGGAAAAGTCGGGGGTGACTTCCTCCTCCTCCTCCCCGAAGCTCTCCCGCACCATATTGGCGCCGATGAGAGCCAACATCACAAAGGCCACCCAGTGGCCGAAGCTGCCGATGAGCCCCGCAAAACCGGAACCCAGCCAGTAGCCCAGCAGGGGCATGAGCGCCTGGAAAACGCCGAACCACACCCCGCAGATGAGCGCATGGCGCAGCTGCATCCTGCGCACCGAAAGCCCCTTGCAGATGGACACCGCAAAAGCGTCCATGGAAAGGCCCACGGCGATGATGAAAAGGTCTGCCAGTGACATTGAACAACCACTCTCCCGTTTTGTGATGGGCGGGCGGGATAAAAAAAACGAGACCTATCCCGCCCTGCCGTGCAAGGCAAAAGATAAGTCTCGCTGTTTCATCTAAAGCCAGGGTTGCCCCAGTATGTTGGCCCTATCACGCGGAATTTCCGCGCCAGCTACTCCCTTATGCAGCGAATACCATACCATGCCCCCGGGCTGTTAGTCAAGAATAACTCTCGAGGAAAACGCGGCTCCACCGGGCCCGAAACCGGCCCCGGAAAGTTTTCCACAGTTTTGCCGGGTTTTGCACAGCCTTTACACGGCGTTTTCCGCCAAAAGTTGAAAACTCGGGGCAAAATGTTGAAAACTCGGGCCTTTTGGAGCCGAATATTACGAAATGATGAATACACCGGGTTGATTACCAACCCGTATACCGGTTTTTCACGTTGAAAATGTTGAAAACCCTGTGGAAAGTGTGGAAAACCTCTTCGTTTTCCACAAACTACAACTTTTGATTGTGTGGCCTCAAAAGGGGGTGTGATAAATTCGACAAACAAATGTTGAACTTGCCCGGGGGAAATGGTACAATAGCATAATAAACCGCCCGCCGGACCACGGCGGAAAATCCCGGTTTTCCACAAGGAGGTTTCCATGAATTGGCTGGACAGGCTTGAGCGCCGTTACGGCAAGTTCGGTATCCCCAACCTGCTCAATATCGTGCTGGTGGGCCAGATCATTGCCTGGGTCATCATCATGTTCATCAACTACAATCTCATCGACGCCCTCATGCTCACCCGGGCGGGGCTGTTCCACGGGCAGATCTGGCGGCTGGTCAGCTTCATCTTCATGCCCAGTCTGCAGGCTTCCCCCTTCTGGCTGCTGGTGGAACTGTACTTTTACTGGTGGGTGGGCAACTCCCTGACCCGTGCCTGGGGGGATTTCCGGTTCACCGTCTACTGGCTGGCGGGCATGCTGGGGGCCATCCTCAGCTGCCTGCTGACCGGCTTCGGCAGCTCCTCCGGGCTGTTCCTCAGCCTGTTCTTTGCCTACGCCTGGATGTGGCCGGAGCAGCGGGTGATGCTCTTCTTCATCATTCCGGTCAAGGTGAAATGGCTGGGCTGGGCTGCCGCGGCCCTGTGGGCCTGGCAGTTCCTCACCGGGAACTTCTCTTCCCGCATCACCCTGCTCTTCGGGCTGGCGGGCTTTCTGCTCTTCTTCGGCAGGGAGCTGTGGGACTGGTGCCGCGACACCATCTCCAGCTACAAGCGCCGCCGGGACTGGGAGAACCGCTGGAAGTGATCTCAGCGCCGAACCTGCAATCTTTTGTTATCCACTCTTATTAAGGAGGAATCATATATGAAACTCGTCACTGCCATTGTCAACAAGGAAGACTCCAAGGCCGTCTGCTCCGAGCTGGTGCGCAACAAGTTCTATGTCACCCGCCTGGCCACCACCGGCGGGTTCCTGATGGCGGGCAACATGACCCTGCTCATCGGTACCGAGGACGAGCGGGTGGACGACTGCATCGCCTGCATCTCCAAGTGCTGCAAGCAGCGCACCGAGATCGTGCCCGGTGCGGCTTCCATCGGCCTGGGTATGGAGAGCGCCATGCCCATCGAGGTCACCGTGGGCGGCGCCACCGTCTTTGTGACCAACGTGGAGCGCTTCGAAAAACTGTGAGCACCACCCTTGGCATGCTGGGCCGTCTGGCCGGCAACCATGCCCTGAAACAGGACCTGACCACGGCGCTGCGCTCCGGGCGGCTGCCTCACAGCATTCTGCTGGTGGGGGAACCGGGCTGCGGGGCGGGCTTTGCCGCGCGCTGCCTGGGGGCGGATTACCTCTATCCCCAGGGGGGCGCCCACGCCGAAGCGGTTCTGCGGGGGCAGGACAGCGAATGTCTGACCATCCGGGGGGAGGGCGCCTCCGGCCAGATCAAGGTGGAGCGAATCCGGGACGCCCGGGAAAAGATCCAGCACAGCGCCCTGTCCGCCGACGCAGCAGGACGGGTGCTCTTCATCTACGGGGCCCAGAACCTGAACGGGGCCTCGGCCAACGCCATGCTGAAGATCATGGAGGAGCCCCCCGAAGGGGTGCTCTTCCTGCTGACGGCTTCCAGCGCCGCCGCCGTGCTGCCCACCATCCGCAGCCGGTGCGCCGCCTACACGGTGGCCCCGGTGCCCGAAGCCGAATGTGCCGCCGCCCTGCGGGCGGCCCTGCCCCAGCTGGACGAGGGCCAGTGCGCCGACCTTGCCTTTTTGTATGAAGGGCACATCGGTTCGGCCCTGGCCGTGATGAACGACCCCGGGGTGAAGGCCGCCCGGGCAGCCGCCCGTGACCTGTGCCGTCAGGCCGAAGTCCGGGATACCTACCGGGCCGCCGCCCTGCTGGCCAAGTATGAAAAGGACAAGGAGGGCGCCGCCCGCCTGCTGGTGCAGGTACGGGCAGCGGCCAGTGCTTCGCTGCGCCGGCCGGGGTTTGACGGGCTTTCGGCCCCTGCCGCCGCCCGGCTGGCCCGGGCTGCCTGGGATGCCGCCAAGGCCATGGCAGCCAATGCCAACCTGCGCCTGACCCTGACCCTGCTGGCTGCTGCGGCCACCGCCCAAGACCCATAAAACCAAAAGGAATTCAGATACCATGAAAGTCATTTCCGTAAAATTCAAGGAGAGCGGCCGTTCCTACTATTTTGACCCCGGGGTGCTGGAGATCCAGACCGGGGAGTTCGTCATTGTGGAGACCGCCCGCGGCGTGGAATGCGGCGAGGTGGTCCGGGGCTGCCACGACCTGCCGGACACCGGCTTTGCCCGGGAGATCAAGCCGGTGCAGCGGATGGCCGACGGCATGGACATCCGCCGGATGCGCCAGAACCGGGCCGACGAACGCAAGGCCTTTGCCATCTGTGAGCAGCGCATCGCCGCCCACAAACTGCAGATGAAGCTCATCGACGCCGAATACACCCTGGACCGGAACAAGCTGGTCTTTTACTTCACCGCCGACAACCGGGTGGATTTCCGGGAGCTGGTCAAGGACCTGGCCTCCCAGTTCCACACCCGCATCGAGCTGCGCCAGATCGGCGTGCGGGACGAAAGCAAGATGCTGGGCGGCTTAGGCGTCTGCGGGCAGCCCTTCTGCTGCAGCCGGTTTTTGAAGAACTTCCAGCCTGTGTCCATCAAGATGGCCAAGGAGCAGGGGCTTTCCCTGAACCCGGCCAAGATCAGCGGCGCCTGCGGGCGGCTGATGTGCTGCCTGGCCTACGAGCAGAAAAGCTACGAATACCTGAACAGCATCACCCCCCAGGTGGGCAGCGTGGTGCGCACCCCCGACGGGGAAGGCACCGTCACCGAGGTGAACGTCATCTCCGGCACCCTGAAGGTGCGCTGTGTGGAGAGTCTGACCCCCAAGACCTACAAGCGGTCGGAGTGCGAGTATCTGCGCGGGGGACGCCGCGCCCCGGTGAAGCCGGACAAGGAGGACTGACCCATGGCCGGGACCCTGTACATTGTGGCCACCCCCATCGGCAACCTGGACGATATGCCGCCCCGGGTGGCGGCCACCTTCGGCGCGGCGGATTTCGTGGCGGCGGAGGACACCCGGGTGACCCTGAAGCTGCTGAACCATCTGGGGCTGAAAAAGCCCATGGTCAGCTATTATGAACATGCGCTGCACCACGGGGCCGCCATCCTGGAACGCATCGAGGCGGGGGAATCCTGCGCTCTGTGTTCGGATGCGGGCATGCCCTGCATCAGCGATCCCGGTGAGCAGATCGTCACCGAGGCCCTGGCCCGGGGCATCCATGTGGTGCCGGTGCCGGGGGCATCGGCCTGCGTCACCGCCCTGGCGGTGTCCGGGCAGAAAACCGGCCGGTTTGTGTTTGAAGGGTTTCTGCCGGTGCCCAAAAAGGAGCGTCGGGAGCGTCTGGAGGTTTTAAGGACCGAGACCCGGACCATCCTGCTGTATGAAGCCCCCCACAAGCTGCGCACCACCCTGGACGACCTGATCAAAACCTGTGGGCCGGACCGGTCGGTGACCCTGTGCCGGGAGCTGACCAAGCTCCACGAGGAGATCAACAAGACCACCCTGGGCGAAGCGGCGGCGCTGTACGCCGAGACCGAACCCCGGGGGGAATATGTGCTGGTGCTGGCCGGGGCGGAGCCCGCGGCCGAAGCGGCGGACACCCCCACCCTGGAGGACGCCGTGGCCGCCGCCCGCACCCTGATGGAGGGCGGCACCCCGCCTTCCGCGGCCGCCAGGCAGGCCGCCGCCGGGACCCCCTATTCCAAGGGGGAGATCTACCGGCAGCTGGTGCGGGGGGACTGACCCCGCCGGCACAACAAAGGACAGAAAGGGAGTTTTTCCCATGGCGGAAGACACATCTACAATTCTGGTGGTCAGCGACACCCACGGGCGGCTGACCCGGCTGCGGTGGATTCTGCGCCACGAAAAGGCCGACGCCCTCTTTTTCCTGGGGGACGGGCTGTATGACCTGGATCAGGCCATTGTGCAAAACCGTATGCAGCCCCCCTACCCCATCTACCGGGTGCGGGGCAACTGCGATTTCGGTGCCCACGACCCCACCGAGGGTCTGGCCCCCTTCGGCGGGGTGCTGTTTTTCTACACCCACGGCCACCATTACGGGGTGAAAGCCAGTCTGGGCCAGCTCCAGGAGGAGGCCGCCGACCGGGGCGCCGATGTGGCGCTCTTCGGCCACACCCATTACAAGACCCTGCGGGCCGCCACCGCCGCCACCCCGGCGCTGTTCAATCCGGGCAGCCTGCGGGACACGGGCAGCTACGGGGTCATCACCATCACCGACGGACAGTGTGCCTTCGGCTGGAAGCAGGTGCCGCAGGACTTATGACCGAGACAAAGGAACCCAACACCCTGATCCGTCTGGACGAGACGGACAGCACCAACACCTGGGCCAAGGCCCATCTGGACAGATTCGGCCCGGTGGGGGCGGTGTACACCACCAGCCAGACGGCGGGCCGGGGACGGCTGGGCCGTCAGTGGGTGAATGCCAACGGGCAGGCGCTGTATTATACCGCCGTCCTGCAGATCCCGCTGGCGGACACGGCGGCTCTTTCCCTGTATTCCAGCCTGGCAGCCGCCCGGGCGCTGCGCCGCCGCTACGGGGTGGATTGCCGCATCAAGTGGCCCAACGACCTGCTGCTCAATGGCAAAAAGATCGTGGGCATTCTGTGCGAGACGGTGGTGCAGGGGCACCAGGTGACCGCCCTTTCGGGCATCGGATTCAACCTGGCCCAGCCCCAGAGCTATTTTGACGCGGCGGGCCTGCCCCACGGCAGCAGTCTGGCCCTGCAGGGGGCGGATGTGCATCTGCCCCAGGACGCGGACGCCCTGGCCCGGGACCTGACGGCCTTCGGGTTTGATAAGGAGCTGTACCCCTTTGAGCGGGAAGGCTTTGTCGCCTGCCGGGCGGAGTACAAGGCGCTGTGTGTGAACCTGGGTCGCCATGTAAGTTTTGAGGGCGGCACCGGCACGGCGGTGGATATTGACGAGCAGGGCCGCCTGGTGGTGGAGGATGACCGGGGCGGCGATGTGCATGTGTTCACCGGCGAGGTGAGCGTGCAAGGCATTTACGGGGCGGTGTGACACCGCCTCTTTTGTTTTGGGTGAATATAAATCGGAGGGCCTCCCCTGTGATCGGGGAGGTGCCGGGCAGCTGCCCCCTGCCTGATGCCTCCCGCAAGCAGCCCCGCCACCCGGCCGGTTTTCCACAAATTTCTGTCTTTTTGTGGAATTCAGGGGCTGTTTTCCTGCTGAAATGAGTAAACATTCGATCTTGCCGGGGCGGAACATCCCCCAAAGGGGCCGGACCGTCCGGGAGTGCTTCGACCGCGCCACGTCCCCTTCCCTGCCCCACCTTGGCCGCCTTGGTAAAATATGAAATTTTTGCG
This sequence comes from uncultured Gemmiger sp., assembly GCA_944382785.1. GTDB lineage: Bacteria > Bacillota > Clostridia > Oscillospirales > Ruminococcaceae > Gemmiger. The sequence goes on along the minus strand of CALWNO010000034.1, from coordinate 10,709 downwards.
AAAAACTTCCAGAAAGTTCCTGTTTTTCATTGTACAATTCCTGTAAAAACGTCCAGCTTTTGAGGGTATATTTATTCGCTGCACCGATTGTTTTTGCAAAAGCACTACTTTTACATGAAATTAACAGAAAGTTCACAGGAAGATAATAGATTTTTCGCAAGTATTGGGTATTGTATTAGCACAGGGAACGGAGCCGCAACCGTTACCCTGGAACATGATTCCTCCTCACACCAAAACGATACCCCAAACGCCCCCACCTGTTACCGCAAGCAGGTGGGGGTAACTTTTTTGTATATGGCAAGCGGCTGCCTGCCGGGGGAGCGTCATCTTGCCGGATAGTCCTTCCTTTTCGTGCCCGAAAAGGAAGCGAAAAGGGCCCGCCGTTCCGATGCGGCGGCCGCCGGCTGGGGCTGCGGCTTTTTGCCTGAGCAGCTATGCTGCGAAATCGTGCGCAGCACGATGCAAAAAACAACGCGCAGCGTTGGTTCCTCTAATACCCGGCCGCGAAAAGCGGCCAATGGTTGGGGCGAGAAGCCTTGCGCCACTGAGATGCGGCCACCTAAAGACGGCCTATTCACCGGCCTGGGGGCCGGTGAACAAGGAATGGATTTAATACCATTGCCCGGTGACGAATACTAGCCGGAGGCATCCGGCAAGGTTGTACCCTGCCCAGTTGGGCTCTACCGATTTACCAACGGCCTTCTGGTTACGCCATTTCAAATCATCTTCCTTGCTCAGGCCCCCCAGGGCCTGAGTAGGCCGTCGTCAGGTGGCCGCATTCCCCGGGTCCAGGGCCGCAGCCCTGGTCGGCGTCCACCGCCTCGAAACGGTGGCGGTTTTTCCGTCGCTTTTTGACGCCAAAAAGCGACAACACCCCGGCAGACTGCCGCTCCCCAGAAAATGACAAACCTCCACTCCACCACAAAACAAAACCAGGACGCTCCCCCTTTCCACAAGGGAACGCCCTGGTTTTTTATTGTGCGGTCAGCCCCGCACCCGGAACCCCCGCTCGTTTTCCTCCAGGGGAACGGTGCGGCAGGTCATGTTTTCGATCATGATCCACCTGCTGGTGGAGGTCAGGGTGGGGACCAGCTTGTCCAGCACGGCGGGGTCGCCCTGGGCTTCCAGCTCCACGCTGCCGTCCCAGTTGTTTACCACCCAGCCGGTGAGCCCCAGCAGAGAGGCGGCATACTGGGCCCGGTACCGGAACCCCACCCCCTGCACACTGCCGGTGAAGCGCCAGTGGCGGCGCTGGAGGGTGCTCATCCCTCGATTCCGGTGACCTTGTAGTCCTTGGCCTGCACGGCGTCCCGCAGGGCGTCGTCGGCCACCGGAGCGCTCAGGGTCACCACGGCGGTACCGGCCTCATGGCTGACGGTAGCGTTCTCCACCCCGTCCAGGGCTTCCAACGCCTTCTTGACGGTGGCTTCGCAGTGGGCACACATCATGCCCTCGATGTGAATGGTCTTGTTCATAACAGTTTCTCCTTTCAAAGGTTGAGGGTCTGCCGCAGTGGCCGGGCAGGCCACCGGGCAGGCTTTGGGTTCAGGCAATGCTTCCCGGGGCGGGGCCGCGTGTTTGGGCGGGGCGTCGTGGTCCGCATTGTGGGGATCAAAGGTATTCAGCCGCAGGGCGTTGGTCACCACGCATACGCTGGAAAGGCTCATGGCCGCGGCGGCGATCATGGGGTTGAGCAGGATGTTCAGCGGATACAGCACGCCGGCCGCCAGAGGAATGCAGACGGCGTTGTAGAAGAAGGCCCAGAACAGGTTCTGGTGGATGTTGGTGACCACCTTGCGGGACAGCCGCACGGCCGCCGCCACATCCGCCGGGTCGCTGCGCACCAGCACCACGTCGGCGGCATCCAGGGCCACATCCGCCCCGGCGCCGATGGCAATGCCAGTGTCCGCCCGGGTCAGGGCGGGGGCGTCGTTGATGCCGTCGCCCACCATGGCCACCCGGCCTTCCTCCTGCAGGCGGCGGACTTCCGCCTCCTTGCCCGCGGGCAGCACCCCGGCCACCACGTCGGCGGTGTCCAGGCCCACCTGGGAGGCAATGTAGGCGGCGGTCTTGGCGTTATCGCCGGTGAGCAGCACCACGTGCAGGCCCAGGGCCCGCAGCTGGGCAATGGCCTGCTTGCTGCTGGGCTTCACCGAATCCGCCACCCCGATGACCCCGGCGGCGTGGCCGTCCAGGGAGAAGTAGAGGGGCGTGGCGCCCTGCCCGGCCAGACGGCGGCCCGCTTCCAGCAGGTCATCCGGCACATCCGCCTGGCTGCGGATGAAGTCCTCGTTGCCGCCGGCCATGGCCTTGCCGGCCACCTTGCCGACGAGGCCCTTGCCCGGCACCGCCTGCACGTCCTTGACCATAGAGGGTTTGACCCCCTGCTCCTTGGCGCAGGCCAGCACCGCCTTGGCCAGGGGATGTTCGCTCTGGCTTTCCAGGGCGGCGGCCATGCCCAGCAGGAACTTCTGGGGCACCTGACGGGTGCCCACCACCTCCACCACCGTGGGTTCGCCGGTGGTCACGGTGCCGGTCTTGTCCAGCACCACCGTGTCGGTGTAACCGGTGGCTTCCAGGCTGGCGGCGGTCTTGAAGAGGATACCGCTGCGGGCACCCAGGCCGGAGCCCACCATGACCGCCACGGGGGTGGCCAGACCCAGGGCACAGGGGCAGCTGATGACCAGCACGCTGATGGCCCGGGCCAGGGCAAAGTCAAAGGGTTTTCCAATCAGCAGCCATACCACCAGGGTCACCGCCGCAATGCCGATGACGGTGGGCACAAAGATGCCGGCCACCTTGTCGGCGGTGCGGGCCAGGGGCGCCTTGGTGGCGGCGGCGTCCGCCACCAGCCGGATGACCTGGCTCAGGGTGGTATCCTGCCCCACCCGGGTGGCCCGGCAGGTCAGGGCACCGTTCTGGTTGATGGTGGCGGCGCTCACCGGGCTGCCCTTCTCCTTGTCCACCGGCATGCTCTCGCCGGTGAGGGCGGCCTCGTTCACGCTGGACTGCCCTTCCAGCACCACGCCGTCCACCGGGATGCTCTCCCCGGGACGGACCAGGAAGACATCCCCCACCCGGACCTGTTCCACCGGGATGGTCAGTTCGCCCTCCTCCCGCAGGACGCAGGCGGTGGGCGGGGCCAGCTGCATCAGGCTCTTCAGGGCGCTGGTGGTCTTGCCCTTGGAGTAGGCTTCCAGCATCTTGCCCACCGTGATGAGGGTCAGGATCATGGAAGCGGATTCAAAATACAGGTCGTGGCGGAACTGCATGACCTGGTCCGGGTTGCCGGCGGCCAGGCCCGCCGCCATCATGATGATGGCAAAGACGCCGTAGACCAGCGCCGCCCCGGCGCCCATGGCCACCAGGGTGTCCATGCCTGGGGCCAGGCTGCGCACGCCCTTCCAGCCGCTGATGAAGAAGGCCCGGTTGATCCAGCACACCGGCAGGGTCAGGGCCAGCTGCAGAATGCCGTAGACCACCGCCCCGGCGTCGTCCCCTTCCAAAAAGGGCGGCAGGGGCAGGCCGATCATATGTCCCATGCTCAGGTACATCAACGGCACCAGGAAGCACAGGCTCAGGATCAGGCGGCGGCGCATCTTGGGGGTCTCGGTATCCTCCAGGGCGTCGGCGTCCGCCTCCTGGGCCACCGAGGCACCGTATCCGGCGGCCTCCACCGCCGCGATGACGGCCTCCGGCACCGGGTCGGCTTCATACTCCACCTGCATGCTGTTGGTCAGCAGGCTCACCGCCACTGACGATACACCGGGCACGGCAGCCACAGCCTTTTCCACGTGGGCGCTGCAGGCCGCACAGCTCATGCCGGTCACTTCAAACCGCTGCATACATACACATCCTTTCTGTCGCGGTGGTTTTCAAACAAATGGTTCAGAACAGCCCTTCGGGCAGGACGATGTCCTGCCGGGGCACTTTTTCCCAGGAAAAGCCCTCCGCCAGCTCGGCGGGGGTGCGGGGGTCAGGGGCTTTCTGCAGGCCGCAGGCGTAGGCCATCCGCCCGATGATCTCCTCGGGGGTGTATTTCGCCTGCAGGTGTTCCAGGCTTTCGTCCCCGTCCCGCTTGGACAGCCTCCGGCCGTCCGGGGCCAGCAACAGGGGCATGTGGAAGAATTCCGGGGCTTTCAGGCCTAAGGTACGGTAGAGCCACAATTGCCGCGGCGTGCTGGAGAGCAGATCCGCCCCCCGCACCACCTGGGTGACGCCCATGAGAGCATCATCCACCACCACCGCCAGCTGGTAGGCAAACACCCCGTCCGCCCGGCGCAGGTAGAAGTCCCCGCAGTCCCGGGCCAGGTTTTCCTCGTAGTAGCCCAGATGGCCGTCGGTGAAGCCGATGGTCTCGTCGGGCACTTTCACCCGCCAGGCGGGGGGACGGCGGCGGGATTTTTCCGCCACCTGTTCAGGGGTCAGGTTCCGGCAGGTCCCGGCGTAGACCACCTGGCCGTCGCTGCGGTGGGGGGCGTCGGCGGCGTGAAGCTGGCTGCGGCTGCAAAAGCAGGGATACACCAGCCCCTTTTTCCACAAGAGATCATAAAATTGTTGATAGATTCCGCTGCGCTCGCTCTGGTAATAGGGGCCGTCCGGGCCGCCCTTGTCCCCGCCCTCGTCGGCGGAAAGGCCCAGCCAGTCCAGGTCCTGCTGCAAGAGCTCGGCGAACTTGCGGGGGCAGCGGGCTTCGTCCAGGTCCTCGATCCGCAGCACCACCTTACCGCCCCGGCTCTTGGCCGAAAGCCAGGCCAGCAGGCAGCAGCACAGGTTGCCCAGGTGCATCCGGCCGCTGGGGCTGGGTGCGTACCGGCCTACGGTCATTGGGCGGCCTCCAGAGTGTACTGGCCGTCCCCCAGGCAGCGCAGATGGGTGCGGTAGAAGGCATCCACCGCCCGCACCATGGCGTCGGCGTCGGAGACAGCGGCGGTCTCCACCGCGCTGTGCATGCCCAGCTGGGCCAGGCCGATGTCCGCCATGGGCACCGGCAGGGTGTGGCTCTGCAGGTTGCCCAGGGTGGAACCGCCGGGCAGGTCCGCCCGGTTGGCGAACTGCTGCACCGGCACCCCGGCCTGGCGGCAGATCTCTTTCACCACCGCTCCGGACAGGGCGTTGGTGGTGTATTTCTGGCTGGCGTTCACCTTCAGCACCAGGCCGCCGCCCAGCCGCACCGGGTTGGCGGGGTCGGCCTTGTCCGAGAAGTTGGGATGGGTGGCGTGGGCGTTGTCGGCGCTGAGGACAAAGCTGTTGGCCAGAGCCCGCTGCATCCCCTGGGCGCTGTGGGGGATGGCCTCATACACCCGGTCCAGCACGTCCCGCAGGAAAACACTGGCCGCGCCCTGGCGGGTGCCGCTGCCCACCTCTTCATTATCAAACATGGCCCAGACGGGGGCGCAGGCGCTGTCGGTGTGGTCGGCCGCGGAGAGGAACCCGAAGAGGGTGGTGGCGGCACATTCCAGGTCATCAATGCGGGGAGCCATGAAGAACTCTCCCTCCGGGCCAATGGTGGTAGGTGCCTGCCGGGTGTAGAGGGTCAGGTCAAAGTCCACGATCTCCTCTTCCTGCACGCCCAGGGCCTCGGCCAGCAGGGCGGGCAGAGGGCGGCAGCCTTCGGGACCGTACAGCGGCTGCATATCCACCTGAGGGTTATACTTGTGGCCGTCGTTGACGGTGCGGTCCATGTGGATGGCCAGGGAGGGGATCACCACCAGGTCCCGGTCCAGGTTGACGAGTTTTGCTTCCAGGCCGTCCTCGGTGCGCACCAGCACCCGGCCCGCGATGGACAGGGGGCGGTCCAGCCAGGTGGCCATGTTCATGCCGCCGTAGCCTTCCACGTTCAGGCGGGTGCAGCCCGCCGAGGTGACAGCGGTGTTCTTGATGCGCCAGGTGGGGGAATCGCTGTGGCTGGCGGTGATGCGCCAGCCGCCGATGGCGTGGTCGGGGACCCGCCAGGCAATCAAAGAGGAGTTGTTGCGGGTGGTATAGTAACCGCGGCCGGGTTCCAGGTTCCAGTAATCCGCCTCTTCCAGGCGGGTGAAGCCGGCAGCGTCCAGCAAAGACGCCGCGTGGGCTACGGCGTGGAACGGGGTGACCCCCGCGTGGAGAAAATCAAAAAGTTGTTGCAGCAGCATGGTATGTTTCCTTCTTTATCCATCAGTTTACCCGGCCCGGAGATGGGCGGGGCATGCTTTTATTGTACCGCAGGGGAACACTTGCGGCAACAGAATTTTGGTGGTATTCTTATTCTATCCTGATTTGTCGAAAAGGCAAGTACGCACTTAAAAGATACCGCTATCCAGAAGGAGAGTAAAGCTTATGAGACCGGGACCGGGATGCAACTGCCGCTATGCGGACGTGGGATGTGACAAGATGGAGAAGGTGATGGAGCAGATCAGCGGCAAATGGAAGCTGCGGATCCTGTTCATGGTGGGGGCCCACGGTACCCTGCGTTACGGGGAGCTGCGCAGTCTGTTGGGCGGGGTGACCCACAAGATGTTGAGCAACCAGCTGAAAGAGCTGGCAGCGGACGGGCTGATCTCCCGCCACGATTACGGGGAGGTTCCGCCCCGGGTGGAGTACAGCCTGACCGAACACGGCGAAGCCCTGATGCCGATTTTTGATGATATCCAGGCGTATATCAAACGGTTCGGGGATTGTGTGTGCGGAGGGTGAACGGCTGGCTGCCGTTGGGTTGTCGCTTTTTGGCAAGCGGGTGCTTACCGGAGAGTTGTCGCTTTTTGCCGCCGTAAATTTAGGTAGCAACCTCTAGATTGCCGCTGAACGCGGCCACCGATTTCGGAAACAACGCTGCGCGTTGCTTGCCCCTGCGGGGCAAACCGCCACCGTTTCGAGGCGGTGGACGCCGACCAGGGCTGCGGCCCTGGACCCGGGGAATGCGGCCACCTTACGACGGCCTACTCAGGCCCTGGGGGGGGGCCTGAGCAAGGAAAATGATTTGAAATGTCGTGGCCAGCAGGCCGCTGGCAAAACGGAAGAGCCTGACCGGGTTGGGTGCAACTTTGCGGAAGGGTTCTGGCCAGCATTTGTTACCGGGAAATGGTTTTTAATCCCTTCCTTATTCACCGGCCCCCAGGCCGGTGAATAGGCCGTCGTCAGGTGGCCGCATCTCGGGGTCTGGGGCCGCAGCCCCAGCCGGCGGCCGCCGCATCGGAACGGCGGGCCCTTTTCGCTTCCTTTTCGGGCACGAAAAGGAAGGACTATCCCGCAAGCAGCCGCTTGCCAAAAAGGAAGGACTCCCCTGCAAGCTTCCGCTTGCCGTCACCCCCGGCAGACTCCCGTCTGCCTTGTACCCCACCTTGCATCCCACCCCCACCGGTGGTATACTAAAAAATAGACACGCTTTGTGCCGGAGTCGGGAACTTCCCTGTCCGGCACGCTCTTTTTTTGTGCCACGCGGCAGAAAGGGACCCCGTCATGCACACAGCGCAGCTCTCTCAGACCGCCCAGTTTGACAAGATGACCAAAACGCCCATCCCGAAACTGGTCATTCAGCTGGGTATCCCCACCACCATCAGCATGCTGGTCACCAACATTTATAATATGGCCGACACCTGGTTCGTGGGCCGGGTGGGCATCAGCGCTTCCGGCGCTGTGGGCATCGTCTTTGGGCTCATGGCCATTATCCAGGCTTTCGGGTTCATGTTCGGCCACGGGGCCGGGTCCATCATCAGCCGCCGCCTGGGCGCCAAAGATGTGGCCAGCGCCTCCCGGTTCGCCACCACCAGCTTTTTCTGCTCCTTCGCGGCGGGGCTGTGCATCACGGCGGGCGGGCTCCTCTTCATGGATCCCCTGCTGCGGCTGCTGGGCTCCACCGATACCATTCTGCCTTTTGCCCGGCAGTACGCCCTCTTCATCCTGCTGGCGGCCCCCTTCATGGCCTCCAGCTGCGTGCTCAACAACATCCTGCGGTATGAGGGCCAGGCCGCCTTCGCCATGATCGGGCTGACCTCCGGCGGTATCCTGAACATCTTCGGGGACTGGATCCTCATGGAAGGGTTCCATCTGGGGGTGCTGGGTGCCGGCATCTCCACCGGCGTGAGCCAGCTCATCAGCTTCGGGCTGCTCTTCTACATGTTCCTGGCCGGGCACACCCAGAGCAAGATCGCGCCCCGCAACATGACCCGGGATGTGCGGGAAGTGCTGCTCATCTGCCGCACCGGCCTGCCCAGCCTGCTGCGCCAGGGCCTGAGCAGCGTTTCCACCATGATGCTCAACGGCCAGGCCCGGCTGTACGGCGACGCCGCCGTGGCCGCCATGAGCATTGTGGGACGCCTGGCCCAGTTCATTTTCTCCTTCGGGCTGGGCATCGGCCAGGGCTTCCAGCCGGTGAGCGCCTTCAACTACGGCGCCAAGCGGTACGACCGGGTCAAGCAGGCCTTCCTCTTTACCTTTGCGGTGTCGGAAGTGCTTATGGGCAGCATCGCGGCGGTGGGCTTCTTCTTCTGCCCGGAGCTCATTGCCCTCTTCCAGCCGGCCCCCGACGTGGTGGCCATCGGCGCTTCGGCTCTGGCCTGGCAGCTGGGCGGGCTCTTCTTCCAGCCCCTGACTGTCTGCTCCAACATGCTGTTTCAGAGCATCGGCCAGAACCGCACCGCTTCCCTGCTGGCCAGCCTGCGCAGCGGTCTGTTGTTCATTCCCTCCCTGCTCATCCTTAGCTTCTGCTTCGGCATGACCGGCGTGGCCCTGGGCCAGCCGGTGGCGGATGTGCTGGCCTTCTTCATCTCCCTGCCCTTTGTGGTGCAATTCTTCCGGGTACTGCGGGAGTTGCCCACCGACAAGGCAGGCTGACCTCTTACTTGTGCAAATATACAGAAAGGAACTGGTATACTTATGCAAACTCACAATCAGAAACAGGTGGCCCGGTTCGGGCTGTATCTGCTGGGCATGCTGCTCCTGGCCCTGGGCCTGACCCTGAATACCGAGACCGGCCTGGGTGCTTCGGCCATCGTCTCCATCCCCTTCACCCTCAGCGAAGGGCTGGAAATGAACTTCGGCAACCTGACCCTGGTGGCATACTGCGTGCTGGTGGCGGCCCAGTTTGTGGTCAAGGGCAAGAACCGCACCTGGGTGGACCTGCTCCAGCTGGTGGTGAGTCTGATCTTTACCCGGTTCCTGAACGTGTTCAAAGCCATCATTCCGTATAAGAACGGGGTCCTGCCCGCCGACATCGCCCTGCTGGTGCTGGCCATCATCCTGACCGGGGTGGGCGCCGCCATGACCGTGGACATGCAGCTGGTGCCCAACCCCGGCGACGGCATCGTGAACAGTCTGGCCCAGCGGTTCGGCAAGGAGCTGGGCTTCTGCAAGAACTGCTTTGATCTGGGCTGCGTCACCGCCTCCCTGCTCATCGGGCTGGCCTTCGGCAATGCCCTGCTGGGCATCGGGCTGGGCACCATCCTCTCCATGATCGGGGTAGGCCGGGCCATTGCCGTTTTCAACGCCCTGTGCAAGCGCCCCCTGCTCCGCGCCGCCGGTCTGGAGCCCGTGCAGGCCTGATTTTTTTCCGCCCCGCGAAGGTGTCCCTGCCTTTGCGGGGCGTTTTGTGTTTTTCCGGCAGCTATGGTATGATACAAACAAAAACAGGGCTTTCTCGGAAAGGAGCGGTTTCCCGTGCTGATCGATACCCACGCTCATCTGTCCCACCACCAGTTCGACGCCCAGTTCCCCTATCTGGCCCGGGAGGACGAGTCCTTTGTGCTGCACACCGGCACCCGGGCCCAGGTGATCGAGGAACTGCAGGCGGCGGGCATCGGGGCCTGCGTGGAACCGGCCATCGGGTTTTCCTCCAACCGAAAGCTGCTGGCCCTGGCGGCGGAATATCCCGGGTTTGTGTTTCCGGCGGTGGGGGTGCATCCCAGCCGCACCTACCTGGCCCACACGGTGGACGCCCGGGGCCACAAGGTAGTGGAGCGGCTCCACTGGGCCCAGCGCAAGGAGCTGGCAGCCCTGGTGGAAGACCCGGCGGTGGTGGCCATCGGGGAGACGGGCCTGGACTATCACCTAGCCCGGAAGGAGCAGCACCGCTTGCGGCAGAAAGCCTGGTTTGTGTGGCAGCTGCACCTGGCCCACACCGAACAGCTGCCGGTGATCCTGCATGTGCGCAAGGCGGACAAGGACGCGCTGGCCATTCTGCGGCGGCACCGGAACTGGCTGCACGGCGGGGTGTGTCACTGTTTCGGCGGAGGGCCGGAGCTGGCGGCGGCGTATACCGACCTGGGACTGAAACTGGGCATCGGCGGGGCGCTGCTGGAACAGTCCGCCCGGCTGCCCGCCCTGGAGGAGGCGGTGGCCCGCACCCCGCTGGAATCCATCCTGCTGGAGACCGACGCCCCCTACGTCAAGCCCAGCTGCCCGGATCTGCGCGCCAAGCGACTGCGCAAAGCGCGCAACACCGGGCTGATCCTGCCGGCCGTGGCCCGCCGCGTAGCGGAACTGAAAGGCCTGACCACCGAGGAAGTGGCCCGCGCCACCACCGAAAATGCGGCGGAGCTGTTCGGGTTGGGGAAAATCTGAATAAAAGACACAACAAAAGCCCCCGTTCCAAAAGGAACGAGGGCTTTTGTATTGTGCCAGTGCCCTTCCCGGGGCTGGACACGAAGAAAGGCACCTGCTTCCTGAGAAGCAGGTGCCTTGGCCGCAGTTTTCAGGTTCTGCCCGCACGCGGAATCTCCCGCGCTCTAAAAACG
>CALWNO010000033.1 GCA_944382785.1 uncultured Gemmiger sp. | reverse complement strand
CTTGTCCACGGCGGCCTTCTCGCCGCCGATGACCAGCTGGCCGGGGCAGTTGTAGTTGCAGATCTGCACCACGCCCAGAGAAGCGGCCTCGTCGCAGCAGCGCTGGAGGGCTTCCCGGTCCAGTTTGAGGACGGCGGTCATGCCGCATTCGAGACCCTCGGAGGCCTTGGCCATGGCCTTGCCACGGAAGGCCACCAGCTCCACCGCGGTCCTGGCGTCAAAGACGCCCGCACATTCCAGGGCGGAGTATTCGCCCAGGGACAGGCCCGCGGCGTATTCGGGGCGGATGCCCTCGGCGGCCAGCATGGCGGTGACGCCCACGGCGAAGGCCACCATGCAGGGCTGGGTGTACTGGGTCTGGTTGATGACCCCCTCGGGGTCGGTGAAGCAGACGGTCTTGAGGTCAAAGTCCAGGGCTTCGGCGGCCTGGTCAAAGACCTTCTGGAACACCGGGGAGGCCTCGTACAGGTCCGCGCCCATCCCGGCGTGCTGGCTGCCCTGACCGGCATACAGGAACGCAAGTTTCATGATGCAAACTCCTTTTTTCACAGCTGGATGGCGGCCATCTCACCCAGGCGGGTGCGGCAGTCGGCCATCATCTCGTCCAGAATGGCGGCCACCGGGCGCACTTCCTTGAGCATGCCCGCCACCTGACCGGCCATCAGGCTGCCGGTGTCGGTGTCACCCTCAAAGACGGCGCGGCGCAGGCTGCCCAGGGTGAACTTTTCCAGTTCCATCTTGTCGGCGCCCGCTTTTTCCTGGCGGACATACTCCCGGCTCATCCGGTTCTTCAGCACCCGGACGGGGGTGCCGCCGATGCGGCCGGTGACGATGGTATCGCTGTCCTTGGCCTTGAGCAGGGCGGCCTTGTAGTTGGGATGGACGGGGCATTCCTCACTGACCAGCAGGCAGGTGCCGATCTGGGCGCCGCAGGCGCCCAGGGCAAAGGCGGCGGCCAGCTGGCGGCCGTCCGCAATGCCGCCGGCGGCGATGACCGGCACGTCCACCGCGTCCACCACCTGGGGGACCAGGGCCATGGTGGCCATCTCGCCCACATGGCCGCCGCTCTCGGTGCCTTCGGCGATGACGGCGTCGGCGCCGCACTTGACCAGATGCTTGGCCAGCACCGCGGCGGCCACCACCGGCATGACGGTGATGCCGGCGGCCTTCCAGCTTTCCATGTACTTGCCGGGGTTGCCCGCGCCGGTGGTGACAAAGCGGACCCCCTCCTCCACCACAATTTTGGCGAACTCGTCCGCCTGGGGGTGCATGAGCATGATGTTCACGCCGAAGGGCTTGTCGGTGAGCTGCTTGGCCTTGCGGATGTTCTCCCGCAGGCTGTCGGCGTTCATGCCGCCGGAGCCGATGAGGCCCAGGGCGCCCGCGTTGGAGCAGGCGGCGGCGAATTCGCCGGTGGCAATGTTGGCCATACCGCCCTGGATCAGGGGATATTTGGTGCCCAGAATTTCGTTCAGCAGTTTCATACAGCCCTTCCTTTCACCGTGATGAGCATACCGCCCCAGGTCAGCCCGCCGCCGAAGCCGATGCAGGCAATCTGCATACCCGGGGTCAGGCGGCCTTGTTCGGCCAGTTCGTTCAGCGCCACCGGAATGCTGGCGGCGCTGGTGTTGCCGTGGCGGTCCATGTTTTTGTAGAATTTGGCGGGGTCCGCCTTCAGTTTCTTGACACAGTGGTCAATAATCCGGCTGTTGGCCTGGTGGCAGACCACCCAGTCCAGGTCGTCCAGCGTCTTGCCGGCGGCTTCCAGCACCGTGTGCAGGGTGCGGGGCAAAGCGTCCACCGCAAACCGGAAGACCGCCCGGCCGTCCATGCCGATGGGCCCGCCGGCGGGGGTGGTGATGGCCATATCCCCCCGGGCACCCAGGTCGATGGCAAAGCCGTCGTCCTCGGTCAGCTCAAAGACCGCCGCCCCGGCCCCGTCCCCGAAGAGAACGCAGGTGCTGCGGTCGGTCATATCCATCAGGCGGGACAGCTGTTCACATCCCAGGACCAGGGCATACCGGCGGGGGTCATGTTCCCGCATGGCCAGCAGGCCCCGGGCCACCCCGGCCGCATAGATGAAGCCGGAGCAGGCAGCGTTCACATCCAGCACCGGGATGTCCTGGGGCAGGCCCAGTTCCTTCTGGACCAGGCAGGCGGTGCTGGGGGTGGCGTATTCCGCCGACAAAGTACCGCAGACGCAGCAGCCGATCTGTTCCGGGGCAAGACCGCTGCGCTCCAGCGCCTGCCGGGCCGCCGCCACCGCCAGGGTGGTGACGGTCTCGCCTTCGGCGCAGAAATGCCGCTGCCGGATGCCGGTGCGGGTGGTGATCCACTCGTCGCTGGTATCCACCAGCTTGCTCAAATCGTCGTTGGTCACCAGGCGGCCGGGCAGAGCCCCGCCGGTGGCAATCAGCTGCAAACCTTTCATACTTTCCCTCGTATCTATGTCACAAACCGATCTGACGGTACTTCTTGTAGCGCTGTTCGGCCAGGGCCTTGCCGCCCAGCTTGCACAGCTGGGTCAGGTGGCGCTGCAGCGCCGCGTCCAGGGCGGTGAACAGGGCCTTGTGGTCCCGCTGGGCGCCACCCAGGGGTTCGGGGATGACCTCCTCCACAATGCCGTCCTGCTGCAGGTCATGGGCGGTGAGCTTCATGATCTCGCAGGCTTCCCCGCTGCGGGAGGAATCCTTCCACAGGATGCTGGCAAAGCCTTCGGGGCTCAAGACCGAGTAGACGGCGTTTTCCAACATCAGGATGTGGTTGGCCACGCCCAGGCCCAACGCGCCGCCGCTGCTGCCCTCGCCGGTGACCACCGAGATCACCGGCACGGTCAGCCCGCTCATCTCGGCCAGGTTGCGGGCGATGGCCTCGCCCTGGCCCCGCTCCTCGGCCTCCTTGCCCGGGTAGGCGCCCGGGGTGTCAATGAAGGTGATGATGGGACGGCCGAACTTTTCGGCCTGCTTCATCAGCCGCAGGGCCTTGCGATAGCCCTCGGGGCCAGGCATGCCGAAGTTGTAGCGGATGTTTTCCTCGGTGTTGGAGCCCTTGCGGTGGCCGATGACGGTGACCGGCAGGCCCTTGTACCGGGCAATGCCCCCCAGGATGCTGGGGTCTTCCCGGCACTGGCGGTCGCCCCGCTGCTCAAAGAAATCGGTGAAGAGCACGTTGATGTACTCGTCGATGCGGGGGCGGCCCTGATGCCGGGCCAGGAATACCCGGTCGGCGGCGGTCAGGTCGGTGCACTGGTTCAGCAGTTCGGTGCGGCGGGCCTCCATGACCTCCAGGTCGGGGGTGTCGGCGCCGTCGTTGCCCAGCAGGGCGTCGGCGGGGTCGTCGGTGGCGCCCGCCTCCCGGGCGGCGTTGATGGCCGCGTCCAGGTCTTCGACCTCTTTCAGAATATCCTTGATCATGCGCCGTGCTTCCTTCCTTGGGTGTGAAGTTTGAGGATGCGGGTCAGGGTGGCTTTCATCTCACTGCGGGGCACCACCTGGTCCACAAAGCCGTGGTCCAGCAGGTATTCCGCCCGCTGGAAGCCCTGGGGCAGCTTCTGGCCGATGGTCTGCTCGATGACACGGGGCCCCGCAAACCCGATGAGGGCGCCGGGCTCGGCCAGGGTGATGTCCCCCAGGCTGGCAAAGCTGGCGGTGACGCCGCCGGTGGTGGGATGGGTCAGGTAGCTGATGTACAGCCCGCCCTTGGCCTGGAACCGCTGGATGGCGGCGCTGGTCTTGGCCATCTGCATCAGGCTGAAGATGCCTTCCTGCATGCGGGCGCCGCCGCTGGCGGAGAAGATGATCAGGGGCAGGTCCTTTTTGGCGGCAAATTCCACCGCGCGGGTGATCTTTTCGCCCACGGCGGTGCCCATGCTGCCCATGAAGAAGCGGCTGTCCAGCACGGCGGCCACAACGGGCACCCCGCCCACCTTGCCGGTGGCGGTGACCACCGCGTCGGCCAGGCCGGTCTTGGCCCGCTGGGCTTCCAGCTTTTCGTCATAGCCGGGGAAATCCAGGACGTTCTTGCTCTGCAGCTCGGCGTCCAGCTCCCGGAAGGAGCCGTGATCCAGCACCATGCTCAGGCGGTAATAGCCGCCGATGGGCTGGTGATGGCCGCAGTTGGGGCAGACATACAAGGTGCTGGCCCAGGTCTGGCGGGTGGCGCGTCGCTCGCATTTTTTGCAGGTAAAGTAATGAGGCGGCTGCCAGCGGGGGCTGTCCAGCCCGGCATCACGCCGTGCCTTGAGCTGGAAGGTCCGTTCCCGGCTGCCGACGGCAAAGATCTTGCCAACGTCCATGGATGTTCCTCCTGTTGATTCTTGGGGTGATTGGGGATTGTAAGAAAACTCAGGCGTTCTTGGTCAGGTAGTTGTAGATGTCGCCCACGGTCTTCATGTTGGGCAGCTCCTCGTCGGGGATGGAAACGCCGAAGGCTTCCTCAATGGCCATGTTCAGCTCCACAGCGTCCAGGCTGTCGGCCTGCAGGTCGTCGGCCAGGCTGGCTTCCATGGTGACCTTGTCTTCGTCGGCGTTCAGGGTGTCCACGATCACGTTCTTCAGTTCGTCAAAAGTCATGGGGATTCTCTCCTTATTCTGTTCTGTCTGTTTGATTCGGCGTCCGCCCCAGGGTTTTGTACTGGGTTTTTACCTAAATTTATTTAGCTAAATCGGACGATGCTATTATACACCTCCCCGGGGGTTTGTCAAGAATTTTACCTTAATTTTTTGAGGTATTTTTCAAAAACCGGCTTTCTGCCCGGGTTTTGCTATCTTTTAACAAAAAATTCCGGCAATTTTCAGTCATTTTTCGCATTTGAAGACCTTGCCGGGCCTAGGATTTTTGGCGTGGGTATGGTACTATGAAAGGGCGAAAAAAAAGGCCCTCCTCTGCCCAGGCGGGCGGCGGCCACCCCGGAAAAGGAGTTTTTGGGATTTGAGTGCACTTTGGTTTGAGATCTGGATCTGCTTTCTGGCGGGAGCCGGGGCGGGCATCGGTACCGGCTTTGCGGGTATGAGCGCCGCCACCGTCATCAGCCCCATGCTCATCACCTTTCTGGACATCCCGGCCTACGACGCCATCGGCATTGCCCTGGCCAGCGACGTGCTGGCCAGCGCGGTGAGCGCCCGGACCTACGCCAAGACCGGGGCCATCGACCTGAAAAACGGCTTCGTCATGATGTGCGGGGTGCTGTGCATGACCCTGGTGGGCAGCTGGCTGTCCACCTTTGTGCCGGACGGCACCCTGGGCAACTTCTCGGTGGTGATGACCCTTTTGCTGGGGCTCAAGTTCCTGTTTTTGCCGGTGACCTCCACCAACCGCACCATGCAGGGGGGCAGCAAGGCCATCCGCATCCTGAAAGGGGCGGTGGGCGGGTCCATCATCGGGCTGATCTGCGGGTTCTTCGGCGCCGGGGGCGGCATGATGATGCTGCTGGTGCTGACGGTGGTGCTGGGCTACGAGCTCAAGACCGCCGTGGGGACCAGTGTCTTTATCATGACCTTTTCCGCCCTGACCGGGGCGGTGAGCCACTTCACCCTGGGTGCCCCGCCCCGGCCGGACCTGCTGGTGTTCTGCGTGATCTTCACCCTGGTGTGGGCGCAGATCGCGGCGCGCATCGCCACCCGGGCCTCCACTTTGACCCTCAACCGCCTGACCGGTATGATCCTGACCGTGCTGGGCGTTGTGCTGGTGTGTATCACCTATTTATAAGCGATTTTTGGAACGTTTGTAACGGGAGTGAGAAGAATCATGGAGCTGAAAAAGCGGAAGAAACTGATCATCGGAATTCTCATTGCGGTGGTGGTGCTGCTTGTGGCGGTGCCCCTCATCGTGCTGGGGGTGTCCAAGGCCTTCACCGCCCAGGAGAGCGTGGTCCGCACCGACTGGGACTTTGAGACCGGGGACACCATCGGGGAGAACTCCCAGGAAGGGGTGACCTACGCCGAGGCGGAGCTGGGGGACGGGCTGCGTGCGGTGCAGCTGATCCCCGACGACATCGAGGAGGAAGGCTTCACCTACTATGACACGGCGGTGCAGGAGCGGCTGGCCGGAACGCTGGACAGCCTGAAAACCACCCGCACCTGGACGGCCACCACCCCGCTGGCGGTGCTGAATCCCTTCGGCACGGCCAGCAATGAACTGTACCTCTACTTTCAGACGGACGTGGCCACCAAGGTGAGCTACACCATCCATGTGGAGGACGAGGACATCCCCGACTACACTGCTTACGCGGCGGATGCTTCGGGGCAGGAGTATACCCGTACCCACGAATTCCAGATCATCGGCCTGGTGCCCGGGGAAACCAACCAGGTCACCATGACCATCTCAGGCAGCTGGGGCAACGCCCGGCAGATCGTAAGCTTCACGGTACAGATGCCCGAGACCCGCTCCGGCTACGACACCACCCTGGAGGTGACCGAGGGCAGTTCCCAGGCAGCCCAGTCCGGGGGCCTGTTTGCCATGATGCGGGTGAACGGGTATCTGGGCTACGGCTTCTTCTACGACAACGACGGCGTTCTGCGCTATGAGATGGTGCTGGAAGGCTACGGCCTGGACCGGATGCTCTTTGACGGAGATGAGTTCATCACCTGTGTGTCCTCCTCCAAGCTGGCCCGGATCAACGGGCTGGGGCAGGTCACCCGGGTGTACGACCTGGAGGGCTACGAGCTGCACCACGACCTCGGCTTCGGCGCCGACGGGGAGGTGCTGGCCCTGGCAGAAGTGGTGGACGGCGAGACGGTGGAGGACCGGGTGCTGTCCATCGACCTGGAGAGCGGGGCGGTCACCGAACTGCTGGACTTCACCCAGGTGATGCAGGGATACTTCGATATGACCCGACCGGTCACCCCCACCGACGACTTCTTCTGGCAGGCGGGGGAATGGGACTGGATCCACCTGAACAGCCTGCAGTACATGCCCCAGGATGACAGCCTCATCGTTTCCTCCCGGGAGACCTCCACCATCATCAAGGTGGCCAACGTCCACAGTGATCCCGCGGTGGACTGGCTGGCCGGGGACAGCCGGTTCTGGGCAGACACCCCCTACGCCGACCTCTGCCTGACCCAGGTGGGCGACTTTGTGCCCCAGTACGGCCAGCACTGCGTGGAGCTGCTGAGCCAGGAGGGGGACGGGGTGTATACTCTGGTGATTTACAACAACAACTACTGGTCCCTGAACACCCGGGACGACTTTGAGCTGGAGGTAGCCGACACCGTAGGGACCGACCTGTACGGCGACGGCAGTGAGACCAGCCAGGTCTACATCTACCGCATCGACGAGAACGCCCGCACTTTTGAACTGACCGACAGCTTCGACGTGCCCTATTCCAGCATCGTATCCGACGGCGTGCCCTGCGACAATTCGGACAATTGGGTGGTGAACAGCGGCGTGGCCATGGTCTTTGGGGAGTACGACCCCGAGGGCGTACTTATCCGGGAATACAAATACGACTGCACCATGCAGAACTACCGGACCTTCAAGTATGATATGACCGGGATCTGGTTCGGCTGATAGAAATAAAAAGGGCCTCCCCTTGAATGGGGAGGTCCTTTTTTGTTTATGGAGTTTGGTTCTGTTGCTTGCGGGCGGACGGCTGGTTGCCGTTGGGTTGTCGCTTTTTGGCGTCAAAAAGCGACGGAAAAACCGCCACCGTTCCGATGCGGTGGGACTTTTCGCTTCCCTTTGGTCACAAAAGGAAGGACATTCCCGCAAGCAGCCGCTTGCCAATAAAACCGCAACACCCCGGCAGACTGCCGTCTGCCAAACAGGGGAGGCTTAATGGGCAGAGCTCACACCCCCGCCGGGCGGCGCACCGTCCGCTTGAGCACCAGCAGCCCCAGCATCAGCACCACCGGGAAGACGGTGGCACCCAGCAGGCCCGCTTTCAGGCTGCCGCCCGCCATCTCGGCCAGGCTTCCTGCCAGGGTGGGGCTGACCGTGGCGCCCAGGTCCCCGGCCAGGGCCAGAAAGGCAAACATGGCCGTTCCGCCCCGGGGGCATTTCTGGGCGGAGATGCTGATGGACCCCGGCCACATGATGCCCACCGCCAGACCGCACAAGGCGCAGCCTGCCAGCCCCAGCACCGGGGCGGCCGCCAGGGCCGCCACCAGGTAGCACCCGGCACACAGCACCCCGCAGAACAGCATGGTCCGGGTCAGGTCCAGCTTTTCGCTGAATTTACCGTACAGCATCCGGGAAATGCCCATGAACAGGGCAAACAGGCCCGGGCCCGCCAGATCTCCCACCGTCTTGGAGACGCCCAGGGCGGACTCGGTAAAGGCGGAGGCCCACTGGGCCATGGCCGCCTCGGAGGCGCCGGAACACACCATGAGCAGGATGATCAGCCAGAACAGGGGCAGCCGGAACAGCTGGGCCGGCTCCATGCTGCGGCCCTCCTCCACCAGCCGCTCGATGGGGCAGCGGAGGAAGTTCACCGTGTTGTACAGGGGCACCAGCGCCCACAGCAGGGTGAGGATGCGCCAGTTCTCCACCCCGAAGAGGGCAAAAAAGAGGGTGGACCCCAGAATGACCCCCAGCGCACCCCAGCAGTAGAAGGAATGCAGCAGGCTCATCACCCCGTCCTTGTTCTCAAAGGGACAGGCTTCCACGATGGGACTGACCAGCACCTCGATGAGGCCGCTGCCCACCGCGTACAGCACCACCGCGATCAGGATGCCCACAAAGGGATGGGGCAGCAGGTCCGGCAAAAGGGCCATCAGCCCCAGCCCCACCGCGGATAGAATCTGGGAGGCCACCACACATCTGCGGTATCCGATCTTGTCCGCAAACCGGGTGGCCGCCAGGTCAACGAACAGCTGGGCCAGATAAAACACCATGGGGATCATGGCGATCTTTTCCAGGGTAATGCCGTAGGTGCCCTTGAAGGTGAGAAACAGCAGCGGGGCATAGTTGGCGGAAATGGCCTGGGTGACAAACCCCAGATAACAGGCCAGCAGGGTCTTTTTGTAGTTGTTCTGTTTTGGCATACTTCTTTTCCCTTCCCGATGATTTGATGATTTCGGACCGTATTATATCATCGGAACAAGCCGGAGAAAAGGCACAGAAGCCCCGAAAAGAAGCATTATTTACCCAAACCGGCATACCGGCCGGGGGCACAGCCATAGACCTGCCGGAATTTGCGGCTGAAATAATTCACCGAGTTGAATCCGCAGGCGGCGCTGATCTGCTGAAGGGTACCGCTCTTTTCCCCCAGCATCCGGCGGGCGATCTGCAGCCGGTAGCGGATCAGGGCTTCCACAGGGGAGCAGCCCAGATAGGCCTGAAAACAGCGGCCCGCCTCGCTGCGGCTGATGTTGGCGGCCCCGGCGATATCGGCCAGGGTGACGGGCTCGGTGTAGTGCTCGTAGATGTAGGCAAGCATCTGCTGGAGCCGTATCCGGCTTTTCAGCTGGACCCCCGTGGCCTGGGAGCGGGGAAAGCTGTCGAGATGGCGGTAGAGATACTCAAACAGCCGGCTGATATTGCGCTGCACCGCCAGCTCATAGCAGGGGGCCGGGGTTTGCATCCGGCTGCAGGTTTCCCGGATCAGGTCCAGAACTTCCCGGTGGGCAGGGTCTGCGTGCCGGAAATGGATGCAGGGCAGGGCGTCGCACCCGGCGATAGGCTGGATATAGGTCTGGTAGATGGTGCTGGGTTCGGGAGCCACCAGCGTGCCGGAAAAGACCAGGATGGGCACCGGGTCGGGGGTCCGCCCGGACAGCTGCCGCACCCGGTGAAGCATGTTGCCGTTGACCAGGATGCTGTCCCCCGCTTCCAGGGTCAGGCGCTGCTGTCCCACCTGGTATTCCAGCTGTTCCCCCACCGCCGTGGCGATCTCAAAATCGGGATGCCAGTGAAAAGGCCCCTCCCACCGGGGCAGGGCGGCCAGCTCGTCCCGGTAGTAGGTGATGGGAAAGCTGGTGGTGGTGTGGTAGATTTGTTCCCGCAGCTGATGGTCGAGCAGGATGGGCATACAGCATCTCTCCCGGAGTGGATTTTGTATTGATTGTAACATAGGTTGGGGAGTTTGTGTATCTGGTAGCCGGGTTCCGGCAAGCAGGTGCTTGCCGGAGAGTCCTTCCTTTTTGGCAGACGGCAGTCTGCCTGATACTCCTTCCTTTTCGTGCCCGAAAAGGAAGCGAAAAGGGCCCGCCGTTCCGATGCGGCGGCCGCCGGCTGGGGCTGCGGCCCCAGACCCCAAGATGCGGCCACCTGACGACGGCCTTCTCACCGGTCTGGGGACCGGTGAGCAAGGAAGTGATTAAAAACCATTTCCCTGTCACAGCTGCTGGCAGAAAGTACCAGGCAAGGTTGTACCCAGCCCGGCTACACTTTTCTGCTTTATAACCAACCTACTGGTTGCGCCATTAAAATCCATTCCTTGCTCAGGCCCCCCCAGGGCCTGAGTAGGCCGTCGTAAGGTGGCCGCATTCCCCGGGTCCAGGGCCGCAGCCCTGGTCGGCGTCCACCGCCTCGAAACGGTGGCGGTTTTTCGGTTCCTTTTTGACGTCAAAAAGGAACAACCCAACGGCAAGATGCCGTTACCCCCGCAGGCTCCCGCCTGCCAAAAAGCAACCAAAAACCCCGCCCCGGGTCAATCCTCCCGGGACGGGGCAAATTTGCTTTATGCGATTATTTGAACACCCGGCGCAGTGCCACAGTGACGGCGGTGGAGATCACGCCGCTGGTCACGGCCTCAATGAGGCCCTGTACCCCCACCATGACCACGGCCACGGCCAGCGGGGCGGGAATGCCGGAAGCTGCCAGCACATCCTGAACCTGCTGGTTGTTCAGCATGTTCTGGATGGTGTCCAGCTGGTAGAAGAATCCCAGCAGGCAGCTCATGAAAAACAGGGTGTTGAGCAGGGGCGCGCTGAGGGCGCCCACCACACAGGCGGCCTTGTCGTGGGTCTTGAACAGCTTGGCGGCGCCCATGTACAAGAGGCCGCAGCACAGGCCGCAGGCCACCCGGGCCACCACGCAGGTGACAAAGCAGAGGGCCGGGTTGTACTGGAAAGCCAGTGCCGTCAGGCCGCCGGTGCCGTTCACCGCATTCATGAAGCTGGTCAGGCCAAAGACCAGGCCCAGCCAGGCGCCCCCCGCCGGGCCCACCAGCATGGCGCCGATGGCCACCGGCACCGTGAGCAGGCTCATGGTCAGGGGTCCCACCCGCAGATACCCCAGGGGGGTGTAGGCCATGACCAGGATCACCGCCGTGAGCAGTGCCAGCTTGGTCAGGGTACGGGTGGTCGTACTCATACGATTCATGGGATTGTTCATATTCAATTTTCCTCCTGCTGCCGTCCTTTCTGCAAGGTACAGCGCATATTTTCGGCGTTGCCGCACACACAGTATACCCCGCCCTGCCCCCGATTGCAAGGCCCTTTTGGCCGTGCTATACTGAAAAAAACACACGATCAGCAAAAGGAGGGCCGCCAAATGGAGAAAACCTGGTTTCATGTGGACGTGAACTCGGCGTTTTTGTCCTGGTCGGCCCTGAAGGCTTTGCGGGAAGGAAGTACCCTGGACCTGCGCACTGTGCCCTCCGCCGTGGGCGGGGACGAGGAAAAACGCCACGGGGTGGTGCTGGCCAAGAGCGGCCCGGCCAAAAAATACGGCATCCATACGGGGGAATCCCTCTTTTCCGCCCGGCGCAAATGCCCGGAACTCATCGTGGTGCCGCCGGATTTTGATTTTTATGTGCAGAATTCCAAGGCCATGATCGCCATTCTGAACCAGTATTCCCCGGTGGTGGAGCAGTACAGCATCGACGAGGCCTTTGTGGAGATGACCGGCACCGAGCGGCTCTTCGGCCTGCCCATTGAGACCGCCCACCAGCTGCGGCGGCGGATCAAACAGGAACTGGGGTTCACGGTGAACATCGGGGTAGCCCCCAACCGTCTGCTGGCCAAGATGGCCTCCGACTTTGAAAAGCCGGACAAGGTCCACCGCCTGGAACCGGAGGACGTGCCCCGCAAGCTCTGGCCCCTGCCGGTGGGGGCATTGTTCGGGGTGGGGCCCAGCGCCGCGCGGCGGATGGGGGAACTGGGCATCACCACCATCGGGCAGCTGGCCAACACCGACCGGGAGGTTCTGGTGGGGGTGTTCGGTGCCCGGGGAGATACCTTCTGGAACTACGCCAACGGCCGGGAGAGCGACCCGGTGACCAAGCAGCATTCCAAGGACAACTCCTACGGCAGCAGCGTCACCCTGCCCGCCGACCTGACCTCCCCCGCCCAGGCGGACACTACCCTGCTGGCTTTGTGCGAATCGGTAGGGCAGCGGCTGCGGCTGGACGGGCGGTGCGCCCGGGTGGTGACAGTGCAGGTGGTGGACAACGCCTTCCGCCGGAAAAGCCACCAGGTCACCCTGGACGGCCCCACCGACTCCACCGACCTGCTCTACCGCACCGCCAAGGAACTGCTGCGCCAGATGTGGCCCGCCCGCCCTGTGCGGCTGGTGGGGGTGACGGCGGAGCGCACCGGCACCCAGGGCTTTGAGCAGCTGGACATGTTCAGCAATCCCGTGCGGAGCGAAAAGAAGGAGAAGCTGGACCGCACCGCCGACGCTTTGCGGGCCAAGTTCGGGGATGGAGCGGTGATGCGGGCCAAGCTGCTGCATCCCGACGACAAAACCGCCAGACCCGGCGCGTTGGGAGCTGCCAAGGCCCGGGACAAACGGAAAGAAAAAGGATAACCGGCCCGCCGCCGAAAAGGGGCAGCCGCCGTCCGAAAAGGACGGCGGCTGCCCCTTCTGCCATGTTAGCCGGGATTCTGGCGCTGTTTCAGCTCGGCCAGGTAGGCGGCCAGCTCGTCGATGTCGGCGTCGGTGAGGTCGTGGCTTTCGGCCATGGCCGCCACCAGATTGCGGGCGCTGCCCGCAAACATCCGGCCCAGGGCGCTGCGGCTCTCCACCGGCAGGTAGTCCTGCCGGGTCAGGGCCGCTGTGTACCGGTAGCCTCGGCCCTCCCGCTCCCGGGTCACATACCCCTTGCCTTCCAGGCGGGAAAGCAGGGTCAGCAGGGTGGTGCCCGCCCAGCCGTTGACGGCCAGAGCCGCCTCCAGTTCCGCCCGGGTCAAGGGGGCCCCCGCCTGCCACAGGGCTTTCATCACTTCCAGTTCGGCGTCGGGCAGACGCCTGGGCTGCTGTTTCATCCTGATGCTCCTTTCACTGGTATCCGTAGCAGATCATCCTCTGGCTGCCGTTGGGCTCCTGCCAGGTGTCGCTCTGCCACTCACCGCACTGGGTACAAATTCCCTGATATACGGTGTAATTCGGGTAGATATAATCCTCCCCGTACACCTTATGGATGCAGGGGCGCTTTTCCAGACCGCCTTCCCGGGTATCCACCGCCCGGGTCTCCACCGGGCCGCCGCACAGCGGGCAGAGGGCAGGCAGCGCGGCGGGCGTGGCTTCGGCCGTGGCCTGCTCGCCGTCGGAGCGGATCTGCCAGGTCTCGCCGTAGTCCTCACTCACCAGCCAGAAGATCTGCCGGGTGGTATCGTTGCCCACCGCGGCGTTGCAGTGGACCCGCAGATGCCCGGGGCCGGGATTTTCCTGGTCCGCCCCCGCCCAGCAGGTGTGCAGGCCGGGGATATCGGTATAAGGGATGGCGGATTCCAGGGCCGAAAGGTCCAGCCGCTCCCAGCTGGCCCCGCCGTCCACCGTCCGCCACAGGTTCAGGGCGTGGTAGTCGGTGTGGGGCGTCCAGAAGCCCACATTCTCGTTCATCCAGAAGAAAGGCTGGGTGTGCCACCCGCCCAGGTCGGTGTCCGCCGGACAGGATTGTTCGCTCATCAGCTGCCAGTCCCCGCCGTTTTTCCGCAAAAAACAGAGGTTGACGTCGGTTATATATCCGGGGGTAGGTTCTGCTTCCCGGGCGATGACCAGAAAGGCGGTGTCCGGAGCCAGACATTGATAATCGGCCACCCGGAAAGGCCCGTCCCCCAGCATCGGGGTCAGGTCCAGGGAACTTTGGGTGTAGGTGGTGCCCCCGTCCTCGCTGTGCCAGAAACTGACACCCCCTTCCCCGTCCGCCATGGCCAGGTCCGCCCGGTCTCCCAGCTGGGTGCCGCTGTACAGCCGGTAGGAAACCTTTTCCAGCTCCCCGGGCACCGGGGCCGTCAGCAAGGTCCGGGTGGCCGAGAGCAGCGCCGGGTCCCGCTCTACCCGGCCGCTGCGGTCAGGCACCGGGGTGGGTGTCGGGGCTGGGGCCGGGGTGGCCGCCGTTGTGGCCGTGGCGGCTGTCTCGTCGGTGGCGGGGGTACCGGTTTCGGCGGGGGTACAGGCGATGAGCCCCACCCCAAAAACGGCGCAGAGTCCCACGGCCGCCAGGGCAATCCGGCCCCGGCGCCGGGGCGCCCGGTCCCACAGCCGGGCCAGCCGGAAGCGCAGAGCCCGCACATTCCAGGAAAATCCGGTGGTGAGAGCCGGGGTTTTTCCCATGCGGGCGGCGGCCAGCAGGGCTTCGCCGTAGGCCCCCCGCCAGGCGGCGTCATGGCCCGCCACCACCTGGGCGTCGCAGGCGGCTTCCATATCCCGGACGGCCCGCCGCACCATCCATGCCACCGCCGGGTTGTACCAGTGGAGCGCCCGGGCCGGGAGCAGCAGGGCTTTCAGGACCAGGTCCCGCCGCTGCAGGTGGGTGCGCTCATGGAGCAGCATCATTCGGGCGGCGTCAAGCCCGGGGTCCCGGTCCGGCACCAGCACCACCGGTCGCCACAGCCCCGCGGTGACCGGCCCCTGTACCAGAGGCGTACACCACAGGGGCACCGGGCGGCCCAGAGGCACCTCCTCACAGGCGGCTTGCCAGGCAGCGGCCCAGGGCCCTGCCGCCGGACGAGCGGCGTGCAAAGCCCGACGCCGCCAAACAAGGTAGCCGCTCCCCTGCCAGGCCAGAAACAGGCCTGCACCGCCCAGCCAGATCCCGGCCAGCAGGGTCAGGGGGTCAGGCAGGGACGGAACCTTGGGGACCACCGGGACGGACCGTTCGCCAGCTTGTGCCGGGGCCGGTTCCACCGCTTCCATCGTGTGTAAGTCTTGCTCCACCGGGGACGCCGGGGCAGCCAGCGGTTCCTGCCAGACTGCGGGCGTATGCAGCTGTACCGGGGCGCTCGGGCGCCGGACGGGCAGACTGCCCAGGGGCAGCACCAGCAGCACAGCCAGCACGGCCCACACCCGGCAGAACCACCGGGGCGAATACCGCCGCAGCAGCCCGGGGGCAGCCCCCATCAGGGCCAGCGCCCCCAGGCCCAGAACACAGCTCTGGACCAGATAATTCAAGAACAGCTGGCGGAGCACGGATGCCATACGGGATGCCCCCTTCCTTCTACAATAGTAGAATGTTTCCTTGTCTTTATTCTACGGTTGTAAAAGTTTTCTTGTCAATCCGCTCTTTGCCCAAGAAACATATCGCTATTTTAGTCACAATGCCAAAATTTTCTTGACAGCATCGGGACGGCGGCGGTACAATAAGAATGTATTTTTCAGAGCGCAACAAATTTGGTTTCTGAAACTGCAAGTCAGGCAGATGCGCGGCCCGCCGCGTTTTTGCCGGCTTGTTTTTTTTGCGCTCCTTTTTCCGACGAGACGAGACGTGTGGTTAAAAAAGGAGTAGATGCAGATGTTGGAAAAAGCAAAGCGGTATCTTGTGTTTCTGGTGGGGCTGTTCATCAGTTCCCTGGGGGTGAGCCTGATCACCAAGGCGGATCTGGGCACCTCCCCCATCTCGGCCATCCCCTATGTGCTCAGCCTGCACTTCCCCTTGACCCTGGGCCAGTTCACCATCGCTTTCAGTCTTTTTCTCATCATTTTGCAGCTGCTC
Source organism: uncultured Gemmiger sp. (assembly GCA_944382785.1). Taxonomy (GTDB): domain Bacteria; phylum Bacillota; class Clostridia; order Oscillospirales; family Ruminococcaceae; genus Gemmiger. The sequence continues at coordinate 11,763 of CALWNO010000033.1, read as the reverse complement.
ATGCTGCGCCGCCGGTTCAAGCCGGAACACCTGTTGCAGATCCCCATCTCGGTGGCCTTCGGCGCCTTCATTGACCTGACCATGGCGCTGCTGGACTTTCTTGCCCCCCAATCCTACCCCGCCAAGGTGGGGTTCCTGCTCATCGGCTGCGTGGTGCTGGACTTCGGGGTCTTTCTGGAAGTGCTGGGGGACGTGGCCATGCTGCCCGGGGAATCCTTTGTGCGGGCGGTGGTCAACATCTGGGAGACGGACTTCGGCACCACCAAGATCTGCTTTGACGTGTCCATGACCGTCATTGCGGTGGTGGCCTCCTTCGTGCTGGCGGGCCTGCTCACCGGCGTGCGGGAAGGCACCCTGATCGCGGCGCTGCTGGTGGGCTTCATGGCCCGGATCTTTGCCAGCCGGCTGGCCTTCCTGGAGCCCATCCTCTTTGGTTCTGATTGACAAAACCGGAAAAAAACAGTATAATATTTAAGCTAATTACTGGTAGTCGTAGTGAAGAAAAGTAGCGAGTGATGAAAGGTTGCCCGCTGCTTTTCTTTTTTTATGCCCAAAAATTCATGAATCATCGCAAGAAAAGGAGAAAACAATGCCCCAGACCCGACTGCAGAACATCGTGTACACCATCATCATGGCCCTTATCATGGTATACGGCATGATCGTATACAACGTGGCGCTGAGCACCGGCGGCGTGACCAACGGCACCTTCTTCATGGCTTTGCATGAGCTGCCCATCATGGCGCCCATCGCCATGATCCTGGAATATTTCATCGTGGAAAAGCTGGCCACCAAGCTGGCCTTTACGGTGGTGCGCCCCACCGACCGGCCCCAGGTCATCACCTACGCCATCTCCACCATGATCGTCTGCCTCATGTGCCCCACCATGAGCCTGATCGCCACCCTGCTGTTCAAGGAACCCAGCTTCGGCACCTGGGTGCAGACCTGGGGGCTGAACATGCCCACCGCCCTGATCTGGCAGCTGCTGTTTGCCGGTCCCCTGACCCGGGTGATCTTCCGGGCCATCTTCCGCAACCAGCTGGCCGCTTCCAATGCGGAAAAGCACTGAGTGCTGCCCGCAAAAAAGCCCCGTACCGCCATGGTACGGGGCTTTTTTGTGCAGTCAGGGGGTTACAGGGTCTCCAGGGCACCGTTGAGCCGCAGGGTCTGCCCGGCGTCCATCTTCACCGTCCGGGTCTTGTCCCGGTAACACAGGGTCAGCTGTAGGGGAGAATCCGCCTTCAGCTCCGCCTGCTGCAGGCGGCCGCCCTGCCAGGTCATGGCCAGGCCCGCGTTGCCCCGCAGGCGCAATCCCTCCACCCGGCCGTCCGCCCAGGCGGCGGGCAGGGCGGGCAGCAGCACCGCCTTGTCCTCGGCGCTGTAGACCAGCATCTCCGCCATGGCGGCGGTGGCGCCGAAGTTGCCGTCGATCTGGAAGGTGGCGCCGTCCCGCCGGGGATGGCTGTCCATCAGGTTGGGGAAGGTGGAGTTTTTCAGCAGCACCTGCAGATTTTCGTGGGCTTTCTCCCCTTCCCGCAGACGGGCCCACAGCCCGATGATCCAGGCCCGGCTCCAGCCGGTGTGCCCGCCGCCGTAGGAAAGGCGGGTCTCCAGGGTCTTGCGGGCGGCGGCAAAGGTCTGGGGGGTGTCGGGGGTGATCTCCTGCCCCGGGTACAGCCCGTACAGGTGGGAGATGTGCCGGTGCCCGGGCTCCGCCTCGCCGTAGGGATGGCGCCATTCCAGCAGCCGTCCGTCCGGGCCGATCCGGGTAGGCCGCAGCCGGGCCCGCAGGGCGGCGATCTCCCGGGTCAGGTCATTGTCCCGGCCCAGCACCCGGCTGGCCTTGAGGAAGCCGTCGAACAGGTCCCGCAGGATCTGGTTGTCCATGGTGGGGCCGATGCACATGCAGCCGTGGGTGCCGTCGGGCAGGATGTAGGTGTTTTCCGGGGAGACGGAGGGGTTGGTCACGGCGTACCCTTCCTCGTCGGTTTCCAGAAAATCCCCGAAGAAGCGGACCGAATCCTCCAGAATGAAGTAATACCGTTCCAGCATGGCCCGGTCCCGGGTGTAGGCGTAGTGCCGCCAGATGTGGGTGCAGGCCCAGGCGGCCCCCATGACCCAGTAGGAGGCGGGAATGTACTGGTCCTGGGGAGCGGCGTCGGCGTACAGGTCGGTGTTGTGGTGGGCCACAAAGCCCCGGCAGCCGTACATCTCCCGGGCCATGCGGCGGCCGGTGTCGTCGGCGTCCAGCCGGGCCAGCAGATCAAAGAGGGGCTGCTCACAGGCATCCAGGTTGCAGGGCCCCGCCGGCCAGTAGTTCATTTCGATGTTGATGTTGATGGTGAACCGGGCGCCCCAGGGCGGGGCCAGTTCCTCATTCCAGATGCCCTGCAGGTTGGCAGGCAGGCTGCCCGGGCGGCTGGAGCACAGCAGCAGATACCGCCCGTAGGCAAAGTACAGTCCCTCCAGCCCGGGGTCGCAGGCGCCGTCGGCGCAGGTCCGGAGGCGCTCATCGGTGGGAAGGGAATCCCGGCTGCCGTCCCCCAGGTGCAGGTGCATGGTGTGGTAGAGGTTCCGGTAGTCGGCAAGATGGTCGGCCTCCACCGCGGCAAAGCCCTTGTCCCGGACCCGGGCCAGGGTTGCGGCACAGGCGGCCCGGGGGTCGGGAGTGCGGAAGCCGGTGGCGGCGGTGAGGTAGAGCACCGCCCGGGTGGCCCCCTCCACCGTCAGGAATTCCCCCGTCACCCCCACCTGACCGTCACAGTCGGCGGCGGTGAGCATGGCGCAGTAGGTCACGGCGCCGTTGCCGGTGCTGCCCTCCATCCAGATGGCGGCCTGGTCCCGGCCCACCCGGTCCAGCCCCGCCGGGCGGGTGAGACGGCAGCGGAAATGCAGCCGCCCCGGTCCCCGGGTGTCCAGCCGCAGGGCAATGACATTGTCCGGTGCGCTGCAGAAGATTCCCCGGGTGTAGGTGGTGCCGCCGCTGACAAAGGACACCCGCTGCACCCCTTTATCCAGGTCCAGGGCCCGGCGATACTGTTCCACCGGCGCCGCCAGATCCGCAAAGTCCAGGAACCAGTCCCCCAGGGTCTGGTAGGCCCGGGCGTTTTCCGGTGTGCCGGACAGGGCCTGCAGAGCCAGCTGTTCCGCCTCCTGCACGCGGCCTTCCCGCAGCAGGCGGCGCACCCGGGGCAGGGCGGCCTTGCTGTCCGGGTTCAGGCGGTCCATGGGCGGGCCGCTCCAGAGGCTTTCCTCGTTCAGCTGCACCCGCTCTTCCGTCGGGTGGCCGAACACCATACAGCCCAGCCGTCCGTTGCCGCAGGGCAGGGCTTCCTCCCAGACCCGGGCGGGCTGGCGGTACCAAAGTTCCATATACCTTCCTCCTTGGGGTGGAATATCTGCAAAAAACCGGCCGGGCCGTCCGCCCCACCGGTTTTTTCCTTCTGGTTCGAGTATAAGCCGCTGCGGCCCTCCTTGTCAACGAGGGCTGCCCGTTTTTTGCAAGGGGAGAAAATCAGCCGGGCAAGGGGCCCGGTGGGCCGGGGTTACTGCCCGGGCAGCTCCACCGTATCGGCCACCAGGTGGTAGCTGGGCAGGCCGCCGCAGTCGTAGGCCTCATACCGGCCGGTGACCACCAGGGTGGTGCCTTCCGGGGGCATCTCCCCCTCCCACACAAACTCCAGTCCCTGCTGGCAGCAGGCGGTGGCGTCCTCCATGACCACCGCGTAAAAATACTCCACCTCCAGGGCCGGGTTGGCGGGGTACACCGCCAGCTGTCCCTCCATCCGCACCGTCCTGCCCAGGTATTCCTCCGGGGAGAAGGTCATGGCGGCCAGCTCCGCAAAGGCCATGGTCTGGGACAGGGCGGTCAGGTCCACCGTTCTGTCGGGGGTGGGGGCCGGTGTGGGGGCGGCCGTGGGGGCCGGTGTGGCGGCAGCCGCCCCAGAGGCCGGGGGTGCGGGGGCCGGGGCACAGGCGGTGAGGGCCAGGACGGCCAGCCCCGCCCCCAGCAGGCGGCGGATCACAGGACACCTCCCCGCACCGCTCCCGCCAGCCGGAACAGGGCGAACCCGGCCATGTTCACCGCCACGATGGTGGCCCCCACCGGCGTGCCGGCCAGCACCGCAAGGAGGATGCCCCCGGCGGCGCAGACCACCGCGAACACCGCGGCGCAGACCGTGACCCCCAGAAAGCTGCGGCAGACCCCCATGGCGGCCAGCGCCGGAAAGAGGACCAGGGCGGAGATGAGCAGCGAGCCCACCAGGTACATGGCCAGCACCACGATCACCGCAATGAGCACCGCCAGCAGCAGCTGCCAACGCCCGGCCCCCATGCCCGAGGCCCGGGCGAAGGTCTCGTCAAAGGTGAGGGCGAAGATCTTGTGGTAGAGCAGCAGGAAGAGCCCCACCGTCGCCGCCGCCAGCCCGGCGCAGAGCCAGACTTCCCCCCTGGTGAGGGTGAGGATGGAGGTGGAGCCGAAGAGGGTGCTGCATACATCCCCTGCCAGATTGGGCCCGGCGGAGAAGAGGTTGGTCACCAGGTAGCCCAGGGCCAGGGCCCCCACCGACAGCATGCCGATGGCTGCGTCTCCCCGGATTCCGGCCCGGCGGCCGCCCCGCAGCAGCAGGACGGCGGCCAGGACGGTGACCGGCAGCACCAGCAGCATGGAGTCGGTGAAGCGCAGGACGGTGGCCACCGACATGGCCCCGAAGGCCACGTGGGAGAGCCCGTCTCCCAGGTAGGAAAAGCCCTTGAGCACCAGGGTGACCCCGAACAGGGAAGCACACAGGGCGATGAGCACCCCCACCGCCAGGGCGTACCGCACAAAGGGGAAGGTCCAGTAATATTGCAGGGTGGCGATCATACCGCACCTCCTTCGCCGCCCATGGTCAGCACCCGGGTGGCCAGGGGCAGGGCGGGGCCCAGGTCGTGGGTGATCATCAGGATGGTGATGCCCTGGGCGTGCAGGTCCCGGATCAGGGCATACAGGCTTTCGGCGGCCTTGGGGTCCAGGCCGGTGACCGGCTCGTCCAGCAGCAGGGCCTTCCGGGCGGCACACAGGGCCCGGGCCAGCAACACCCGCTGCTGCTGCCCGCCGGACAGTTCCCGGTAACACCGCCCCGCCAGGTCCGCGGCCCCCACCTTTTGCAGCATCCGGCGGGCTTCGGCCTTCTCCGCCCGGGTGTAAAAGGGACGCAGACCGCACCGGCCCTGAAAGCCGGACTCCACAATCTCCTTTACCAGGGCGGGAAAATGCCGCTGCCCTTCGGTCTGCTGGGGCAGGTAGCCCATGTCCCGCCGGGTCAGGCCGTCCCCGAACCGGATGCGGCCCTCCAGGGGCGGCTGCAGCCCCAGCATGGTCCGCAGGAGGGTGGTTTTACCGCTGCCGTTCTCCCCCACAATGCACAGGCAGTCCCCCGCCTCCACCGTGAAGTTCAGCCGGCGCACCACCGCTTTGCCCTCATACCCCAGGGTAAGGTTTTCGCCAAGGATCTGCGCCATCAGGCCACCTCCTCCGTTCCCAGCGCCTGCCGCAGCACCGCCAGATTTTTCTCCATCACCGAAAGGTAGGTGGCATCCCCGACCATTTTGCCCTGCATGGCGTCCAGGGTCAGCACCGGCCGGTCACCCCCGGCGCTCCGGACCACCGTCTCGGCAATGCGGCCGTCCGAGCCTTCCATGGTCAGCACGGCGGGCAGGTCCAGTTCCGCCGTCTTGTCCGCCAAAAAGACCACCGTCTCAAAGCTGGCCTCGGTCTCGGCGGAACAGCCCGGGAAGGCAGCGTAGTAGGTCAGGCCGTAGTCCTCCGCCAGGTAGCGGAAGGGGAACCGGTCCGCCACCAGCAGGGTCTTGCCCGGGGCGGCCTCCACCGCGGCGGTGTACTGCTGATCCAGCCGGTCCAGCTGTTCCCCGTAGGCGGTGGCGTTGTCGGTGTACCGGTGGGCGTTGGCCGGGTCCAGCTCCGCCAGGGTGTCCGCGATGGCCGCCGACAGCTCCCCGGCGTTGCGCAGCGACATCCAGATGTGCTCGTCGGTCTCCGCCCCATGGTCGTGGTCCTCCTCTTCCTCCGGCTCCATGCCTTCCACCGTCTCCTCCGCATAGACCCGGCTGCCCAGCAGCTCCATGAGGTTGAGGGTGCGGCGGTCGGGGTTGGGGGACTGGGCCAGGGCGTCCTCCACCCAGGCATCCGAGGCCCCGCCCACATAGACGAAAAGGTCACAGCCGGAGATGGCCGCCATGTCCGCCGCCGTGGGCTGGTAGCTGTGCAGGTCGGTGCTGCCGTCCAGCAGCAGGGTCAGGTCCAGGTCCCCGGAATCCGGCCCGGCCACCTGGCGCACCCAGTCATACACCGGGAACACGGTGGCCACCACCCGCAGGGGCGCGGCGGTTTCGGGGGTGGCTGGGACCGCCGGGGCGGCACAGCCGGTGAGCAGGGCTGCGGTGAGCAGAACAGAAAGTGCTTTTTTCATAGAATTTTCCTCCGATTTTCGGCATTTGGTTGAAAAATGGGTGCCAAAAACCAGGGGCCCGGTGCGCATGGCGCACTGCGTCCCTGGTCGGGAAGGAAAAATTCAATTGTCCAGCCGGATCTTGCAGTCCACCAGGGTGGTCCCCGACCGGGTGCGGACCGGGCCGCCCTCCAGGGGGCGGGCCCGGCGCAGGACCGGGGCTGCCGCCGTCGGAGCCGCCGGCCGGGCACCGGCTTTCAGCCGCCGGGCCGCGGCCTGCAGCCCGGCACATACGGGGCAGGCGTCCCCGGTACAGGTATGGCGGGTCTCCCGCACCAGAAACCAGGCCGAAAAGAACACCCCCACGGCCAGCAGGACGCAGAGCATCCAGGCGGCCGGTTTGCGGCAGGCTGCTTGCATGGGTCGGGTACTCCTTTCGGGGAAATGGGGGAAGGCGGGAAAGGACTCAGGCGCCTTCGGCGGCGCGGCAGGCCTGGCACAGGCCGTAAAACACCGTACGGCGGGGGTCCAGGGCAAAGCCGTGGCAGTCCAGCAGGTGGCGGCGCAGATGGGCCACCTCCTCACAGTGGAGGTGGATCAGCGCCCCGCATTTTTCGCATTTGCAGTGGGTGCAGGATTCCTCACAGGGGGCATCCGCCGGGCCGTTCCAGGCATAGCAGGCCCCGGTGACCCCGTCCACCGTGTACCGGGTCACCAGCCCCGCCTCCACCAGCCGGTCCAGCCGGCGGTAGACGGTGGCCTTGCTCATCGGTTGGCCCTGGGCGGCAAAGCAGGCGCAGAGCTCGGCGGCGGTCACATGCTGTCCCGGCCGATCCTGCAGGTACTGGGCCACCTCCCGGCTCTGCCGGGTGTGGTAATGGATTTTGGATGCCACAACATACGCCCCCTCAATTTGAAACTGTGTTTCATTTTACAGAAAACCGCCGCCCTTGTCAAGGCAGGGAAAAATCAGGCAGCGCCCCACCCCGGTTCCGGGGTGCTGCCCTCTTGCGCTTTATTATTACAATAGTTATAATAATAGTAATAATAAATGGAGGTCACCGGCATCATGAAGGATTCTGCCGCCATCAAGCGGGCCAACAAGGCCCGCATCCGGGCGCTGCTGCGCACCGGGGCATCCTGCACCAAACAGCAGATCGCCCAGCGCACCGGGCTCAGCGTGGCCAGCTGCAACACCTATCTCAACGAGATGGAAACCGCCGGGGAGGTGCTGGGCCGGAAACACGAACGCCATGAGGTGGGCCGCAACGCCGCCTTCTACACCCTGAATGAGGAGTACGAGAGCATCCTCTGCCTTTTCTTCTCCCTGCTGCAGGGGGTCCGGTCGGTCACCACCCTGGTGTTGTCCCCCACCGGGCGGCTGCGCCTGCGGCAGGAGCGCACCTTCCCCTGTCTGGACGCGGCTGCGGTGGAGCAGCAGGCGGCCGCCGCCCTGGAACAGTTCCCCAACATCAGCCGGATCATGGTGGGGACCCCCAGCATTGCGGAGAAGGGGGTGATCCGCCACAGCGATCTGCCGGAACTGGAGGAGGTGCCCCTCAAGGCGCTGTTGGAAGCCCGGTTTCACCGGCCGGTGTTCCTGGCCAACGATATGCACTACAAGGTCTACGGCTACTACCGGCAGAAACAGGTGGAGGAGGAGATCATCACCCTGGTGAACTATCCGGCGGGGGTGCTGCCCGGCACCGCCACGGTGCACAAGGGGATGTTGCTCACCGGTCAGAATCTGTTTGCGGGGATGGTGGGGTTTCTGGACTACGGCATCCCCCGCGCTGAGCAGATCCAACAGCTGCAGCGTCCCACGGCGGAGCCGCTGGTGATCCAGGCGGCCATTGCCCTGATCTCCATCCTGAACCCCCATCGGCTGCTGTTCACCGGGGACCTGCTGCGGGCGGAGGATCTGCCCCGCATCCGTGCCGCCTGCCTGCGCTGTATTCCGGAAGAGTATCTGCCGGATTTTGTGTTTCTGCCCCACACGGAGGAATATTACCGCTGGGGCATGTATTGGACCGCCATGGACAGAAAGGATGAGGAAGAATGACCGAGCGGGAAAAGATGGAAAAGGGCCTTTTGTACGACGCCAACAATGACCAGGCCCTGATCCGGGAGCGGACCCGGTGCAAGGATCTGTGTTTTGCCTACAACCAGCTGCCGCCCTCCCGGGGGGAGCAGCAGGAGGAGATCATCCGCCGGCTGCTGGGGAAAACCGGACGGCGGTTCTGCATCACCGCCCCCTTCTGGTGTGATTACGGCTGCAACATTGAGATCGGAGAAAACTTTTACACCAACCACAACTGCGTGATCCTGGACGGCGCCAGAGTCACCTTCGGGGACAATGTGTTCATTGCCCCCAACTGCACCTTCTCCACCGCCGGGCATCCCCTGGACAGCGAACAGCGCAACCGGGGGCTGGAATATGCCTACCCCATCACGGTGGGGGATAACGTCTGGTTCGGCGCCGGGGTGACGGTGCTGCCCGGGGTGCATATCGGCAGCAACACGGTGATCGGCGCGGGCAGCCTGGTGAACCGGGATATCCCGGACGGGGTGGTGGCAGTGGGCAACCCCTGCCGGGTGCTGCGTAAAATCACCCCGGCGGACAAGGAAAAATACGGGAGGTATGAAGAATGAAATGGGATGTGAACGCCCTGCAGTGGACCCGGGAACCCAAAAGCTGTTTGCTGACCCCGGAGCGCATCGAGATCGAGACCAACCCCCACACCGACCTGTGGCAGCGGACCTACTACCATTTCCGCAACGACAACGCCCCGGTGTTGCAGATGGCCACGGCGGAGCCTTTCTTCTCCTTTGTGGTCCGGACGGATTTCACCCGGAGCCATCACCGCTTTGACCAGTGCGGCGTGGTGGTGTATCTGGACAGCGAAAACTGGCTGAAGGGGTCGGTGGAATACGAGAATGAGCGGTTCCAGCATCTGGGCAGCGTGGTGACCAACCACGGCTGGTCGGACTGGGCCACCACCGAGATCCCGGCGGAGGTAAAGTCCATGTGGTACCGCCTGAGTCGCCGCCAGGACGATTTCTGCATCGAGTGCTCGTCGGATGGGGCGGTGTTCCACCAGATGCGGGTGTGCCATCTGCACGCGGCCACCGGGGAGATCCGGTTCGGCCTGTATGCCTGCAGCCCGGAGGATTCCTCCTTCCGGGCGGTCTTTACCCACATGGAGCTGACCGAATGCCAATGGAAGGCCCACGACGGCCAGGCGCCCGACCCGGTGTGAGGAGACATGGGTAAATTTTCCCGTTTCCTTCCGGGGGAATTTGTGGTATGCTGGTAACAGCATCTGCTGCAAGGGAGTGTTTTTCCGTGAATGTATTGATCAGTTCCAAGGAGTACGATTTTCACACCCTGGTCAAGGTAGCCGAAATGGCAGGTCTGGCCGGGGTGGTGGGGTTCCATACCGCGGGCGACGACTACCTGCTCACCTTTCCCGACGTGGACAACACAGAAGAACTGGTGCGGGATTATAAAGCCCGGCTGCGGGATCTGGAAAACAACATCTGGTCACACTGAAACCCACCGAGGGGCCCTTGGGGCCCTTTTTTCCGTCGGTGCGGGCGGTGAGTCCTGACGGATTGCGAGGCATTGAAAAAAGGCGGCACTTCTGCCGTCTTTTTTCATTTTCAATAAAAGGGAACGTTCTTTCCCATTCTGCGTTTTCGGCGCGTGTCCCAACAGCCTATCGGTTTCTCCTTTTTCCGGCGGAACCGCCCGGTCAGGCTTCCGGCAAGGCCACGGCCTCAAATTTCATCAATAATAATGGGTGACGAACCTGCCGCACACGGACGAGCTTCCCACGTCTTCCGCGGTGTACGCGTATTTTCCATCATCCCAGGCAACCCAGCCGCCATCTTCCGTTTGTGCGGAGCTGACCACTACCGGTGAAAAATTGGTGGTTTGCCCTGCGATAGCCGTTTCTTTCTTGGTATCCTCCTGGATATCAAACACTTCTTCGATGGACTGATCGAAAGTTCCATATTCATAGACCGTTTCCGGTTTTCTTGTTCCGCAGCTTACCATGCACAAGCTCACCAGTAACGCGAAAACAAGCGCCGCCACACGTCTTGTGTTCAATTGCCTCTTCTCCTTTTCTTTGTGCTCATCGGGTGGAGGTTTTTACTCTGCCTTGCTCTTTGCCCGTGCCTCTGCAACCTTTTGGCAGAGCACCTGATAGGCCTGCTGCAAATTATCCGTAGGGACCGTATAGGTAGTAATACTTGTCCTGATAATCAGCATATCGGTCTTGATCACAGTGACTTGTTCCACATTGGTGATCTCATCGTACGACAGAGAAAATTTCTGAAGAGGAGTAGGCTGTACGCCCATCACGCAGCTGTCGTACATCAACAGCTGCGCTTTATTGGAAGAATCGAACTGAATATACAGCAACCCGGCAACGCCGAACACACATCCCAGCCCTCCCAGCAGAGAGAGCAGGGTCCGTCCGTCCTCATCAAACAAATAATAGGAATACCCGTACCAGGAAGACTCTTTGATCTGGGCAATAACCAGAAGGATCAGTCCGCAAATGATCAGCAGGATACCACAAAGCTGCAGGAACTTTTTTTGTTTGGCAGGCATTCCAGAAGACTGAAAAAGCAAATTCTCCATAATGACTCCAATCCGTACTTCCTTTCTGTATGACTTGTTTCTTGCCAGCGCAAGTTTCATCTGCCGGCGGATGAAACCATTGTTTTCCTCTCTTTCCACAATACCGTACAGTTTGTGCCTCTCGTTCTAAGGGCATTTTTCCCGGGGCAGATGTCCGAATTCAGACAGGATCAGGGATTTTTTTCAAAAGGCTTCATCCCGGAGAATCAAGGCATTTGTGAAAAAATTGTGTAACAAGAATTGATGCCCGTATAGCATTCTTCTATCATACTGTCATTAAACTAGTTTAATTTTCCGAAAAAAATTGTCCTGCATGCTTTGTAAAGGCTGTCCTTGGTGCCTTTTTCCCGAAGGCTGAACACAAGAAAAAAGCCCTACGTTTTCGTAAGGCTTTTTTGTATCCTCTGCCGCAGCTGGGGCGATTCCGTTCACCTGAAGCGTAGGGCCGCTATTTGATACACATCCGGAACGCGGAGGACACCAAAACGTAAGACGCGGTCATCAGTCGTCCCGATCATCATCGTGGTCGTCGTCATAAATGTCATCATCATAGACGTCATCGTGGTCGTCGTCATAAATGTCATCATCATAGACGTCATCGTGGTCGTCGTCATAAATGTCGTCATCGTAGATGTCGTCGTGGGCATCGTCGTAAATGTCGTCATC